>NZ_CVTP01000028.1:0-462016 GCF_900005865.1 Pseudomonas sp. 58 R 12
GCCGCCAAGCCTGCGCCCGCACCGGCCGCCGCTCCGGCGCCTGCACGTGCTGCAGCGGCACCGGTTGCCGAGAAGCCTGCCAGTGAAGCCGAAACCACCGTGCGCGTTGATACCGCACGCCTGGACGACATCATGAACATGGTCGGCGAACTGGTACTGGTGCGTAATCGCCTGGTGCGCCTGGGCCTGAGCAGCGGCGATGAAGCCATGCAAAAGGCCGTGTCGAACCTGGATGTGGTGACTGCCGACCTGCAGACCGCCGTGATGAAAACGCGGATGCAGCCGATCAAGAAAGTCTTCGGCCGCTTCCCGCGCCTGGTTCGCGACTTGGCGCGCCAGTTGAAGAAAGAGATCAACCTGGAACTGGTGGGTGAAGAAACCGACCTCGACAAGAACCTTGTCGAGGCCCTGGCCGACCCGCTGGTCCACTTGGTGCGCAACGCCGTCGACCACGGCGTCGAAACCCCGGAAGAACGCGAAGCCTCGGGCAAGTCCCGTGGCGGCAAGGTGATCCTGGCGGCGGAGCAAGAGGGCGACCACATCCTGCTGTCGATCACCGATGACGGCAAAGGCATGGACCCGGCCATATTGCGCAATATCGCAGTCAAGCGTGGCGTGATGGACAAGGACGCCGCCGACCGCCTGACCGATAGCGAATGCTACAACCTGATCTTTGCCCCGGGCTTCTCGACCAAAACCGAGATTTCCGACGTGTCTGGTCGCGGTGTGGGCATGGACGTGGTGAAGACCAAGATCAGCCAGCTCAACGGCTCGATCAACATCTACTCGACCAAGGGCCAGGGCTCGAAGATCGTCATCAAGGTGCCGTTGACCCTGGCGATCATGCCGACCCTGATGGTGATGCTGGGCAACCAGGCCTTCGCCTTCCCGCTGGTCAACGTCAACGAGATCTTCCACCTCGACCTGTCGCGCACCAACGTGGTGGACGGCCAGGAAGTGGTGATTGTGCGCGACAAGGCGTTGCCACTGTTCTACCTCAAGCGCTGGCTGGTCGCTTCGGCTGCCCATGAAGAGCAGCGCGAAGGCCATGTGGTGATTCTCTCCGTGGGCACCCAGCGTATCGGCTTTGTCGTCGATCAGTTGGTTGGCCAGGAAGAGGTGGTCATCAAGCCTTTGGGCAAAATGCTGCAGGGAACCCCGGGCATGTCGGGTGCGACCATCACCGGTGACGGTCGGATCGCGCTGATTCTCGATGTTCCGAGCATGCTCAAGCGTTACGCCGCTCGGCGTATTTGATTCTGGTGGGGCAGGGCGGTTAGCCCGCCCCGCCTAACGGAGTGTTTATGGCAGTCAAGGTCCTGGTGGTGGACGATTCGGGTTTCTTCCGTCGCCGCGTCTCGGAAATTCTTTCCGCTGATCCAACGATCCAGGTGGTCGGCACGGCCACCAACGGTAAAGAGGCGATTGATCAAGCCATTGCGTTGAAACCGGACGTGATCACCATGGACTACGAGATGCCGATGATGGATGGCATCACGGCAGTTCGGCACATCATGCAACGCTGCCCGACCCCGGTATTGATGTTCTCCTCGCTGACCCACGAAGGCGCCCGAGTGACCCTCGACGCGTTGGACGCTGGCGCAGTGGACTTCTTGCCGAAGAATTTCGAAGACATCTCGCGCAATCCTGAGAAGGTCAAGCAGATGCTGTGCGAGAAGGTGCACAGCATTTCGCGCAGTAACCGTCGCAGCTTATTCAGCGCGCCAGCGCCTGCACCGGTGGTGGCCCCTGCTGCACCCGCTAGTTCCTCATTCAGTCGCCCAGCTCCGGCCCCGGCCCCGGTTGCACGGCCTGCGGTGATGCCGGCACGTGCGTCTGCGCCAAGTGCGCATTCGCCTGCACCTAAGCGTAAAGCCTACAAGCTGGTCGCTATTGGTACGTCCACGGGCGGCCCGGTTGCCCTGCAACGCGTATTGACCCAACTGCCGGCCAATTTCCCGGCGCCGATCGTGTTGATCCAGCACATGCCTGCCGCCTTCACCAAGGCCTTTGCCGAGCGCCTGGACAAGCTGTGCCGCATCAGCGTCAAGGAAGCCGAGGATGGCGACATCCTGCGTCCTGGCCTGGCGCTGCTGGCCCCGGGTGGCAAGCAGATGATGGTGGATGGCCGTGGTGCGATCAAAATCCTGCCGGGCGATGAGCGCCTGAACTACAAGCCGTGCGTGGATATCACCTTTGGTTCGGCCGCCAAGTCCTACGGCGACAAAGTTCTGGCGGTGGTGCTCACCGGCATGGGCGCCGACGGCCGTGAAGGCGCGCGCCTGCTCAAGCAGGGCGGCAGCGCCATCTGGGCCCAGGACGAAGCCAGCTGTGTGATCTATGGCATGCCCATGGCCATCGTCAAAGCGGACCTGGCCGACGCGGTCTACAGCCTGGACGACATTGGCAAGCATCTGGTGGAGGCTTGCCTCTGATGGATGTCTTGAGCCTGATCGGCATCATCATGGCGTTTGTCGCGATTATCGGCGGCAACTACCTTGAGGGCGGCCACCTCGGCGCCCTGGCCAACGGCCCGGCGGCGCTGATCGTGATCGGTGGCACCGTGGGCGCGGCGTTGCTGCAATCGCCCATGAGCTCGTTCAAGCGCGCCATGCAGATTCTGATATGGATCATTTTCCCGCCTCGCGTGGACCTGCCAGGCGGCATCGACCGCGTGGTCAACTGGAGCCTCACCGCACGCAAGGAAGGCCTGCTGGGCCTGGAAGGCGTGGCCGATGCGGAGCCCGACAGCTACGCGCGCAAAGGCCTGCAATTACTGGTGGACGGCGCCGAGCCGGAAGCGATCCGCAGCATCCTGGAAGTGGATTTCTACACCCAGGAAAGCCGCGACATCAACGCCGCCAAAGTCTATGAAAGCATGGGCGGCTACGCGCCGACCATCGGCATCATCGGTGCGGTGATGGGCCTGATCCACGTGATGGGCAACCTCGCCGATCCGTCGCAACTGGGCAGCGGTATTGCCGTGGCATTTGTCGCCACCATCTACGGTGTGGCCAGTGCCAACCTGGTGTTGTTGCCGGTGGCCAGCAAGCTCAAGTCGATTGCCATGCGCCAGTCGCGTTACCGCGAAATGTTGCTCGAAGGCATTCTGTCGATTGCCGAGGGCGAGAACCCGCGTTCCATCGAATTGAAGCTCCAGGGCTTCATGGATTGATGGGAGATATCGATTATGAGCCGTCGTCGTCGCGAGCCTGAAGAACACGTCAACCACGAACGGTGGCTGGTGTCCTACGCGGACTTCATCACTTTGCTGTTCGCGTTTTTCGTGGTGATGTACTCGATCTCGTCGATTAACGAAGGCAAGTACAAAGTCATTTCCCAGGCGCTGATTGGCGTGTTCAACGACGCCGACCGCGCCCTCAAGCCGATCCCGATCGGCGAAGAACGGCCCAAGACCGTGACCCCGGCCAAGCCGCTGGTCAACGATAGCGATGAAACCGCTGCCGGCGTCGGTGGCACCAGCGATCCGCTGAAAAGCATCGCCGACGACATCAGTGCCGCGTTTGGCGACTTGATCAGTTCCAACCAGATGACCGTGCGTGGCAATGAGTTGTGGGTGGAGATCGAGCTTAATTCCAGCCTGCTGTTTGCCAGTGCCGATGCGATGCCCAGCGACCAGGCATTCACCATCATCGACAAGGTGGCGACGATTCTGAAGCCGTTCGAAAACCCGATCCACGTTGAAGGCTTTACCGACAATTTCCCGATCGCCACCGCGCAGTACCCGACCAACTGGGAGCTTTCGGCAGCACGGGCGTCGAGCATCGTGCGCATGCTCGCGATGCAGGGCGTGAACCCCGGGCGCCTGGCGTCGGTAGGGTACGGCGAGTTCCAGCCGGTGGCGAATAACGCCACGGTAGAAGGCCGCGCACGCAATCGTCGGGTGGTGCTGGTGGTGTCGCGCAACCTGGATGTGCGCCGCAGCCTGACCGGTACCGGCACTGCCAATGCAACTCCGGATGCGGCGTTGAAGCGGGCTGGCACACAAACTGCACCGGCACCTGCAAAGCCGCCGGTTCGTCAGAGTGCCGTCAATTCTCCGTCGCCGGCTCAATAACCCTATGCAATGTCTCGGTCGCGCCTGTGCCCGCCGGGAGGAACCAACCGAATGAGAGTCTGGGCAGTTGCCAATCAAAAAGGTGGAGTCGGCAAGACCACCACCTCCATCGCCTTAGCCGGTTTGCTCGCTGAGGCGGGCAAGCGTGTGGTCGTGGTGGACCTGGACCCTCACGGCTCCATGACCAGCTATTTCGGCTACGACCCGGATGCGCTGGAACACAGCAACTACGACCTGTTCCTGCATAAAGGCAGCGTGCCGGCCGATTTGCCGGGCCAACTGCTGCTGCCTACCAGCAACGAAAGCATTTCCCTGCTGCCCTCCAGCACCGCCCTGGCCACCCTGGAGCGCCAGTCGCCGGGGCAGAGCGGGCTGGGCCTGGTGATCGCCAAGACCCTGGCGCAACTGTGGCAAGACTTCGACTACGCGATCATCGACAGCCCGCCGTTGCTTGGCGTGTTGATGGTGAACGCCCTGGCAGCCAGCCAGCAACTGGTGATCCCGGTGCAGACTGAACACCTGGCGGTTAAAGGCCTGGAGCGCATGGTCAGCACTCTGGCGATGATCAACCGCTCGCGCAAACAGGCGCTGCCGTACAGCATCGTGCCGACCTTGTTCGACCGTCGCACCCAAGCGTCCCTCGGCACCCTGCGCGTATTGCGCGATGCCTATCCGGAGGCCATCTGGAACGGCTACATCCCGGTGGACACGCGCCTGCGTGACGCCAGCCGTGCAGGCCTCACACCGTCGCAGTTCGACGGCAAGAGCCGTGGCGTCCTTGCCTACCGCGCATTGCTCAAGCACCTGCTGTCCCAGCAGCTTGTGGCGCAGGTGGCGTGATGAACCGGCCCACCAAACTCAAGACCCGGCCGCAACTGGCACTGGAATCCTACCTGGATGCCTTGCTGCAGGATGCGACCGCGCAAGAACTGCCGGAACCGATCCTGGTGCTGGAGCCGGCTGTCGAACCAGTGGCCTTGCTGGATGAATTCCAGTTGGCGGTGCTGGAAGAGCAAGCCCGAGATGCGCAGGTCGTGGTGCCGATTACGCCGGTTGTGACCGCGCCTGTGGTGGTTGCGCCCGTCGTGCTCGAGCCGGTGGTGGAAGTGCACCTGCCACCGAGCATCACGCCGCCGCCGGTGACCGGTGATGGCCGCCCGAGCTGGGCTGCAGAGCCGTTTGAATGCCTGCTGTTCGACGTCGCCGGGTTGACCCTGGCGGTGCCGCTGGTGTGCCTGGGCTCGATTTATTCACTGGAAGGCCAGGAACTGACGCCACTGTTCGGGCAACCGGAGTGGTTTCTCGGCATCCTGCCCAGCCAGGCCGGCAACCTGAAAGTCCTCGATACCGCGCGCTGGGTCATGCCTGACCGTTACCGCGACGACTTCCGCCAGGGCTTGCAATACGTGATCTCGGTGCAGGGCTACGAGTGGGGGCTGGCCGTGCATCAAGTCAGCCGCTCGTTGCGCCTGGACCCGAACGAAATCAAATGGCGCAGCCATCGGGGTCAACGGCCTTGGCTGGCGGGCACCGTGATTGAACACATGTGCGCGTTGCTTGATGTTTCCGAACTGGCCGAGTTGATCGCCAGTGGCGCCGCCAAGTCGATGCCAATAACTAAACGCAGTTGATTGAACAATAAGGGCCGCATGTGAATGCGGTCAGCGAAGCACAC
Source organism: Pseudomonas sp. 58 R 12 (assembly GCF_900005865.1). Taxonomy (NCBI): domain Bacteria; kingdom Pseudomonadati; phylum Pseudomonadota; class Gammaproteobacteria; order Pseudomonadales; family Pseudomonadaceae; genus Pseudomonas; species Pseudomonas sp. 58 R 12. The sequence goes on from NZ_CVTP01000028.1 coordinate 5,754, forward strand.
ACGCCGTGTAAAACGGCATTTGAAGGGGTCAGGGGTATGAACAAGTCAGCGTCCGCACAAGGTTTGGATGATCCGATCCTGCAATGGGTTACCTTCAAACTGGACAACGAGTCCTATGGCATTAACGTGATGCGCGTGCAGGAAGTGCTGCGCTACACCGAGATTGCCCCGGTACCGGGTGCACCGAGCTACGTGCTGGGCATCATCAACCTGCGCGGCAACGTGGTGACGGTGATCGACACCCGCCAGCGTTTCGGCCTGGTGCCGACCGAAGTCAACGACAATACGCGTATCGTCATCATCGAGGCCGACAAGCAAGTGGTCGGGATCATGGTCGATAGCGTGGCCGAAGTGGTCTACCTGCGCCAATCCGAAGTTGAAACCGCGCCGAACGTGGGTAACGAAGAGTCCGCCAAGTTCATCCAGGGCGTGTGCAACAAGAACGGCGAACTGCTGATTCTGGTTGAGCTGGACAAGATGATGAGCGAAGAAGAATGGTCGGATCTGGAGAACATCTGATTGTTTCTTGAAGCAGCGGTAATTGTCCTGGCCCTGTTGTGGGCCGGGACGTTGGCATTCCTGCTGCGCTATGTGCGCCAGCAACGCGAGTTGTTGTTGCAGCAGGCTGAGCGCGATGCTGTGCGTGACCGGCGCGTGCTTGAGTTGGTAAAGCGAGTCGATCATTACCAGCAGAGTGCGGTAAAGGTTGGGGATGAGGTGCATGAACTGCGCGCGATCCTTGCGCCGATCCCGGATAAGCTGGCGCAGATTGAGCAGCGGGATCCCTCGAGTCTGTCGTTTGCCCAGGCCGCCAAGTTGGTGGGGATGGGGGCTACGGTGGATGAGCTGACGCAGTCGTGTGGGTTGACGCAGGCTGAGGCGCAGTTGATGAGTAAGCTGCATAAGAGCTGACTGTGGGCTTTGCTCGGCGTACATATCCATTCCTGCGGTAACGACTACCTATGGTTCCGCTCTTACAGCGGGTCACTTTTGGAAGGATCCAAAAGTAGTGGCCGTTACCTAAAAAACGGATAGGTACTCAGTCATCCAATTATTTTCCCATTCCATGGCTTTTTTCTCCTCGCCAAAGGTCCACATCCTTCAAGCACCTTTGAATCCAGGAGTAACCCACCCATGACCACCCCCAAGGCACTGTTGATCCTCCATGGCAAGCAAGCCCTCAACGAGGATGTGCGCGATGCCGTGAAGGCCCGGCGCGAGCAGGGCGGCGAGCTGGCGGTGCGGGTGACGTGGGAGGGCGGTGACGCCCAGCGCCTGGTCAATGAAGCCCTCACCGACGGCTACACCCATATCATCGCCGGCGGCGGCGACGGTACCTTGCGTGATGTGGCCGAAGCCATGGCCCAGGCCAAAACCGACGCCAGCCTGGTGCTGATGCCCTTGGGCACCGCCAACGACTTCGCCAAGGCTGCCGGTGTGCCGCTGGAACCCGCCCAGGCCCTGGCGCTGCTGGACGTGCCGCCACGGGCCATCGACCTCGGTAAGGTGGGCGGGCAAATTTTCCTCAATATGGCCACCGGCGGTTTTGGCAGCCAGGTCACTGCCAACACTTCCGAAGACTTGAAGAAGGTGCTCGGCGGCGCCGCATACCTGTTCACCGGCCTGTCGCGTTTCAGCGAGTTGAAGGCCGCCTACGCCGAGCTGGATGGTCCCGATTTTCACTGGAAGGGCGAGTTGCTCGCCTTGGGTATCGGCAACGGTCGCCAGGCGGGGGGTGGGCATGAGCTATGCCCCGGTGCAATGGCGGATGATGGCCTGCTGGACGTCAGTATCCTGCCCGCGCCGCAGGAAGTGGTCGGCACGCTGCGTGAGCTGATGACCAATGGCTGGGGCCTGGACACCATGTTTGTCCGTGCACGGCTGCCGTGGGTGAATATCAAGGTTGCGCAAGGCTTGTACATCAACTTGGATGGCGAGCCGCTGGAGGGCGACGACCTGCACTTCGAGGCCTTGCCCAAGGCCTTGCGCGTGCACCTGCCGGTGGATTCGCCGTTAGTCGTCCAGGCTGATGATCTGCTCGCGCACGGCAAATAACACCAGGCCGGCCACGTCGAAAATCTGCAGGCGTTTCATGATTTGCGAGCGGTGCGCTTCCACGGTCTTGATGCTCAAGCCCAAGCCGTGGGCGATTTCCCGGGTGGACTTGCCGCGCACGATCAAGCGCAGGATTTCCAGCTGCCGCGCCGTGAGGTTATGGCTGTGCGCGGCGGGCGTGGCGGGCCCCTGGCTACGGACCAGCGCCTGGTTGATCACCGTGTGGGCAATCGCCGGGCTCAGGTAACGTTCGTTGTTGCGCAAGGCCAGCAGCGCGTGTTCCAGCTCGTTGGCGGTGGTGTCCTTGAGCAGGTAGCCATGGGCGCCGGATTCCAGCGCGCGCATGATCAGTTCCGGGTCAGTGTGCATCGACAGGATCAGTACGCGGCTCTTGGGGTAGGCCCGCTTGAGTTGCTGCAAGGCATCCAGGCCGCCGGTGTGCTTCATCGACAGGTCCAATAACACGATATCGGGCAGCAAGGCGCTGAACTGCTCAAGTAGTTGCGCGCCATCGCTGGCTTCGCCGATGACGGTGTAGCCGGGAATGTCCTGGACCAGCGCGCGTACGCCGGCCCGGATCAAAGCGTGGTCATCCACCAGGAGTAATTTGCAGGTCACTCGATAACCTTAGGGGAACTGGCCCGTTCAAGGGCGCGGGGCGCCCAGGGGAAAAGCGCGTCGATCCGTGTCCCTTTGCCTGGCTGGCTGCTGACGGATAATGAACCGCCAAGCTGATCAACCCGCTCGGACATGCCGGCCATGCCCCGTTGGCCTTCCAGGGCAGGGTTGATGGCCGGCGAAAAACCCTGGCCGTCATCGCAGATACTCAGCGAGAGGCCCTCGGGCAGGCGTTGCAGGCGGACCAGCAGGTTACCCGCCTGGGCGTGGCGTAGCATGTTGGTCACCGCTTCTTGGGTGATGCGAAAGGCCGCTACCGCCATTTCTTCCGGAATACCGGTCAGCCGTTGCTGGCATTCCAGGCTCCAGCACACCTGGGTGTTTTCCAGGGTCTTGAGCAGGTGCGCGCGCAGGCTGGCTTCCAGGCCCAGGCTGGCCAGCTGGCGAGGGTTGAGAATGGCGGAGACGTCGCGCACCTTGGCCAGGGTTTCATTCAGGGTGTTGCACAGCACCGTGCACTGGCTTTGCAGGTCGTCCGGCAGGCGGCGCTTGAGCCATTCGCTTTGCAGCTTGGCGGCTGTGAGCAGTTGGCCGATATCGTCATGCAGCTCGCGGCTGAGGCGGTGGCGTTCGTTTTCCTGGACTTGCAGCAGGCGGTCGGCCAATTCCTGGGGCTGGAACTTGATGGATTTGCGCGAGCGCCACTGTTGCAGGCCCATCACGAGCAGGGTGGCCAGGTTGAGCACAATCACCAGCAGCGGCAAGGGCGCAGAACGGGTATAGGTCCAGAGGCTCAGCAACAGCGAGCCAAGGCACAGGGCGAGGATCAAACGGCGTGCATTGCTGCGGGACGCGGACCTTGCGATGAGTGTCTTGAGGCTGGCGTACATAGCGGATGGAGCCAATGAGGGTTCGCTGCGGGAAGACCGGTCATGGCGGCTGACAGGGCTCTGTTTGGAATGCGTTATCGAATCGTTTTCAAGCATGATGAAGTTGGGTCACTTCGAGCGGGGCATAGTACCACCACTATTACCGTTGGTCGCCTGGCTGGGTTATTAAACGTGCAAATGTTCCAGGTGGTATTCCCGGAGTTCATGAAGTGAGGGGTTATATTACTTCCGTGAATTTGTATCGTTATTACCGTTAATGGCTAATTGATATTGCGTGGGTGGGATTCAATTCCATTTGATGGGTGGCGATGTCGTTTTTAGATACCTTCAGGTTTAAACACGACCTGATATCCGCTCAAGACGTGTGGTGCATTCGCTGCTGAGGTTTAAAGCTGAAATCCTTTTGTGGAATATGCAGAGTTACCGTAGCAATCAGCGTCGTTTGCTCCGCTTCATCCAATGCCAGTTGGCCGGTTCTTACATCAATCAACTCCAGCTGCCAGGCGAGCAATTTCAAGCACTCTTCCAGGGCGTCCAAGGCTTGATCATGCAACTGCAAGGGGCTCTCGGCATTGGCGATCAGGTACTGAATATGCCGCGAGAACTCGCTGATCGCCTGCAGTGCAAGGTGATCGGCGCTCTCGGCGAGCTTGATCAGGCTGGCCTTCATGCAGTCGATGGCGTCACTGTCGTTTCGGATCAAATGCAAGTGGCTCAAGCATTCCTCCGATTTGGCCAGCAGCTTTTCCGCCTCGTGCAGGAATTCGGGAAGTGCAAGTTGCCACTCTCTACCGTTGTTCATCATGCAAGTCTCCACAACATAAGGTCGGGTGATGAGATGTCGCACCGGGTGAATGGCTTAAAAGTAGCGCTGAAATATGACTGAAATCTGTAGGTTGGTTCTGAGATTTCAGTAGGACGTTTATTAGAGTGACGGCGACGGCTGTGCGCGGCCCTCATGAATGGGGTCAATTGCACACCTTCAAGTGCCGACATCTGAGTGTCTGGAAGACCCGCGGGCTGAGGGCTTGGGATGGCAAACAAAAGCCTGACTCCATTCATGCATTGAGAATGGCGTCACATTAATGGCTATTAGATATTGCGAATATCAGGTCGGGCCTGATTGCGCATAGGGGAATCCCTTACATGGCGGAACCTTGCGTCGAACTTAATGTCGCGCAACGTCGCTGCACCGCTACTTGTAGAGCCAGAGCAGTAAACCATGATGTCAGTGTGACATCAATGCATTTACGTGGCATTTTACAGGGGTCAAGGTCTGGCGCTCGCCGCCGATAACAAACCTTATGTGAACTGCACAATCCCCTAGCGCATCAGGAGCTTTTAATGGCCGGCATTCTCGACACGGTAGATCAACGCACGCAACTGGTGGGTGAGAATCGCCTTGAGATCCTTATGTTCCGCCTGGCCGGGCGGCAGCTGTTCGCGATCAACGTGTTCAAGGTGCAGGAAGTCCTGCAACTGCCCAAGCTGACGTTGATGCCGCAACGCCACCCGTTCGTATGTGGCGTGGTCAACCTGCGGGGCCAGACGCTGCCGGTGATCGACCTGTCCCAGGCCATCGGCATGCGCCCGCTTGTGCCGGGGCCCAACAGCACCATTATTGTCACCGAGTACAACCGTTCGGTGCAGGCGTTCCTGGTGGGCGGCGTGGACCGCATCGTCAACATGAACTGGGAAGCCATCCTGCCGCCGCCAGCCAGCGCCGGGCGCCAGCATTACCTCACCGCCATCAGCAAGGTCGACGACCAGTTGGTGGAAATCATCGACGTGGAAAAAGTCCTGGCTGAGATCGTGCCGTACAACGCCAAGGTCTCCCGTGAAAAACTCGAAGACCCGGTGCTGGAACGCGCCCGTGGCCGTGAAGTGCTGCTGGTGGATGACTCCAACGTGGCCCTCTCGCAACTGCGCGACACCCTCGGCCAACTGGGCGTGAAGATGCACATCGCCAGCGATGGTCTCAAGGCCTTGAACATGCTCAAGGCCTGGGCCGACAGCGGCCAGGTGATGACCGACAAGCTGTTGATGATCTTCACCGACGCCGAAATGCCCGAAATGGACGGCTACCGCCTCACCACCGAGATCCGCAATGATCCGCGCCTGCGCAGCCTCTACGTGGTGCTGCACACCTCGTTGTCGGGCAGCTTCAACGACTCGATGGTGAAGAAGGTCGGCTGTGACAACTTCCTGTCCAAGTTCCAGCCCGACAAGCTGGTGGACGTGGTGCGCCAACGTCTGATGCTGGACGAAGTGCCCGCCATGTAGTGAGCGGTTATAGTGTGGGCTTTACTCGTTCAGGAATGCAGGCTCATGCTTCGTCTCAGCGCGTTGTACCGTTACCCTTTGAAGTCCGGCAAGGCCGAAATACTGCAACAGGTCGGCCTGGATAAACTCGGTGTGGACGGGGATCGACGCTGGATGCTGGTGGATGAAGCCAGCGGGCGTTTCCTCACACAGCGCGCCGTGGCGAAGATGAGCCAACTGTCGGCGCTGTGGAACAGCCGCGGTGGCCTCACCCTGAGTTCGCCTGGCTACACGCCGCTGGACGTGGCGCTGCCGGCCAGCGACGACGCGTTGCGGGGTGTGACCATCTGGCGTGACACCCTGCGCGTGCCCGACGCCGGCGACGCAGCGGCTGCCTGGGTCAGTGACTTTATCGGCAAACCGACGCGACTGGTCCACATCCCCCTGGAGCGCGCGCGTACCACCCAGGCGGGTTACGGCAAGGACGATGACCAGGTCGCGTTTGCCGACGGTTACCCCTTGCTCGTGATCGGCCAGGCCTCCCTGGACGACCTCTCGCAACGCATCGGCCGCCCCATGGAAATGCTGCGCTTTCGTCCCAACCTCGTGATCGAAGGCAGCGAAGCCTTCGCCGAAGACGGCTGGAAACGCCTGCGTATTGGCGATGTGGAGTTCCGTGCGGTCAAGCCGTGCTCGCGCTGCATTCTTACCACCATCGACCCGCACACCGGCGAACGCAGCGCCGACCGCGAGCCTTTTGCGACGCTGGAGACTTATCGCAAGACTGAGGATGGCGCGATTTTCGGCCAGAACCTGGTCAATGACGGCGTTGGGCGACTGGAGATTGGAATGCCGGTGACCCTTCTCGAGTAATTCACCCGCCCATAAAAAAATGCCCGTCTCGCAGGAGACGGGCATTTTTTTGAGCCTTGGAAAACCCTTACCCGCGGTATTCGCACAGGTAAGCGGTGTCCACGGCGACCTTGAGCTGGAACTTGCTGTTGGCCGGTACGTTGAACTGGCTGCCGGCAGCGAAGGTTTCCCAGTCGCTGGCGTCAGGCAGTTTGACGGTCAGGGCGCCGGAGACCACGTGCATGATTTCACGCTGCGCCGTACCGAACTCGTATTCACCCGGGGCCATTACGCCGATGGTCGCCGGACCTTCTGCAGTGCCGAAAGCGATCGACTTGACGGTGCCGTCGAAGTACTCGTTGACTTTAAACATGGGCGATTCCTCGGAAAAGGGTCTGGAAAGGTCGGCCAGTATGCCCAAGGGCAGGGGAGCTGCCTAGACCGGCAGAATCAGCGGTAACAAGCGCGCCGTATTGCGCGCATCCTCCAGCGCCCGATGCTGCTGGCCATGGAACTGCATCCCCGCCAATTGCAGGGCGCCGTTGAGGCCCAGAGGCTTGTCCAGACGCCGGGCCTTGGCGAAGCGCTGCTTGAGGTTTACATGGGGCGTGTTGGCGAGCGCGCTGGCCAGGCCATTGCGCTGCCACTCCAGCTCCAACTGCTTGCGATCGTAATCGCCCCAACTGGCCCAGCCTTCCAGGCGCGGCTGATGCTGGCCCAGCCAGCGTTCGAACAGCGGCCACACCTCGGTGATCGGCGCCGCGCCATCGATGTTTGCCTGGGTGATGTGCGTCAGTTGGCGACAGAAAGGCGTCAGCAATGGCCGGCGCAGCGGGCGTACAAAGCGCTGGAAATGATCCAGCTCGCGCCCCTGGCGGTTGACCAGGCTCGCGCCGATCTCAATGACTTCCATCTCCGTCACGGGCCAGCCGCCTTCATCCGTTGTGGCTTCAAGGTCAATAATCAGCCAATGAGGCATCGCGCAGGTTCCCGTACTCTTCCCTTTCTGTTGGGGATAGAGCGTAGCCCGGCCGTGTAGTTCCGCCTAGGGGCTATTCGATCTCCAGTAAAACCTGACGATTACGCACTTGATCTCCGGCAATAACCTGCACGCCCTTGATCACGCCGTCGATACCGGCGGTCAGCGGATGCTCCATTTTCATGGCTTCGAGCACCAGCAGCAGTTGGCCTTTGGTCACGCTGTCGCCGGCGCAAACCCGCACATCGACGATGGCGCCGTCCATCGGTGCCTTGACGGTGCCGCTGCTGGCGTCGGCCTGGCGGCTGGCGACTTGCTGGGTGCGGTTGGTCACCGTGAGGCCGGGCAGCCACAGTTGGTTGCCGTCAAGATGATAGGCAACGCGGCGGCGGATGCCGTTGAGTACCACGGTGGCGTAGCGCCCGTCGGTGGTGAGTGGCAGAGGATCAGCGCTGACGCTGTGGATTTCGCCGTTGACTTCAAGGCGATAGGTGCCTGGGACGCTGGCGCTGTTGCGCCATCCCGCCAGGGCTTGCGGATGCGGGTCGGCGCTGTGCGTATAAAACAGCGCGGCGGCCAGGGCGAGTTGGTCGTTTGATGCGGACTGGGGCAGGACTTCGTTGAAGTGTTCTGCGATAAATCCGGTGCTGAAATCCCCAGCGATAAAGTCCGGGTGCTTGAGCATATCGGCCAACAGCTGCCGATTGGTCGCGACCCCCAGCAACACGGTGTCTTCAACCGCCCGCAGCAGTTTGCGCCGCGCCTCTTCACGTGTGGCGCCATGGGCAATGATCTTGCCCAGCATCGGGTCGTAGAACGGGCTGATGCGCTGGCCCTCCACCACGCCATGATCGATGCGCACGCCCACGGCCGGTTCCCAGAGCAGCACATCGCCGGTTTGCGGCAAGAAGCCCTGGGCCGGATCTTCGGCGTACAGGCGCACTTCCATGGCATGGCCGCCCAGGGTTACGTCGGCTTGGGTCAGTGGCAGTGTTTGGCCGGCGGCGATCTGCAGTTGCCAATCCACCAGGTCCAGCCCGGTGATGAGTTCGGTCACCGGGTGCTCCACCTGCAGGCGGGTGTTCATCTCCAGGAAGTAGAACTGACCGTGGCGGTCGAGCAGGAATTCCACGGTGCCCGCACCGACGTAATTCACCGCACGCCCGGCCTTCAGGGCGGCTTCGCCCATGGCTTGGCGCAGTGCTTGGGTCATGACGGGGCAGGGGGCTTCTTCGATGACTTTCTGGTGGCGGCGTTGGATTGAGCAGTCGCGTTCGCCGAGGTAGATCAGGTTGCCGTGGCTGTCGCCGAACAGTTGGATTTCGACGTGGCGTGGGTCGATCAGGGCTTGTTCGAGGATCAGTTCGTCGCTGCCAAAGGCATTTTTGGCTTCGGAGCGGGCGGTGTGCAGGTTGTTCAACAGGTCTTTTGGATGGTGCACCAAGCGCATGCCGCGACCGCCGCCGCCGGCGCTGGCTTTGATCATCAGAGGGTAGCCGATGCGTTCGGCTTGTTGTTGCAGGGTGGTGTCGTCCTGGGCGCTGCCTTGGTAGCCGGCGATGCAGGGGACGCCGGCTTCGAGCATGGCGAGTTTGGATTGGCGTTTGCTGCCCATCAGTTCGATGGCCTCAGCGCTGGGGCCGATGAAGGTGAGGCTGGCGTCCTGGCAGGCACGGGCGAAATGGGGGTTTTCGGAGAGGAAGCCGTAGCCGGGGTGGATGGCGTCGGCGCCTGTTCGTTTGGCTGCGTCGAGGATGGCCTCGATGTTGAGGTATGACTGGTGGACCGGGGAAGGGCCGATATGGACGGCTTCGTCGGCCATCTGGACGTGCAGGGCTTGGGTGTCGGCGTCGCTGTAGACCGCGACCGTGCGATAGCCCAGGGCTTGGGCGGTGCGTTGGATGCGGCAGGCGATTTCGCCGCGGTTGGCGATAAGGATTTTGGTGAGCTGTGGCATTTTTTTGCTCCGTGGGTATATCCGTTATTTAGGTAACGGCTACTTAGGGTTCCGCTCTTACAGCGGGTCACTTTTGGAAAGGCCCAAAAGTAACCAAAAGGCCTTCGCCCCAACACTCGGCACCTCGCCTAGGCTCGGTGTGCCCTCACTCCGGCTTTGGAGCGTGTGCCGCCGCGATGGGCCATCCTTGGCCCAGCGCGGCTAACCCGGCGTCCTGCCGGGTTACCCACGCTCCAAAGCCTGCGTTCGGCCAGCGTGTTTGACGGGGCGCCTCAGATCAAAAGCAAAAGCGCGGCGGCCTTAGGGCCGACCGGCTTTGTGTGTCGTATGCGGTCAAAAATGTGGGAGCTGGCTTGCCTGCGAAGGCGTCATCTGCACCACCCCGGCTTGCGCTTCTGCACAAACGCCTGCGTCCCCTCAATCCCTTCTTCGCTCCTCACCGCCTCGGCAAACCACTGCGCGCCTCGATCCAGCACGCCTTCAAGCGGTTCATCCACACTCGCCAGCAACAGCGCTTTAGTCCGCCCATTCGCGCCCGGCGCACACCGCAGCACTTGCCCCAACACCTCATCCAAACGCTCCGCCAATGCCTGCGGGTCGCGCTCGGTGAAGTGCACGACGCCCAGTCGCTCCGCTTCCACCCCATCAAACCGCGCCGCCGTCAGCGCCAGCCGTCGTGCCTGGGTCAGACCAATGCGCTTCACCACAAACGGCGCAATCTGCGCGGGTAATAACCCCAGACTGGTCTCCGGCAAACCGAATTGCGCCTGGTGATCGGCAATCGCAATATCACTCACACACGCCAACCCGAACCCACCGCCCAGCACCGCGCCTTGCAGCACTACGATCACTACTTGCGGCACCGCTTCCACTTCTTGCAGTAACGTGCCAAACGCCCGATTCAGCGCCTGTAGTTGGTTGCCCGCAGTGACCAGGTCCTTCACATCCGCCCCGGCGCAGAAATGTCCGCCCGCGCCGCTGATCACCAGCGCGCGCACCTGGCTGTCCAGCTGTGCCAATACGGCGCGCAGTTCGTTGACCATCTCCAGGCTCATCGCATTGCGGCTTTCCGGTCGGTTGAGGGTGATGTGCAGCACGCCGTTGTGCGGTTCCAGCAGCAAGGTATTCATGATTTTTTCCCCGGCAGGGTGCCCATCAGTTTGCAGATGATGCCCAGCATGATTTCGTCGGCGCCGCCGCCAATCGATACGAGGCGCACATCGCGGTAAGCGCGGGCCACAGGGTTGTCCCACATAAAGCCCATGCCGCCCCAGTATTGCAGGCAACTGTCGCTGACTTCGCGGCCCAGACGCCCGGCCTTGAGTTTGGCCATGGAGGCCAGGCGGGTTACGTCCTTGCCTTTGACGTATTGCTCGGTGGCCTGGTAGACCAACGCGCGCAGGCATTCGATTTCGGTGGACAGTTCGGCCAGGCGAAAGTGGATGACTTGGTTGTCGATCAGCGCCTTGCCGAAGGTCTGGCGCTCTTTGCAGTAGTCGATGGTGCTGTCGATGCAATGCTCCAGGCCCTTGATCATATTGGCCGCGCCAAACAGGCGTTCTTCCTGGAATTGCAGCATCTGCATCATGAAGCCTGCGCCTTCGTGGCCGATGCGGTTGCGCTGGGGCACGCGCACGTTGTCGAAAAACACCTGCGCGGTCTCGGAGCTGTGCATGCCGAGTTTTTCCAGGGGCGGGCTGACGCTGATGCCGGGGGTGTTCATCGGCAGCATGATCAGTGATTTGTTGATGTGCGGTTTGTCGTCGGAGGTGTTGGCCAGCAAGCAGATAAAGTCGGCGCTGGGCGAGTTGGTGATCCACATTTTGCTGCCGTTGATCACGTAGTCGTCGCCGTCTTTGCGCGCATGGGTCTTGAGCCCGGCCACGTCGGAACCGGCGCCGGTTTCCGAGACGCCGATGCAGCCGACCTGTTCGCCGCTGATGGCCGGGCGCAGGAATTCGTCGCGCAGTTCATCGGAGCCGAAGCGGGCGAGGGCGGGGGTGCACATGTCGGTTTGCACGCCGATGGACATGGGGATACCGCCGCAACGGATGGTGCCGAACTCTTCGGCGGCGACGATAGAGTAGCTGTAGTCCAGGCCCATGCCGCCGAATGTCTCCGGCTTGGAAATGCCCAGCAGGCCGAGGTCGCCGGCCTTGCGGAAGATCTCGTGGATGGGAAAGCGCCCGGCTTTTTCCCATTCATCCACATGGGGGTTGATCTCGCGGTCGACGAAGGCACGGACGGTGCGGCGCAGTTCCTGGTGTTCCTGGGTGAAGATCATTTTTATTGTTCTCCTGATCGCGACGCGGAGCGTCCCGGCGAAATTTAGAGACGCGCTACACCGAAAGTATTGGCTTGCAACTCACGCACCTCGGCCTCGTGGCAGGTATCCAGCAAAAAGCCCAGCAAGGTCCGCGTATCCCGTGGATCAATCAACCCGTCGTCCCACAGGTTGGCGCTGCCGTACAGCGCGGTGGACTGGCTGTCGAGCTTCTGCGCGGTGACCTGCTCCAACATATCCAGCACTTTGGGATCCGGCACCAGGCCGTCCTTCAACTGCTTGGCCTCGGTGACAATCCGCAGCACCTTGCCCGCCTGCGCGCCACCCATGACCGCGGTGCGGCTGTTGGGCCAGGCGAAGATAAAACGCGGGTCCAGGCCGCGGCCGCACATCGCGTAGTTGCCCGCGCCATAAGAGCCGCCCACCACCACCGTGAGTTTAGGCACGCGGGCATTGGCCACCGCCTGGATCATCTTTGCGCCGTGTTTGATCACGCCTTGTTGTTCCGACTCGGTGCCCACCATGAAACCGGTGGTGTTGTGCAGGAACAATAGCGGCGTGCGGCTCTGGTCGCAGAGCTGGATGAATTGCGCGGCCTTGCTCGCGCCCTTCGGCGTGATGGGGCCATTGTTGCCAATCACGCCGACGGCGCGGCCCTGGATGTGCAGGTGGCCGCAGACAGTGTGCGCATCGAACTCGCCTTTGAACTCGAGGAACTGCGAGCCGTCTGCCAGGCGCGCGAGGATTTCGCGCACGTCGTAGGGTTTTTTCGGGTCGTCGGGGATCAGGCCCAGCAGTTCTTCGATGGGGTACAGCGGCTCTGCGAAGGCGCGTTTCGGCACCGGCGGCAGGCGATCGTCCCAAGGCAACAGGCTGACAATCTCACGAGCGATGCGTACGCCGTCGGCGTCATTTTCCGCCAAGTACTCGGCGGTGCCGGCCGTTTGTGCGTGCATCTCGGCGCCGCCCAGTTCTTCATCGGTCGCCACTTCGCCGGTCGCGGCCTTGAGCAGCGGCGGACCAGCGAGGAACAGTTTGGCGCGTCCGCGCACCACCACCACGTAATCCGACAACCCCGGCTGATACGCACCGCCCGCCGTGGCCGAGCCATGCACCACGGTGATCTGCGGCAAGCCCATGGCCGACATGCGCGCCTGGTTGGCAAAGCTGCGCGCGCCTTCGACGAAAATCTCGGCGGCATAGTTGAGGTTGGCACCGCCGCTCTCGGCCAGGGTCACCACCGGCAGCTTGTTCTCCATGGCGATCTGTTGCAGGCGCAGGGATTTCTTCAAGCCCGTGGGGGAAATGGTGCCGCCCTTGATCGCGCTGTTATTGGCCACCACCAGCATGCGCACGCCGCTGACGTAGCCGATCCCGGCGATCAACCCACCGCCGGCGGCGCTGCCGTCCTTGTCGTCGTGCAGCTTGTAGCCGGCCAGGCTGGCCAGCTCCAGAAACGGCGCGCCGGGGTCCAGCAAAAGGTTGAGGCGTTCGCGGGGCAGCAGTTGGCCGCGCTTGTCGAACTTGGGCTTGGCGTCCTGTGCCTTGCTCAGCAGGGTGTGTTCCAGTTCGCGCACGTGGGTGATGGCGGCGAGCATGGCTTCACGGTTCTGCGCGAACTGTGGGCTGTGGGTATCGATCAGGGATTCAATCACCGGCATGGCTTATTTCTCCGCCTTGAGCACATCCGGCAGGTAGGCGCGGTGGAAGCCGTTGAACGGTTCGCTCGACGGTTGCGCCTTGTGCAACGGCCAGGCGCGGCTGCCGAGGCTGGCGGCGCCGTCAATGCGCAGGGTGCTACCGCTGATAAAGGCGGCGGCGGGGCTGAGCAGGAAGACGATGGCTGCGCTGACTTCCGACTCGGTGCCGATGCGCTTGAGCGGCACATGCTCGCGCAGGGTTGGAATCACTGCCTTGAACGCACCTTCGTAGGTGTCCATGCCGCTGGAAGCGATCCAGCCCGGCGCGACGGCGTTGACTCGCACGCCGGCACAACCCCACTCAAAGGCGGCGGTCTTGGTGAAGTTGTCCATGCCGGCGCGCGCCGCGCCCGAGTGGCCCATGCCGGGCATGCCGCCCCACATGTCCGCGAGCATGTTGACGATGGCACCACCGTGCTTGCTCATGGATTGGTTGAACACTTCACGGGCCATCAGGAAACCGCCGACCAGGTTGGTGCGCAGCACGGTTTCAAAGCCTTTCTGGTTGATCGAGGCCAATGGTGACGGGTACTGGCCGCCGGCGTTATTCACCAAACCGTGGATCGGGCCGTGATCACTCAGGATCTGGCTGACCAGCGTCTTCACCGCCTCCTCATCGCGAATGTCGCAGGCCTGCCAATGAGCGATGCCACCGTCTTCAGCGATTTCCGCTGCGACCGCTTGCAGCTTTTCCGGCTTGCGTCCCACCAGAATCACCTGGGCGCCCAAGGCTGCCAATTCGTGTGCAGTGCAACGGCCAATCCCGCTGCCACCGCCGGTGACAATCACGGTTTGCCCCTGAAACAGGTCGGCTTTGAAGATCGAGTCGAAGGCCACGGCAACGCTCCTGGTTATACGAGTTGATCGGCTATGTGCTGCGGCACGGCAATCGGGATTTCCAGCAGTTGCTGGGCGAGGGCTTTACCTTGCGGGTCAATGCGCAGGCTGGCGATGCCACCACCACCGAGTGCGTTTTCCAGCAAAAAGTTGAGGCTGTGGCTGCCGGGCAAATACCAGCGCTCGACGCGGCCATGCACGGGATCCAGTACGTGGCCCATCCAATCGACAATCACCTCCGGGGTCAGCGCCTCGGCGATCCACGGCAGGTAGTCGGGGTCACGGGCGATTACGCCGATGTTGCTGTGGTTACCCTTGTCGCCGGAGCGCGCCACGGCCAGTTTCACCAGAGGCACGCTGGCGTCGGCGCGGCCTTGGGGTTTGGGTGGGACGATCGGTGCAGCGGGCAGGGTGGGGGCGTCGGCAATCGGCAGTGCGCAGGTGTGGCGTTCGCCTCGGAGGTCGATTTCCAGCTCGCAGGCGGATTTGTCGATCAGGAACGAAAACAGCCGAATCAGCGGATACACCGTTGGCCGCCCGCCGACGATGCCGGTCAGCCCTGGCGCCATGCCGGTGGCGGCCTGGGCAATCTCGCGGGCGAACAGCACCAGCGCCTGTTTACTGGGGTGTCGCACCGCCAATTTCACCACCACTTCGCGGCAGTCCTGGCGCATCGCATGGGCGCCATAAGTCGCTTCGCTCCCCAGCAGTTCGATATTCACCTCGGTGTAGGGCGCCCAGCCGCGTTGGCTGAACAGCTCCGAGGTTTTGTTGATGATCGCCTGGCCGACCCGTTCGGCCTTGGCCACCGCATCGATTCCGGCGATCAGGCAACTGGCGGTGCAGCGAAAACCCTCCGGGTAGGTGGCGCTGACTTTGTACTGGTCGGTTGGGGGCGAGCCCTTGGCGCCATGCAGGCGCACCCGGTTCTTACCTTGCTGCTGCAATTTGACCTGGCTGAAATCGCAGATGACATCCGGTAGCAGGTAGGCATGCGGATCGCCGATTTCATACAGCAACTGTTCGGCCACGCTGAGTTCGCTGATCAGCCCACCGCTGCCGTCGACTTTACTCACAATAAACTGGCCGTCGGCGCTGACGTCTACGATAGGAAAGCCGATGTGCTCGTAGTCCGGTACCTCGCGCCAATCGGTGAAATTGCCGCCGGTGCACTGCGCGCCGCATTCGATGATATGCCCGGCCAGTGCGGCCTGGGCGAGGCGGTCGTAGTCCTGCCAGGACCAGTTGAACGCATGCACCAACGCCGCGCTGACCACCGCACTGTCCACCACGCGGCCGGTGATGACGATGTCCGCGCCCAATGCCAGCGCCTGTGCAATGCCCGGTGCGCCGAGGTAAGCATTGGCGGACACGCACATCGGCGGCAGCGGTGCGCCATTGAACATATCGGTGATGCCGTGCAGCCGTTTGAGCTGAGGCTGCAGGTCATCCCCCAGCAACACGGCGATGTTCAGTGCAACGCCCGCATGGTCACAGGCTGCTTGCAGAGCGGCGGCGCAGGCCTGGGGGTTGATGCCGCCAGCGTTGCTGATCACACGGACGCCCTGGCGTTGGATATCGCCCAGCAACGGCGTGAGCACGTCGACAAAATCCGTGGCGTAGCCGGCCTGGGGATCTTTCATCCGCGCACCGGCCAGGATCGACATCGTGACTTCCGCCAGGTAGTCGAAGACCAGGTAATCCAGCTCACCGCCGTGCACCAACTGCGCGGCAGCGGTACACGTGTCGCCCCAGAAGGCGCTGGCACAGCCGATACGAACCGTCTTGCTCATGAGAAATCCTTCCTCGAATGGCTGTTAGCGAGACTACCAAGCAAGCGCTTGGTTTGTAAACTCCATGCACAAGTTTTAGCCAAGCGCTTGCTTGGGTGGCTGTCACGGCCTAAATTGCCGGCCAAGACGTCCGTGGAAGTAGAGGAGAGAGGCATGGATGAGCATAAAGCCCTGCGGGTGATGCGCACCATGATCGACGGCGGCCAATTGACCGACCCCGAAAGCGCTCGTGGCAAGCTGCTGCAAACGGCGGCCCACCTGTTTCGCAACAAGGGCTTCGAGCGCACCACCGTGCGCGACCTGGCCAGCGCCGTGGGTATCCAGTCCGGCAGCATCTTTCATCACTTCAAGAGCAAGGACGAGATCCTGCGCGCGGTGATGGAAGAAACCATCCACTACAACACCGCGATGATGCGCGCATCTCTTGAGGAAGCCACCGACGTACGCGAACGTGTGTTGGCGCTGATCCGCTGCGAATTGCAGTCGATCATGGGCGGCAGCGGCGAAGCGATGGCGGTGCTGGTGTACGAATGGCGCTCGCTGTCGGCTGAAGGCCAGGCTCAGGTGCTGGCTCTGCGCGATGTGTACGAGGCGCTGTGGCTGCAAGTGCTGGGCGAGGCCAAGGACGCCGGCTATATCCGTGGCGATGTGTTTATCACCCGGCGCTTCCTGACCGGCGCTTTGTCCTGGACCACCACTTGGTTCCGCGCCGAGGGCAGCATGACCCTCGAGCAATTAGCCGAAGAAGCCCTGCTGATGGTTCTGAAGGCCGATTGAGGCGCAAGGTATTAATTTGCCGGAGAAAAGTTGTCTCGCCAGACAAAAACGCCTAGCTTATCGCCATTAGCGTGTTGAACGGTGTGTGCCTTGATGTTTTCGCCATGGCGGCTGGCTGCAGGACTAACTTTTTGGGCAGTGGGCGCCGCGTGGTGGATGCCGGCTTCGGCTGCCCAATTGGTCAGGATCGGCGCGGCGCATTTCCCGCCTTACACCGTGCGTCCGGAGCAGGGCGCTGACACCGGTTTGCTGCCGCAACTGGTCGAGGCCTTGAACGCCTCGCAGACCGATTATAAATTTGTGCTGGTGCCCACCTCAATTCCGCGACGTTTTCGCGATTTCGAGCAGGGCCGGATTGATATGGCCATCTTCGAAAACCCCGACTGGGGCTGGCAGGAGATCCCCCACACGACAGTCGACATGGGCCTGGAAGACGCGGAAATTTTCGTCGCCCAGCGTGAGCCTGGTCGCGACCAGGCCTATTTCGCTGACCTGAACGGCAAGCATTTGGCGGTATTCAGCGGTTACCACTACGCCTTCGCACATTTCAACCCCGATCCCAAGTACATGGCTGAGCACTTCAACGCCACGTTGACCTACTCCCATGACAGCAACCTGTTGATGGTCGCGCGCGGGCGGGCCGACATCGCCTTGGTGACCCGTTCTTACCTGAGTGATTTCATGGTGCGCAACGTGGACATGGCCGGGCAGTTCCTGGTGTCGGAGCGTATCGACCAGGTGTATCACCACTACGCATTGCTGCGCCCCAAAGCGCCGATCACGGGGGAAGCGTTTTCCGCGTTGCTCAAGCGCTTGCGCGAAAATGGCGAGATGTTGAAGATTTTCGAGCCGTATCGGATTGATGTGACGCCGGTACCCTGAGAGGCACAACACAGATCAAAACTGTGGGAGCTGGCTTGCCTGCGATAGCGGTGTATCAGGGAAAACATGGGTAGCTGACCCACCGCTATCGCAGGCAAGCCAGCTTCCACATTGTTTACAGCGGCGTGTCAGACCCGCCGCGCAAACGTATCGCTGTGGTTGCCCGACACCTTGCGGCAATGCACCAGCGCATCCCGAATCATAAAATTCACCAAGGTCGGCGATACGCCGAGTTCCTTGGCGATATCCTTTTGCGGCACGCCATGCAGGCGGTACATCTCGAACGCGTAGCGGGTGCGCTGCGGCAACTCCGTCAGGGCGTCGGCGATGTTTTCCAGGGTATTGAAATTGATGTGCGAGGTTTCCGGTGAAGCGCCGTGAATAACCACATTCAAGCCTTCCTCTTCGGTGCCTGAGTATTTGAGCTCCAGGGCCTGCTTGCGGTAGTGATCGATCGCCAAGTTGCGCACGATCTGGAACAGATAGCTGAGCTGGGCCTTGAACGATGAGGTGATCGTCGGCGCCGACTGCAGGCGGAAGTAGGCATCCTGCACTACGTCTTCGGCCCGGGAGCGGCACCCGGTAATACGTGCCGCAATCTTCACCAGAATCAGTCGATTATCGACGAACGCCTGGAGAAGCGGTGAGTCGCACCTGCCTGTGGATACTTGTTCCGTCATGGAAATCACCTTGTCGCAAAAGAGGTTAGGGGAGGGCGTCCTTGCTGAGGCCTCCTACACATCGGGCAACAAATTATGCTGAATGATAATGATTGTCAAATGAGAAGGCGAACTAATCTTATGCTTTCTGGTTAGGTGTGAACCGCGTCTCGCTTGTACCCGACGACTAATTATTTGCCGGTGCCGTCCGTTCTTCTGGGTGACAGGTCCGTTAGTAAAACGACCAAGGATCAGCACCCGCAGGAGGACGAGATGGGTTTGCATCGTGCACACAGCGTGTTTCAGTTTGGAGTCGTCGCCTGATGAGTACGCCGGCTCGACTGCGTCTGTTCTGCCTGCCTTATTCGGGCGCCAGCGCTATGGTTTACGCGCGTTGGCGCAGGGCCCTGCCAGAGTGGTTGCACGTTTGCCCATTGGAATTGCCTGGCCGTGGCATGCGCATGGACGAACCGTTGCAGCGCGATATCAAAGCCTTGGCTGCGCAGCTCGCGGATGAAATCAGCCGTGACTTGAACGGCCCTTATGCCTTGTTCGGCCACAGCCTCGGCGGCCTGCTCGCCTTCGAACTGGCCCACGCGCTGAATGCACGCAATGTGCCTGCGCCGTTGGCGCTGTTCGCTTCAGGTACAGCCGGGCCGGCACGTCGTGACGTGAGCGAATACGCCATCGAAAAGACCGACGAACAACTGATCACCCGCCTGCGCGAGCTGCAAGGCACCGCCGAAGAAGCCCTGGCCAACCCCGAGTTGATGCAGTTGATGCTGCCAATCCTGCGCGCCGATTTTCTCTTGTGCGGCAGCTTCACCTATGGCGAGCGGGCGCCGCTGGGCATGCCGATTCATGTATTTGGCGGCAAACAGGACAGCGTGCGCGCCGACCAGTTGCTCGACTGGCAACTCGACGCCGCCAGTGGCTTTTCCCTGGACATGTTCGACGGCCACCACTTCTTCCTCATCCAACACGAAAGCGCCGTGCTGCGCTGCGTGCGGCGCTACGCCGACGAACACCTGGCCCGCTGGCGCAACGGCGCGGCGCGGCAACTGGCCGCCGGCTAAAAGCCCCCCCAATTCCCGAATTTCCCGCAAGCCGATTTCAGGCAGGAACCCCATGATGGACGCCTTCGAACTTCCCCAAACGCTGGTCCAGTCCCTTCAACGTCGCGCCGTGCAGACGCCTGACCAGGTCGCTCTGCGCTTCCTCGCTGAGTCGGCCGAGCACGGCGTTGTGCTCAGTTACCGCGACCTGGACCTGCGCGCCCGCAGCATCGCCGCTGCCTTGCAAGCCAATGCGGACCTGGGCGACCGTGCGGTGCTGTTGTTCCCCAGCGGCCCGGATTACGTCGCGGCGTTCTTTGGTTGCCTGTACGCCGGGGTCATTGCGGTGCCGGCTTACCCGCCGGAGTCGACCCGTCGCCACCACCAGGAACGCCTGCTGTCGATCATCAGCGATGCCGAGCCGCGCCTGCTGCTGACCGTCGCGAGCCTTGCCGATGGCCTGGCGCAGATCGAAAACGCCCCAATGGTATTGAGCGTCGATACTCTGGAGAGTGCCGGCACTTGGATCGCCCCCGACCTGCACCCCGACGACATCGCATTCCTGCAATACACCTCCGGCTCCACCGCATTGCCCAAGGGCGTGCAAGTCAGCCATGGCAACCTGGTGGCCAACGAAGTGCTGATCCGTCGCGGCTTTGGCATCGACCTTAACCCGGATGACGTGATCGTCAGCTGGCTGCCGCTGTACCACGACATGGGCCTGATCGGCGGCCTGCTGCAACCAATCTTCAGCGGCGTGCCCTGCGTGTTGATGTCGCCGGCGTACTTCCTCGGTCGGCCATTGCGCTGGCTGGAAGCGATCAGCGAATACGGCGGTACCATCAGCGGCGGCCCGGATTTCGCCTATCGCCTGTGCAGCGAAAGGGTCAGCGAGTCGGCGTTGGAGCGCCTGGACTTGAGCCAGTGGCGCGTGGCCTATTCCGGCTCCGAACCGATCCGCCTCGACACCCTGGAACGCTTCGCCGAGAAGTTCGCTGCCTGCGGTTTTACCCCGAATAATTTCTTCGCGTCCTACGGCCTGGCTGAAGCGACCCTGTTTGTCGCTGGTGGCATTCGCGGCCATGGCATCCCGGCGCTGCGCGTCGACGAGCAGGCATTGGCTGCCAACCGTGCCGAGCCGGGGCAGGGCAGTGCGATCATGAGTTGCGGCACCAGCCAACCCGAACACGCGGTGCTGATCGCCGACCCGCACACCCTCACCGAACTGGCCGAGAATAACGTCGGCGAGCTCTGGGCCACCGGGCCGAGCATCGCCCACGGCTACTGGCGCAACCCCGAAGCCACCGCCAAGACCTTTGTGCGACACGCTGGCCGTACCTGGCTGCGCACCGGCGACCTGGGTTTTATCCGCGACGGTGAGGTGTACATCACCGGCCGCCTGAAAGACCTGCTGATCGTGCGCGGTCATAACCTGTACCCGCAGGACATCGAGCAGACCATCGAGCGCGAAGTGGAAGTGGTGCGCAAAGGCCGGGTCGCGGCATTCGCAGTGAATGACCAGGGCCTGGAAGGTATCGGCATTGCCGCCGAAATCAGCCGCAGCGTGCAGAAAATCCTGCCGCCCGATGCGCTGATCAAGGCGATCCGCCAAGCCGTCGCCGAGGCGTATCAGGAGGCGCCGAGCGTGGTGGTGCTGCTCAACCCGGGTGCCTTGCCGAAGACCTCCAGCGGCAAGGTGCAACGTGCAGCGTGTGCGCTGCGGTATGTCGATGGCAGCCTCGACAGCTATGCGCAGTTCCCTGATCTGCACGTGCAGGTCAGCGATGCAGCGTTGGGCTGCGAACTGCAAAACCAGATCGCCGCGATCTGGTGCGAGCAACTGCACGTCGCGACGGTCGCGGCCGATGACCATTTCTTCCTGCTCGGCGGCAACTCCATCACCGCCACCCAGGTGGTCGCGCGCCTGCGTGAAACACTGGGCCTGGAGCTGAACCTGCGCATGTTGTTCGAAGCGCCAACCCTGGAAGGCTTTGCCGCCAATGTTGCGCAGTTGGAGCAGGACGGCGGCGTCGCCCAAGGCGCCATCCATAGCCTGTCACGCCAGGAAGACCTGCCCCAATCCCTGGCGCAAAACCGCCTGTGGATCACCTGGCAACTGGACCCACACAGCAGCGCCTACACCATCCCCGGCGCCCTGCGCCTGCGCGGCCAGCTGGATGAAGACGCCGTGCGCTTGAGCTTCCAACACCTGGTCCAGTGCCACGAAGCCCTGCGCACCCGCTTCTACGAACGCGACGGCCAGGCCTTCCAGCGCGTCGATGCCAAGGCGGATTTCGAGCTCCAATTCATCGACCTCAGCGACCTGCCCGTGGCCGAGCGTGAAACCCGCGCGCAACAGATTCGCGAAGACGAAGCGCGCACCCAGTTCGACCTGGAAAAAGGCCCGCTGCTGTGGGTGACCCTGGTGCGCCTGGACGATGAAGATCACCAGTTGCTGGTGACGCTGCACCACATCATCGCTGATGGCTGGTCGCTGAATATCCTCATCGACGAATTCTCATGCCTGTACGCCGCCGCAACCCAGGGCGAAACCCTTGAGCTGCCGCCGCTGGCCCTGCAATACGCCGACTACGGTAGCTGGCAGCGCCAATGGCTGGCCGAAGGCGAAGGCCAGCGCCAATTGGCGTACTGGAAAGCGCAACTCGGTGAAGAACATCCAACCCTGAGCCTGGCAACCGACCACCCGCGCTCGGCGCAACACCGGAACAGCGCTTCGCGTCATACCGTACGAACTAGCGTGCACCTCAGCGAAGCGATCCGCCAGACCGCCCAGGCCAACCAATCCACCCCGTTCATGTTGTTACTGGCAGCATTCCAGAGCCTGCTCTACCGCTACAGCGGTCAGCGTGACATTCGCATCGGCGTGCCCAACGCCAACCGTCCGCGCCAGGAAACCCAAGGCCTGGTCGGCTTTTTCATCAACACGCAGGTCATGCGTGCCGAGCTGGACGGGCGTCTGCCGTTCAACGACCTGTTGGCCGCGACTCGCCAGGCTGCGTTGGGCGCCCAGGCCCATCAGGACCTGCCGTTCGAACAACTGCTGGAAGCCTTCCCGCAAGCGCGCGAACAGGGTCTGTTCCAGGTCATGTTCAACCACCAGCAACGCGACCTCAGCGCCTTGCGCCGTCTGCCGGGCATGCTCGCCGACGAGCTGCCATGGCACAGCCGCGAAGCCAAGTTCGACCTGCAACTGCACAGCGAAGAAGACCGTAACGGGCGCCTGAGCCTGTCGTTCGACTACGCCGACGAATTGTTTGACAGCGCGACCATCCAGCGCCTGGCCGAGCACTTCATCAACCTGTTGCAAGGCGCGTGTGACCAGCCGCAGCAAGCCATCGGCGATCTCAAGCTGATGCAGGAAGACGAGCAGCAACCGTGGAGTGAAGCGCCGTGCGCGCCCGCCCAGCAATGGCTGCCGGAGCTGCTCAACAGGCACACCTCGGACAGCCCCGCACTGGTCTGGGAGGGCAGCAGCCTGACCTTCGCGCAATTGCACACCCAGGCCAATCGCCTGGCTCACTATCTGCGCGACAAGGGTGTCGGCCCGGATGTGTGCGTGGCGATCGCCGCCGAGCGTTCGCCGCAACTGCTGATCGGCCTGCTGGCGATCATCAAGGCCGGTGGCGCCTACGTGCCGCTGGACCCGGATTACCCCGCCGAGCGCCTGGCCTACATGCTGGAGGACAGCGGCGTGCATCTGCTGCTGACCCAGACCGCGTTGCTGGACCACGTGCCAGTTGCCTGCGGCGTTTGCGTGATTGCGATGGACAGCCTGCACCTCGACAGCTGGCCGACCCAGCCGCCCGGCCTGCACCTGCACGGCGATAACCTCGCTTACGTGATCTACACCTCCGGTTCCACCGGCCAGCCCAAAGGCGTGGGCAATACCCATGCGGCCCTGGCCGAACGCTTGCAGTGGATGCAGGCCACCTATCAACTGAATGACACCGATGTGCTGATGCAAAAGGCACCGATCAGTTTCGACGTGTCGGTGTGGGAATGTTTCTGGCCGCTGATCACCGGTTGCCGCCTGGTGCTGGCCGGCCCTGGCGAGCATCGCGACCCGCACCGTATCGCGCAGTTGGTGCAGGAACACGGCGTGACCACGTTGCACTTTGTGCCGCCGCTGCTGCAGCTGTTCATCGACGAACCGCTGGCCGCCGAATGCACCAGCCTGCGTCGCCTGTTTTCCGGTGGCGAAGCCTTGCCCGCCGAACTGCGCAACCGCGTCCTGGCGCAGTTGCCGGCGGTGCAGCTGCACAACCGTTATGGCCCGACCGAAACCGCGATCAACGTGACCCACTGGCACTGCCGCGCGGAGGACGGCGAGCGCTCGCCGATTGGCCGCCCGCTGGGGAATGTGATCTGCCGCGTGCTGGACGATCAGCTCAACCCCGTGCCGCGGGGTGTGCCGGGTGAACTGTGCATCGGCGGTATCGGCCTGGCCCGGGGTTATCTGGGGCGCGCCGGGTTGACGGCTGAGCGCTTTGTCGCCGACCACTCGGGTGCGCGACTTTATCGCACCGGTGACCGTGCCCGTTGGAGTGCCGATGGTGTGCTTGAGTACCTGGGCCGTCTCGACCAGCAGGTCAAGCTGCGCGGTTTCCGCGTGGAGCCGGAAGAAATCGAAGCGCGCATGCTGGCCCTGGACGGCATCGCCCAAGCCGTGGTGCTGGTGCGTGACGCGCAGTTGATCGGCTACTACACCGCCCACGGCGAACGGGATGAACAGCAGGTCAAAATTGCCCTGGCCGCCGAGCTGCCGGAGTACATGGTGCCCGCGCTGCTGATGCGCCTGGACGCCATGCCCCTGAGCCCCAGCGGCAAGCTGGACCGTCGCGCGTTGCCTGAGCCGGTGTGGCAAACCCGCGAACACATTGAGCCCGAAACCCCACTGCAACAGCAGATCGCCGCCATCTGGCGCGAAGTCCTCGGCCTGCCAAAAATCGGCCTGCGCGATGACTTCTTCGCCCTCGGCGGCCACTCGTTGCTGGCCACGCAGATCATCTCCCGTACCCGCCAAGCGTGTGACGTCGAGCTGCCGTTACGCACCTTGTTTGAAGCCAGTGAGCTGGGCGCTTTTGCCGAGCAGGTCGGCCTGATCCAGGCGTCGGGCCTACGCAACCAGCAGACGGCTATCGCTAAGGTCGATCGCAGCCAGCCGGTGCCGTTGTCCTATTCCCAGCAGCGCATGTGGTTCCTGTGGCAGATGGAACCGGACAGCCCGGCCTACAACGTCGGCGGCATGGCGCGCTTGCGTGGCGTGCTCGATGTGGGGCGTTTCGAGGCAGCGTTGCAGGCCTTGATCATGCGTCACGAAACCCTGCGCACCACCTTCCCGAGCATCGACGGCGTGGCCTATCAAAAGGTCTCGCCGCAGACCGGCTTGCGCATGGATTGGCAGGATTTCTCAGGCCTGAACGAAACCGAGCGCCAGCAGCGTCTGCAGCAGTTGGCTGATCATGAAGCGCACACGCCGTTCAACCTGGAAACCGGGCCGTTGCTGCGTGCCTGCCTGGTCAAGGCCGGCGAACAGGAACACTACCTGGTGCTGACCCTGCACCACATCGTCACCGAAGGCTGGGCCATGGACATCTTTGCCCGTGAACTCAGCGCGCTGTACGAAGCCTTTATCGACGAGCGCGAATCGCCGCTGGCGCCGTTGCCGGTTCAATACCTGGATTACAGCGTGTGGCAGCGTCAGTGGCTGGAGTCCGGCGAGCGTCAGCGCCAACTCGACTACTGGACCGCGCAACTGGGCACTGAACATCCGCTGCTGGAACTGCCCGGCGACCGCCCACGCCCACCGGTGCAAAGCCATCAGGGCGAGCTGTACCGCTTCGACCTCAGCGATGACCTGGCCGCCCGCGTGCGTACCTTCAATGCCGAGCGCGGCCTGACCCTGTTCATGACCATGACCGCCACCCTGGCCGTGTTGCTCTACCGTTACAGCGGCCAGACCGACCTGCGCATCGGCGCCCCCGTCGCCAACCGTATTCGCCCGGAAAGCGAAGGGCTGATTGGCGCGTTCCTCAACACCCAGGTGCTGCGTTGCCAGCTCAATGGGCAGATGAACGTCGCTGAACTGTTCGAGCACGTGCGCCACACGGTGATCGAAGGCCAGTCCCATCAAGACCTGCCGTTCGACCACCTGGTGGAAGCCCTGCAACCGCCGCGTAGTGCGGCGTACAACCCCCTGTTCCAGGTGATGTGCAACGTGCAGCGCTGGGAATTCCAGCAAAGCCGTCAACTGGCCGGCATGACCGTCGAGTACCTGGCCAACGATGCCCGCGCGACCAAGTTCGACCTCAACCTGGAAGTCACCGACCTCGACCATCGCCTGGGTTGCTGCCTGACCTACAGCACCGACCTGTTCGACGAACCGCGTATTGCGCGCATGGCCGACCATTGGCGCAATCTGCTGGAAGCCTTGATCGCCAATCCGCAGCAACGCCTCAGCGAGTTGCCGTTGCTGAGCGCCGATGAACAGCGTGTGGTGCAAGACAGCCTGGGCGTTGAACAAGGTCAGCACCGTCTCGACCAGTGCATCCATCCACTGTTCAGCGAGCAGGCGATGCATCGCCCTGATGCCCCGGCCCTGACCTTTGCTGGTGAAACGCTCACCTACGCCGAGCTGGACGCCCGCGCCAACCGCCTGGCCTGGATGCTGCGTGAGCGTGGCGTCGGCCCGCAGGTGCGCGTCGGCCTGGCGTTGCCGCGTTCCCTGGAAATGGTCATCGGCCTGCTGGCGATCCTCAAGGCCGGTGGCGCCTATGTGCCGCTGGACCCGGAATACCCGCTGGACCGCCTGCACTACATGATCGAAGACAGCGGCATCGGCCTGCTGCTCAGCGATGCGGCGATGTTCGAAGCCCTCGGCAAGTTGCCGGAGACGGTCGCATGCTGGTGCCTGGAAGATGACTTGCCGGTGCTCGCCAACTACCCGTGCGATGCGCTGCCGTTTATCAGCCTGCCGCAACACCAGGCGTATTTGATCTACACCTCCGGCTCCACCGGCAAGCCGAAAGGCGTGGTGGTGTCCCACGGTGAAATCGCCATGCATTGCGCGGCGGTGATCGAGCGCTTTGGCATGCGTCCCGATGACTGCGAGCTGCACTTCTATTCGATCAACTTCGACGCCGCCACCGAGCGTCTGCTGGTGCCGCTACTCAGCGGTGCCCAGGTAGTGTTGCGTGCCCAGGGCCAGTGGGATGCCGAGGAAATCTGCGGATTGATCCGCACCCATGGCATCAACATCCTGGGCTTCACACCGAGCTACGGCAGCCAGTTGGCGCAGTGGTTGGCGACCCAGCAGCAGACCTTGCCGGTGCGCATGTGCATCACCGGTGGCGAAGCGCTGACCGGCGAGCACTTGCAGCGCATCCGTGCCGCATTTCTGCCTGAGGTGTTCTTCAACGCCTATGGCCCGACCGAAACCGTGGTGATGCCGCTGGCCAGTCTTGCGCCCGAGCAGTTGGAGGAGGGCGCCGCAAGCGTGCCGATCGGCAGCATCATCGGTGAGCGCGTGGCCTACATTCTCGACGCCGACCTGGCGTTGGTGCCGCAGGGTTCGACCGGCGAGTTATACGTCGGCGGCGCCGGTCTGGCCCAGGGTTATCACCAGCGCCCGGGCATGACGGCGGAGCGCTTCGTTGCGGATCCGTTTGCCACGCATGGCGGGCGTCTATATCGCACCGGCGACCTGGTGCGCCAGCGCGCCGATGGCCTGGTGGAGTACCTGGGGCGCATCGACCATCAAGTAAAAATTCGCGGTTTCCGTATTGAACTGGGCGAGATCGAAACCCGCCTGCTGGAGCACGATGGCGTGCGCGAAGCGGTGGTGCTGGCGCTGGATTCGCCAAGCGGCAAACAGTTGGTGGCGTACCTGGTCAGCGACGCAGACCACGGCGCGTTGCGCGACGCGCTCAAGGCCCACCTCAAGGCGCAGCTGCCGGACTACATGGTGCCCGCGCACTTGATCGTGCTGGACAGTATGCCGCTGACCGCCAATGGCAAACTCGACCGCCGTGCCTTGCCGCAGCCCGACCCCGAGGCCAATCGCCAACAGTACGTAGCGCCCCGCAATGAGCTGGAAAGCACCTTGGCGGCGATCTGGTGCGCAGTGTTGAATGTGCAGCAAGTCGGCCTGGACGATAACTTCTTTGAACTGGGCGGCGACTCGATCCTGTCGATCCAGGTGGTCAGCCGTGCGCGGCAAGCGGGCATTCACTTCAGCCCGCGCGACCTGTTCCAGCACCAGACCGTGCAAACCCTGGCCGCTGTCGCCACGCGCGCTGAGCACATCAGCGCTGAGCAAGGCGTGCTGACGGGCAGCTCGGGCCTGACGCCGATCCAGCATTGGTTCTTCGACACCGAGATCCCGCAGCGTCAGCACTGGAACCAGGCGCTGCTGCTCAAACCGCTGCAACTGCTTGACCCGCACCGCCTTGAGCAAGCGCTGCTGGCGGTACTGGAACACCACGACGCGCTGCGCCTGAGCTTCACCCGGCGCGAGGCGCAATGGCACGCCGAATACCTCGCCGTACCGCAAGGTGGTGTGTTGATGCAGGCGCAAGTACGGGATATGGCGCAATGTACCGCACTGTTCACCGAGACCCATCGCAGCCTCGACCTGGAGCACGGCCCGCTGTTGCGCGCTTTGTTGGTGGATGGTCCCGAGGGCCAGCAACGCCTGCTGATCGCGATCCATCACTTGGTGGTGGACGGCGTGTCATGGCGTGTATTGCTCGAAGACTTGCAAAGCGTTTACCGCCAACTGAGCGACGGCCAATCCGTCAGCCTGCCAGCCAAGACCAGTGCGCTACGTGATTGGGCCGCGCGTTTGCAGGCCTACGCCGGCAGCGAATCCCTGCGCGAAGAGTTGAGCGTCTGGCAGCACCAACTGGCCGGCCCGCAGGCCGTACTTCCTGTGGCACGCCCGCAAGGCTCGCTGCGCAACCGTGACGCCGACACCGTCAGCGTGCGCCTGGATGCCGAGCACACCCTCCAGTTGCTGCAACAGGCCCCGAGCGCCTACCGCACCCAGGTCAACGACTTGCTGCTGACCGCGTTGGCGCGCATGTTGTGCCGCTGGAGTGGTCACGCTTCGGCGCTGATCCAGCTGGAAGGGCACGGCCGCGAAGCCCTGTTCGATGAGGTCGACCTGACCCGCAGTGTCGGCTGGTTCACCAGTGCCTATCCATTGCGCCTCACCCCGCAAGCCGGACAGGGCGATTCGATCAAGGCGATCAAGGAACAACTGCGTGCCGTGCCGCATAAAGGTGTGGGCTATGGCGTGCTGCGCTACCTGGCGGATGACGTGTGCAAACGCGCCATGGCTGCACTGCCGAGCGCGCAGATCACCTTCAACTACCTCGGCCAGTTCGACCAGAGCTTTGGCGCCGATGCACTGTTCCACCCGCTGGATGAGTCCGCGGGCCTGGCCCATGATCCGGATGCGCCGTTGCCCAACGAGTTGAGCGTGGACAGCCAGGTGTACGGCGGCGAGCTGGTGCTGCGCTGGACCTTCAGCCGTGAGCGCCACGATCAACAGACCATTCGCGAATTGGCCGATGCGTATCTGGCCGAACTGCGAAGCCTGGTCGCGCATTGCCTTGAGGACACCGCCGGCGGCCTCACACCGTCCGACTTCCCGCTGGCGCACTTGACCCAGTCACAGCTCGACAGCTTGCCGGTTCCGGCCAGTGCCATCGAAGACGTTTACCCGCTGACCCCGATGCAGGAGGGCCTGCTGCTGCACACCCTGCTGGAGCCGGGCACCGGCCTCTACTACATGCAGGACCGTTACCGCATCAACAGCGCGTTGGACCCGGAGCGTTTTGCCCAGGCCTGGCAAGCGGTGATCGCCCGCCACGAAGCCCTGCGCGCCTCGTTCTGCTGGAACGTCGGCGAAGACATGCTGCAAGTGGTCCATAAGCCGGGCAGCACGCCGATTGAGTATCTGGACTGGAGCAACGATCCGGAAAGCGAACAGGAACCGCGCCTTCAAGCCTTGCTCAAGCAAGAGCGCGAAGCCGGTTTCGATCTGCTCGAGCAGGCGCCGTTCCACCTGCGCCTGATCCGCGTCGGTGCTGAGCGTTACTGGTTCATGATGAGCAACCACCACATCCTCATCGATGCCTGGTGCCGGTCGTTGCTGATGAACGACTTCTTCGAGATCTACATGGCCCTGGGCGAAGGCCGCGATGCGCAACTGGCCACGCCACCGCGCTACCGCGACTACATCGCCTGGCTGCAGCGCCAGAACCTGAATGAGGCACGCCAGTGGTGGCAGCAGAACCTGCAAGGCTTCGAGCGCACCACGCCGATTCCGAGCGACCGGCCGTTCCTGCGTGAACACGCGGGCCACAGCGGCGGCATGGTGGTGGGCGATTGCTACACCCGCCTCGATGCCTGCGACGGTGTGCAACTGCGTGAACTGGCCCAGGCCCATCAACTCACCGTCAACACGTTTGCCCAGGCCGCATGGGCGCTGGTACTGCGCCGTTTGAGCGGCGATCGCGACGTGCTGTTCGGCGTCACCGTGGCCGGACGCCCGGTGGACATGCCGCAGATGCAACGCACGGTCGGCCTGTTCATCAACAGCATCGCGCTGCGGGTGAAACTGCCCGAGGATGACCAGCGCTGCAGCGTGCGCCAGTGGTTGAGTGGCCTGCTCGACAGCAATATGCAGCTGCGCGAGTACGAATACCTGCCGCTGGTGACGATCCAGGAATACAGCGAATTGCCCAAGGGCCAGCCGCTGTTCGACAGCCTGTTCGTGTTCGAAAACGCCCCGGTGGAAGTCTCGGTGCTGGACCGCGCGCAAAGCCTGAATGCCACCTCGGACTCCGGTCGCACTCACACCAATTTCCCGCTGACGGCTGTGTGTTATCCGGGTGATGACCTCGGTTTGCATCTCTCCTATGACCAGCGTTATTTCGACGAAACCACCGTGCAAGGCATCCTCGGCGAGTTCAAGCGCTTGCTGCTGGCGCTGGTGCAGGGCTTCCATGGCGACATGGCCGACCTGCCGCTGATCGGCGAGCAGGAGCGCGCGTTCCTGGTGGACGGCTGTAATCAGAGCGAACACGCCTATCCGCTGGAGCGCAGCTATATCGAGTTGTTCGAAGAACAAGTGGCCGCGCATCCGCAGCGCATCGCCGCCAGTTGCCTCGACCAGCAGTGGACCTATGACGAACTGAACCGCCGCAGCAACGGTCTGGGTCATGCGCTGATCGCAGCAGGCGTCGGCCTGGATCAACCGGTTGCCTTGCTGGCCGAACGTAACTTGGATTTGCTGGGCATGATCATCGGCAGCTTCAAGGGCGGTGCCGGCTACCTGCCGCTGGACCCGGGCCTGCCGAGCCAGCGTCTGCGCAGCATCATCGACCTGAGCCGCACGCCGTTGCTGGTGTGCACTGAGGCCTGTCGCGAGCAGGCCATCGCGTTGCTGGACGGTTTCGACTGCCAGTTGCTGGTGTGGGAAGAAATACCGGCGCGTGGCGAAAATCCCGGCATCTACAGCGGCCCGGACAACCTCGCCTACGTGATCTACACCTCCGGCTCCACCGGCCTGCCCAAGGGCGTGATGGTCGAGCAGCGCGGCATGCTCAATAACCAACTGAGCAAGGTGCCGTACCTGGCCTTGAGCGACGCGGACGTGATCGCGCAAACCGCTTCGCAGAGCTTCGATATTTCCGTGTGGCAATTCCTCGCTGCACCGCTGTTCGGCGCACGGGTAGATATCGTGCCGAATACCATTGCGCATGATCCCCAGGGCCTGCTGGAGCATGTCCAGGCCCAAGGCATCACCGTGCTGGAAAGCGTGCCGTCACTGATCCAGGGCATGCTGGCCCAGGACCGTATCAGCCTGGACGGCCTGCGCTGGATGCTACCCACCGGTGAAGCGATGCCGCCGGAGCTGGCGCACCAATGGCTGCTGCGCTACCCGCAGATTGGCTTGGTCAACGCGTATGGCCCGGCGGAATGCTCGGATGACGTGGCGTTCTACCGCGTCGACCTGGCGTCTACCCGCGGTACTTACCTACCGATTGGTACGCCCACCGACAACAACCGTTTGTACCTGTTGGACGGTGCGCTGGAGTTGGTGCCCCAAGGCGCTGTGGGCGAGCTGTGCGTCGCCGGCACTGGCGTCGGTCGCGGCTACGTCAGCGATCCGCTGCGCACCGCCCCGGTGTTCGTGCCCAACCCCTTCGGCGCACCGGGCGAGCGCCTGTACCGCACCGGCGACCTGGCGCGGCGTCGCAGCGATGGCGTGCTGGAGTACGTCGGGCGTGTCGACCACCAAGTGAAGATTCGCGGCTACCGCATCGAACTGGGCGAAATCGAAGCGCGCTTGCACGAACAACCGGAAATACGCGACGCGGCGGTGGGTGTGCAGGAAGGCGTCAACGGTAAGCATTTGGTTGGCTACCTGGTGGCAGCTGATGAAGCGCTCAACCCAAGCGAACGCCTGGACCGCATCAAACAACGCCTGCGCGCCGAACTGCCGGAATACATGGTGCCGCTGCACTGGCTCTGGCTCGACCGCCTGCCGCACAACGCCAACGGCAAACTCGACCGCAACGCCCTGCCGGCCCTGGAGATCGGCCAGTTGCACAACCAGGACTACCTGGCGCCACGCAACGAACTGGAAACCACCCTGGCCGCGATCTGGGCCGAGGTGCTGAAAGTCGAACGGGTAGGGGTGCAGGACAACTTCTTTGAGCTGGGCGGGCACTCGTTGCTGGCGACGCAGATTGCCTCGCGGGTGCAGAAAACATTGCAGCGCGATGTACCGCTAAGGGCGATGTTTGAGTGCAGCACGGTGGCGGAGTTGGCTGAATATATTGAGGGGTTGGCGGGGAATGAGATCAGTGCGGAGAAGGTGGATCGGTTGAGTGATTTGATGGCGGAATTGGAGGGGCTTTGATGGGGTCGCTTGTCAGAACTGTCAATTCTGACAGTAGGCAAGTGGGCTCATACGAGGTTTAGATAACCATTGTTTCCTGGCCTGCAGAGGCGGGCCGGGTGGTTATCTTTCCTTGGATGGGAGTGCCGATCGTGGCTAAACCGACTAAACCAAACACAACAGGCTCAGCGAATACAACGGCTTCGGGCCGGGGCAGCTCGGCCGGCGTTCCCAAAAAACCAGCCAACCAATACCTGTTGCCGACTGTAAAGAACGCCACGACTAACAACACGTTGTATCCGATAGATGCAACGGCGGGGACGACGGTAACGTGCCCGTCAGCGATTCCCGCAGGCACTCAAATTACGCTGAGCGTGGCGATCAAGGGCCAAGAAGCCAATCCCGTTTTCACCGCCATGACCCAAGGCACCGGAGCGCCCAATGTCGAGGTAAATGTTCCCGCATGGGTCATTGGCTATTGCATCGGCCGGACCGTGATCATTTGGTACAAGACGGCGGCGGGTGAGTCCTTCCGGCTGGAACTCTTCATTGAAGTGATCAAGCCTGATGACATGCCTGTTCCCAGGTTCACCGACCTGTCCTTCGTTGACGGCTCCTGGTGGCTGGACATGGCCACTTTTCCAGGCGATGCCGGCGTCGAATTGTGCGATTTGCCCTTTATCGCTGCCGGGCAGCGCATATGGTTTGAAGCGGTTGGCAATGAACACCATGCACAGCCGCGTTTCTTCTGGATTCTTGAAAATCATGTCGTGACGGAAGAGGAGGCGCAGAGTGGCTTCTGTTTCCTGTTGGGCATCCTGCGCGCGTGGCTGGCTGAAAATGACGATTATTCGTCCGTCACCACGGGGGTGGGCATCATCTACTCAGATGTTGAGGCCACCGCACCTGAGGACCCGCGAATTTCCCGGCTCCCGGGGAACGCGCAGTTGTCTCGACGAGCCACGGCTAACCTGCGAGTGCGTGAGCCGGAGTTGACGCTGTATGCGCCGACTATCCGGGAAGCCGTGTATGTCGAGGGGAAAGGGTATTTGATCAACCCGGCGAATACCGTCAATGGGGCCCATGTCGTGGTGGCGTACGACGGCATTAAACCCG
This sequence comes from Pseudomonas sp. 58 R 12, assembly GCF_900005865.1. Lineage (NCBI taxonomy): Bacteria > Pseudomonadati > Pseudomonadota > Gammaproteobacteria > Pseudomonadales > Pseudomonadaceae > Pseudomonas > Pseudomonas sp. 58 R 12. The sequence continues at coordinate 39,404 of NZ_CVTP01000028.1, forward strand.
GTGATAAGGTATGTGTAGAGTTGGCAGGTACGCCGGGACCAGGCACTCCGGTATTGGCGTGTCAGGTCGTGCAGCAGGGGGAGACCAGCCTGTTGTTCGGCGTGCCTGCTTCGGCCATCAGTGCGAACTTCGGTAAACCCATTAAGGTGTCTTACACCGTCCTTCGTGGCAGTGTGTGGCCTTCGTCGGAGTTACTGGCTCGGGTGCTTGAACCCACCGGATTGAGCGGTATAGACGTTGATGAAAAAACCGGCGGTAAGATTTGCCTCAACACTTTTCCCGGTGACGCTACGGTCAGGGTTTCGATTTGGGATTACATTGCCTTAGGGCAAACCGTTTGTTTGTGGATAACGGGAGAACTAGGAGACGGCAGCCCATTTCACTGGGACATACTCACTGCTGAGACCGTAAAACCCGAGTGGGTGACCGCTGGCGTGAGTGCGGCACTGATTCGGGATGAGTTGGAAAAACTGGCCGACTGCCAGGTATTCCAGATTCATTTTTCAGTGAGCTTCAGCGGCTCGACCCAGATGGAGGACGCAATTGCATTCCTACCGTTGTCATTGGAAATGGTTCAGAAAGACCTCGAGCTGGTGGCGCCTTCGGTGCGAGAGGCAGTCGGTAATTTATTGACCGTCTGGAATGGCCGTGATGGCGTGACGGTGAGAGTGGCCTATGACGGCATGTGCGATCGCCACACCATCGCGTTGTGCTGGGAGCAAGCGGGTGGTTGCCTGGCGTTAGCTCCCCAGCCGGGAGACTCCGTTGCGGGCTATGTGGACTTCCATATCCCTCGCGCAGCGGTCATTCATGGGATTGGCAAAACAGTGCCGATCCGCTTCAGTGTCGTTAGCCGTTGCAAGCACGCGACGTCGCCGGATCTTGAGTTGGAGATCAGTGTGCCTGTGTGCCTGCCGACGCCGGTAGTGCCTCAAGCTACGCCGCCTGCGACGCAGGGTGGCATTCTGGATTTGGCCTCCTTTCCTGGCGATGCATCAATCACCGTTTCGGCCTGGTGGTTCGCTCTGGCGGGACACCACGCCTGGTTGAAATGCACCGGCACAAATAAGGACGGGAGCCCCCGCACGTTCTACGCGGTGCAAGGCAGACGGCTCACGCACGACGAGGTCCTGAACGGGCTGGCAGCACCTTTGATCCGAGCAGAGCTGGATGGGTTGAAACACGATTCCTCTCTGACCGTCACCTGTCTTGTCGCATCCGATGGCAGCGAGCATGAGAGCGGTGCGACCATTTTCCCAGCGCTGAAGCTGACTATCAAGCGACCTTTGATTTGTGGCATCGAGCGTTTCGAATCACTGCCGCTGGGTACTTTTGGCGTGGGTGGGAGTGTGCAGACTTCTTTGATGAAGATCACCTTTGCGTCGGGCTCTGGTGTGGCGGGTATAGTCACGTACGCTAATGATGAGTTCTATTCGGGCAAGCACTTTGTCATGTGTGAAAACGTCGACAATCAAGTTCCGCCACAACTGCACCGAATTGACTTCGTCCGGCCATTGGAGTCCGTCAAGTTTGCCTGGGCCTGGAAACAACAACCCGCGACGGTCGTCTATTATGATGAAGGCGGTAAGGTCATAACCAGTGTCGATTATCCTGACGATTGGCGAGGAGGTTTCTGGGTCGAGCATGTGACAGAACCGGGGACGGCTATCAGTTGGTTGACCATTCTTGTGCGCGACTATTCGTTTATCGATAACTTCCATGCCTGCTATCGAGACTGAAGTTATGACGTCGAAGATTTTGAGTTTGCCGTTGGTCGGGGAAGTCGTGAGTTGGCGGCAGAACTGTCAGATCTGACAGTAGCCAAGATTTCTCATCCGAGCGTTAGATAACCGAAGTTTCTGGCTGGCCTGGCCAGCCTCGACGGTTATCTAACGTTGGACAGGAGTCTTATCGTGGCTAAAAAACCGATCTCTAAAAAAACCTCCCCAGCTCAGGCTATGAGCGTTGCGCCCGCCCCATCAACCAAGGTGGCCACGGCTGAATTACCCTTTGCAATCATCCAGTACGCTACGAACAATAGTCTGCTTTACCCTCTGGATGCAGCCCAAGGTACGACCGCGACACTGGCGCTTCCCGCAGGGAGCGCGCAGGTCATTGTGCATTTCGCTATTAAAGGCCAGAGCTGCGCGACGTTCCCGCCGATCAGTGTCGCAAGCGGTGATGTAGCCGATATTCCCTGGCAATGGATCAGTACCTGTATCGGGCATACCGTGCTGATCTGGTACGAGGCCGTTGTCGGTGGTGCACACAAAGAGTCACTGGTACTGGAGCTTGAGATTCAGGACGTCCGCGAAGAGGATCTGCGTGCGTCAATGCCTGGGTTCGCGCATGCCGAATTGGAGTGGGGCACGTTGTGGTTGAACATGTTCAATTTCACGGGGAATGAAACGATCCGGGTCAAGGCCTGGCCGATGATTCGGGCGGGCTCGCGATTGTTTGTTGTTGTCGCCGGTAATGAGCAAAATGTACCACCTGAATTTTGCTGGGCAGCCTTTGATCACGTAGTAACTGACGAGGAAGCGCATGAGGACTACGTGTTTGAGTTCTTCTTGTCGCGCCCATGGTTAGCACACTTGGATGATTACACGTCCTGTACCTGCCATCTGGGGGTTATCTGGGACGGTTGTCACCCTGAGGCTCCGGTGTCGAATGTGAACTCGCTGCCTAGAAACGCTCAGGATTTCCACCAGCGTTCTACGGTGCTGCTGCGCGTCGATCCTGCGCTGGATTTGAATCCGCCTCGTCTACAGGAAGCGGTGCAGATATCCCCGGGTAACTGGCAGGTCAACCCGGCCAACACCACCCAGGGCGGCCATGCATTAGTGACCTACCCAGGCATGACCGAAGGTGATCATGTTTGTATGCAAGCCTCGGGGCCGAATTATGGGCCCTTATCGCTCGGTTGCCAGGACGTGAAGCTGGGCGATGTAAGTCTTTCATTCGAAGTCGCCCCTGAGATCTTCGCAGCCCTGTTCTGCCAAACGTTGACACTGATCTATAGCGTTCAATTTAACAATTACCTGCCTCAGAACTCTCCCGGGTGTGTAATCCAGGTGCTTGGTCCTCAGTTGACCAAGCTCTGTATCGAACAAGCAACGGGTGACACCCTCGACCTCAAGACATTCGACGACGATGCAACGGTGCTGGTGCCTATCTGGGACTACGCTGCTGTCGGGCAATGTGTCTGGGTTTGGATTAGCGGAACCCTGGAGGGCGGTAGCCCTTACCAATTCTTCATCCTGATGGATGAGCCGCTGACTGCAGGCTGGATGACTAATGGCGTCGACGCCCCCATTCCCAGGGCTGAACTGCAAAAACTAGAAGATTGCAGTGACTTTGAGCTGCATGCGGCGGTGAGCTTCGATGGCAACTGCGATCTGGCGACGGCCCTCGAATTTCCGGTTCAGACCTTCAGTATCGATCAGGTAGATTTTGCGTTGAATCCGCCTGAAGTGCGCGAAGCTGTGGGCAATCAACTGACGATTTACAACGGGCGGGACGGGGTCACCGTCCGGGTGGCCTACCCACACATGAGCAGCAGGCATCAGATCCAGTTGAACTGGAAACGATCAGATGGCACTGATGTGCCGTTACCCCCCAAACCGGGCAACTCCAATCCGGGTTATGTGGACTTCAGCGTTGCCCGCGAAGAAGTGATTCATGCCGCTGGCAAGACGCTGACGCTCAACTACACCGTTACCAGTGCGTGCAAGCTTCAGACATCGGGGGATTTGGATCTGGAGTTCAGCGTGCCTGTACGTCTGACGACGCCGGAAGTGCAGCAGGCAACGCCACCCGCCACCCAAGGCGGCATTCTGGATTTACGTACGTTTGCCGGGGACGCTCGCATAGGCGTGCCGGACTGGTGGTTCATGCTGGTCGGGCAACGGGGCTGGCTGGAGTGCTCGGGCCCGCTGTGGGATGGATCGGTCCATACCTTTAAGGTGATGGACGCCGAGGTGATTACTGCAACGGATGTCACCAACAGTTTGTCGCGTGTACTCAAACGGCTCGAATTGGATAAATACGAAACCGGCGCTAAATTGACCTTCACATTCAGGCTGACCGCGGATGGCAGCGCTAATATCGATGAGGCCATCCCTTTTCCACCGTTGAAGTTGATCTTTCGCAAGCGCTTGCTTGACCAAACGCCCTTCGATCCAAACAGGAAAGGGTGGAATGGTTGGCAGAGAGGTGCGGGCGCCACCGATCCCAGGGATCTGGTGCTCAAGTACGGTCCTTATCCTTGGGAAACGGGGATGGGTTATTGGTTGGTAGACTGGGGATATACGAATACATCCAACCCGGCAACGCAAAGTGAGAAACTGTTCAGGATTTTCACCAACCTGGAGCCGGGGAACTCCTATACGTTCCATGCATGGATCCGCGATTCTGTTGGCCTACCCTTGCCGCCTCGCATGGCACTCACAGTGAATGGGAAAGACATAACCCCAGTAATCGAACCTGGCACAAACTGGTTTTTACTGGAGGGCAAGTTTGTTGCTGATTCAAGTACGGCCAGGCTTGGCATTGATAATCGCAGGATGGGAATAGATCCCGCCAATGATTTTGATGTGACATGGATCAGGGTGTTTGAGGGAACACTCTGATTTTCCGAGACGATGTAAAGATAGGGCCTTCACTGTGTGAAGGCCCTTTTCGTAAGGCCGTTGAGTAACTTACCTCGGTTCCAAAATCTTCCCCAATTATTCCGCGAAGGCGCTCGTTGCTGATTACTCGATTCACATTGGGGGTAGCACAATAATGAAGTTATGGCGTTGTGGGATGGTCATTGATCGGAGAGCAAGGGAAATTCGTCAAAACTGTTAATTTTGACAGTAGGCGAAGAAGCGTTAAAAGTGCTCACTAATAGGAGACCTCGGCCTTAGACTGGCTTTGGGTTACAACCCTTGGAACACGGAGTTCTGACCATGGCTAAAAAAATAACGGCGCCTAATGCTTCTTTAAAACCGGTTAATACGCGCAAACCCAAGGCTATCGAGGTTTTAGCCCCAGTGGTTTACAAAGGGGAAGGCGGAAGCATATATCCGCTCGATGCGAAAGATGACCCGCACCTGACCACGGATCCGGACATGGATGGCTCGGATATTGTCGTCACAATTTGGGTTGAGGATGGCGGCGGACCCGTATTCGAAGAGATTGTGGATAGAAGTGGTATTGGTGGCGCCCGGAAAATCCCAATCCCCCTGAACATCCTTACATCGGGTATGGGTCACACGCTGTTGTTCAAGTATAGAGGGAAGGTGGGAGGGAAGGCCGCAGAGTCTCGGGTAGCAGAGGTGGAAGTACGTTTTTACGATGAAATAGACCTTGAAGGTTATGTGCCCCGGTTTGTCCACTCCAAGTCTGTTCACAACACGGATACCTTGGACATGTATACGTTTACCGGGGATGAAACGATCGTGGCGTATGCCCATCCTCTCGTTAAAGCACGCGATCAACTATTCGTGAACGTAGCGGGTGATCAGGACAGCACGCCCTTTGCATTCAAGACAGTGGCTTTTTCTCGCGTTGTGACTGCTGATGAAGCGGTGCCGGGTCATGAGTTCAGACTTTCTTTGAAACGCAGTTGGATGGGACGTCGTCGACCCTGGGGGGCGTTGACGATTCATTGGGGATGGATTTGCGATGGTCGCCACCCACGCCCTCCGGCTAGTGTCGATCCTATCCATGAGACGCGTCTCCCGGAAAACGCACTTGAAGGTCGTCCTCGCCCTACCAGTGCCCTGATTGTCGATCCTCGCATGGGAAATATGCCGGCCCCTCATCTACGACAGTCGACGTTTTACAACAATGAGTGGTGCCTTAACTCTGCGCTCACCAAAGATCGCGGAAATGTAGACGTCCCCGACTTGGAAACCTATGCAGGCGACCAGATCTGTTTTTATGTGGGCGGGCCCGGTCACGAAAAAAAGCCACTCGGCTGCGTGACAATTAAAAATGACGGGGATCCGGCAACCATCGAGCTTTCTGCCTGTGATATTGCTTGTTTTTTCAGCATGTCGATGACGCTGACTTATACCGTTCAATTCGCCAGTAGCGGTGAAGCACAGCAATCACCTGAGCAGGTGGTCAACGTATTGTTGCCCCAATTCACTCATCCAGGGATTGAAGATGCAACGGGTCATATCCTGGACCTCGGCACATTTACGGAGGAAGCGACAGCTTTTGTGGCTGAATGGGATTATGCCGAGTGCTCGGAATGTCGCTGGATGTGGATCACGGGTGAGCGTGAAGACGGCAGTGCTATCCGCATTGATATTTTGGTGGATGCCCCTGTTAAGGATGCCAGAAAAACTAATGGAGTCGCTGCCTCGATACCAAGGGTCGAGCTGCAAAAGCTGGCAGACTGCAGCGAATTTGAGCTGCACTTTGCGGCGAGTTTCTGTGGCAAGTGTGAGCTGGAGGATGCCCACGAATTTCCTGTTCAGACTTTCAAAATCGAGCAGGAGCCTTTGGCACTGATCGAGCCGTCAGTGAGGGAGGCGGTGGCTGACCAATTGACCGCATACAATGGGCGCAACGGCGTACATGTTGAAGTGAAGTACACCGGCAGCAATCCCAAGCACTCCATCATTATCTGCTGGGAGAGACCGAACGGTTCTTGCTGGTTGGTGACCTCCCAACCTGGTAGCACGACGGGCGCGGTGATCTGGTTGCTGCCGTCGGAGGCCGTGATCGAGAGCTTGGGTAAAGTGGTGGAGATCACGTTTACTGTCACCACCGCCTGCAAGGTGCAGACTTCACCGCCTTTGCACTTGAATATCAGTCTGCCAGTGCGCCTGGAAACGCCGAACGTGCCGGAGGCTACGCCGCCCGAGACTCAGAATGCCTCTCTGGACCTGAGAACATTTGCTGGGAATGCCAATTCACACATGAAGGCTATGTGGTTCTTGCGGGCAGGGCAGAAGTGCTGGCTGCAGGCAGCCGGGACGAATAAAAACGGTAATCCTTACTCGTTCAATGTGTACGCGGCCAGAGCGATTAAGGTGGCAGAGGAGACCGCTGGGGTGGCGAGTCCTGTACTACGATCCGAGCTGGACAAGTTGAAGGACGAAAGCAACCTGACCTTAACTTACAGCGTAGCTACAAACGGCAGTTCGACTGCGAATGTGGTGTGCCCTCAGCGGGTGCTGCAGGTGCTTTCGCCGCTGGATGATTTCACATCGTTTGCCGGCAATAACTGGAACGGATGGATTCCCGGACCAGCAGCCCTTGGCGAGATGAGGTATGCCTCGTTTTTTGGCAAGACCTGCGTGGCAAATGGCACCGCGAGTACTGCTGGCGTGGGCAACGTCCTGTATAAAGTCTTCACGGGGCTAGTAGTCGGTGCGACGTATGATTTCAGCATTCTCGCCTGCACCTACAACGGCGCCGCTCCATTGCCAAGGTTGTCTCTGTGGGCCAGCGCAGGTGCTGTTACGCCGGTCACGACCTTTTACAACATGGCATGGACACTGCTGAGGGGCACGTTTGTTGCGAATGCACCAACGATGCAACTGGAGATACGCAGCCATGAGTCGTCAGGCGCTTCCGGCAATGACTATGCGATCACTGATATTCGAGTGAGCGGATAGTCGAAAAGTCGTTTTACCGTGAAAAATGCTCCTGCCTGTTGCAGGAGCATTTTTCTCACTTGGGCCCCATAATCTTCCCCAACTTCTCCGGCGAAGGCGCCCCTTGCTGTTGCTGTAGCCCGCCCTTGTCATCCAGATAGAAAATCGCCGGCGTCGCCGACAATTCCAGCTCCTCCATCAACTTCATATTGGCATCAAGCTTGGCCTCGATATCCGCCGGAATCTTGTCCAGTGCCTGCAACTTGCTGCCTTTACCGGCGGCTTCATGTTCTTCCAGAGCTTTTTGCGGGTCCTTGGCGGCGAGCAGCGCGGCGGATTTGCCTGGGCTGTCTTCGCGGATGATGCCGACCATGATGTGGCGCAATTGCACCTTTCCGGCTTTTACCCACGGGCGTGCCTGTTCCCAGAACATGTTGCAGTACGGGCAGTTGGGGTCGCTGAACAGGTAGACGGTGCGCGGCGCGTTGACGTCGCCGTCCTGGATCCAGCTGCTTTTTTGCATCTTGGCCCAGACTTCCTTGGCCATCGGTGCGTACACCAGTTTTTCCAGGGGCGCGGTGCTGAGGTCGTTGCCCTGGGCGTCGTACAGGTTGCCGGCGATCACGTTTTTGCCGTCGGCGGTCAGGTACAGGGCCATGCCGCGGTTCTGGTACTGCGCGGCGTAGCCGGTGAGGCCGCTGGGGGCGTCGAATTTGCCGAGGATCTTCGCGCCCTTGGCCTCGATCTGTTTGATCGGCGCCGGCCAGTCTTCGGCCTGGGCCAAGGTGGCGGCGAGCGTCAGCGGCAGCAGGGTCAGCAGGTGGCGGAGGCGGGGCATGTCGGTTTCCTTATTGGAGCGGTTTCGAAGGGTTCCATGGCGCGGGCCAGGCTGGCTTGCGACAGTTCGCCCAAGTGGCTGTTGATCAGGCGTCCATCGGCTCTGTAGAACAAGGTGGTTGGCAAGGCCATCGAGCCCACGGCCTGGCCGAGGCGGCCGCTGGCGTCGAACAGCACGTTGTCGAGGGTCAGGCCCTGAGTCGCGAGGAAGGTGCTGACGCTTTGCATGCTTTCTGCCTGGTTGACGAACAGGAAGGTTACGTCGGGGCGTTGGTGTTGGGCGCGTTCCAATACCGGCATTTCGCGACGGCACGGCGGGCACCAGGTGGCCCACAGGTTGATCACCAGCGGGCCGCCCTTGTAGTCGGCCAGTTGCACCACGTCGCCGTTGGCATTGCGCAGGGTGATGTCCGGCAGTTGCGAGCCTTTGTCGTAGAGGCTCAGGGATAAACTGGTCATGCCCCAGAACACCAGGCCGGTGATCACCCCGGCACTCAGGGGCTTGCGCAGGGCCGGACGACGCCAGCCGTAGGCCAGGGCGCCGACGACCAGAGCGATCACGCCGGGCCAGGCGAGGAAACCGCCGTCGCGCAGGTCGACCATCTGCAACGGGTCGTGGCGGTAATCACTCCAGTACATCAGTACAAAGCTGACGCGAGCTACCAGCATCGCCAGCAGGAACAGGCTGAACAGCACCGATTCCGGGTTTTCACCGCCACGCTTGGCCACGCGCCAGCCCACCAGAGTGGCGAGAATCAGCGCGGTAATCAGCAGCAAGTGATTCAGGGCGATGGCGAAGGTGCCGATGGTCAGGGTCAGCATTCAGAGGGCGTCCCGGGTGTGCGTCCAGCGTTGCAGGAAGGTGACGGCATCGACTTCGCCGGTGATGCGTTGGGCGCGGCGCTCTTCACCGTCCGGGCCGATCCACACGAAGCTCGGTGGGCCAGGGACTTTGTAGCGGCCGAGCAGCGCGCGGCTGGCGGCGTTGTCGGCGGTAACGTCCAGGCGCAGCAGGCGCACGTCCTTCAGGGCGTCCATGACCTCGGGTTTGCCGAAGACCTGTTTTTCCATGATCTTGCACGACACGCACCAGTCGGCGTAGTAGTCCACCAGCACCCATTGGCCCTGAGCCTTGGCGCTGTCGAGTTGGCTTTGCAGCACGGCGGGATCGTTGATGGTCATGAACGCGTCGTGGGCGGTCGGTGCAGCGACGGTCCGCGAGCCGCTGTAGACTTTCAGCGGTTGCCACAGGTCATCGCTGCCACCGGCTGCGCCGACCATCAGCACGGCGCCCCACAGGCCCAGCACCAGGGAACCGGCGCCAAACACCTTGGCCGCGAGGCCGTATTCGCGGGCCAGCGTCCAGCCGCAGTAGGCCATCACCAGCGCGAGTACGCCCCACAGGCCGATCCACAGGCTTTCGCCAACCACCGGGCGCAGCATCAGCACGGCGGTGCCGAGGAACAGGAAGCCGAAGACACCCTTGAGCACGTTCATCCAGGTGCCTGGCTTGGGCAGGAAGCGATTACCCACGGTGACCAGCAGCAACAGTGGGATGCCGATGCCGATGCCCATGGCGAACAGGATCAGGCCACCGTGCAGCGCATTGCCGCTCTGGGCGATGTAGAGCAAGGCGCCGGCCAGCGGCGCGGTCATGCACGGGCCCACCAGCAGGCCGGACAGTGCGCCGAGAACCCCGGCGCCGACCAGGCTGCCACCGCTTTGCTGGCGGCTGACGTTGTCCAGGCGGTCGCGCAGGAAGGCGGGCAGTTGCAGTTCAAAGAAGCCGAACATCGGCAGGGCAAGGATCACGAACAAGGCGGCGAAGCTGCCGAGGATCCACGGGGTTTGCAGCAGCGCGGCTAGATTGCTGCCGAGCAGCGCGGCCAACACGCCCAGTGCGGCATACACCAGCGCCATGCACACCACATAGCTGCTGGCCAAGGCAAAACCGCGACGTGGGCTGGCGCCACTGCCGACGACCAGACCGGCGAGGATCGGCAGCATCGGCAGCGAACAGGGGGCAAACGCCAGCAACAGGCCTAGGCCGAAGAACAGCAACAGGCTCCAACCCAGGCTGCGTTGTTGCAGGCCACTGGCCAGGCTTTGGTCCTGAGCTTCGGCGGTCGCTGCGACGGCCGGGTTGCCGCCAAGGTCCACGGTGATCGACTGCGGCGGATAACACAGGCCCGCATCGGCACAGCCCTGCCAGCCGAGCTTGATCTGGCCGGTTGCGCCGGCCGGGATCTTCACTTCCAGGCCTTGGCGATACACCTCTTGGTCACCGAAGAATTCATCGCTATGGGCCTCGCCTTGCGGCAGCGTGGGCTTTTCAGCCAAGCCATCGAACTTCATGCGCTGCTTGTACAGGTAATAACCGTCGGCAATCTGCCAATACAGCTGGGTCTCGCCACTTTCAAGACGTTCGGAGGTAAAGGTGAAGGCTTTGCCCACCGGAAGGAAATCGGGTTTGGTCTCAAACGGGTTACCAGGCGCGGCCTGGGCAAACCCTGCGAACAACACCAGCAGAAAGGTAAACAGATGCCGCATGGTCAAGCCTTAGTTCGATGCAAGTAGGCACACAATGTGTGGCGTTGATTAACCGATGATTAACCGAGGCTATTCTAGAGGGAGTGTGGACCATTTAGCGGCATAATCTGCGCTTAATCCGCTGCACTTCTAATCACCCCCATCTTTCATGAAGGGTTCACCATGCACGTACTGGTCTGTGAAGACGACGAACTGATCGCCAGCGGCATCGTGGCCGGCCTTACCGCCCAGGGTTTTACCGTCGAGCGCGTGGCCTCGGCCGGCGCGGCGCGCGCCATGCTCAAGGCGGCGACATTCGACATCATGGTGCTCGACCTCGGCCTGCCGGACGAAGATGGCCTCAAGCTGCTGCAACAACTACGCAGCCAGGGCCTGGAAATCCCGGTACTGATCCTGACCGCACGGGACTCGGTGACCAACCGCGTCGACGGCCTCCAAGCCGGCGCCGACGACTACCTGCTCAAGCCCTTCGACCTGCGCGAACTTGCCGCGCGCCTGCAAACTCTGCTGCGGCGGATGGCGGGGCGCAGCGTCAACCTGATTGAGCACGGTCGCCTGGCCTACGATCCGAGCAGCCGCGAAACTTTCCTGGGCGGCCAGCCAGTGGACCTGTCACGCCGCGAACAGGCGCTGTTGCAAGCCCTGCTGCATAACAAAGGCCGTGTGCTTTCCAGCGAGCAACTCAAGGACAGCGTCTACGGCTTCAACGATGAGCTGGAAAGCAACGCGCTCAACGTGCATATCCACCACCTGCGGCGAAAATTGGGCAATGGCATTGTCGAGACCGTGCGCGGCCTCGGCTATCGCCTGGGCTCGGCCGACGGGGGCGAGGACGCGTCGTGAAAAGCCTGCGCCTGCGATTGACGTTCAAGCTGGGCGCCGCTTTTGTGCTGATCTGGGCCCTGGCGGCGGCCTGGATGCTCAGTGACCTGCGCAACCAGATGATGTTCTCCCTCGACCAACGCCTGGTGGCGTCGGCGCGCATGGTGGCGGGGCTGACCGAGCAGATGCCGGGCCTCGCCAGTGTGGGCGGCGGCGCGCATTTCCATGGGGCACAACTGAATGTTCCGGGGGGCATGGCGTGCCAGGTCAGCTCCTTGCGCGGTGAAGTACTGGCGCGTAGCCACGCCACGCCGGATGAAGGGCTGGAATCGCGCCAGAGTGGTTTTCGTGACCAGGTGATCGATGGCGTCAACTGGCGCAGTTTTACCCTGTCCCGTGGCGACCTGTTGATCACCACCGCCGACCGCCAAGTGGAACGCGAGGCGCTGAACCTGTCGATCCTGCTGGCCGCGTCGGTGCCGGTGGGTGTGGCGATGCTCGGCTGCCTGTGCTTGTTGTGGCTGGGCATCGGCCAGAGCCTGCTGCCGCTCAACCGCATGCGTGACGCCTTGATGCGGCGCAGCGCCGACTCTCTCGAACCGCTGCAGATCCACCCATTGCCCAGCGAACTCAAACCGCTGCTCGACACTCAGAATCAACTGTTGCAGCGTATCGCCAAGACCATCGAGCGCGAACGCCGCCTCACTGGCGACGCCGCCCACGAACTGCGCAGCCCCTTGACGGCGATCAAGACCCACCTGCAAGTGGCGCGCATGACCGACGGCGCGGCCCGCGATCAGTCCCTGGCCCATGCCGAGGCGGGCGCCGACCGTTTGCATCGCACCCTGGAGCAGTTGCTGTTGCTGGCCCGCGTGGAAGGCAGCCTGTCATTCGACGATGGGCTGCAGTCCAGCGCCGAAGAAGTGGCGCGCCTGGCGATCCAGGATGCGAATGCCGGCGACAATTCGCGCATTGACCTGATCCTGCCGGACAACCTTTCGGCCACCCCGGTGGAAATGCCTGTGGGCCTGGCAGTCGCAGCCCTGCGCAATTTGCTGGACAACGCCTTGCGTCATACGCCTGCGGATACGCGGGTGGAACTCAGTGTATTCACCGACACCGACAACGTGGTGTTCCGCGTGCGTGACCACGGCACGCAGATTTCCGCCGATGACCTGCAATACCTGACCCAACGCTTCTGGCGTAATGGCAGCAGCGAAGGCTGCGGCCTGGGGCTGGCGATCGTGCAAGCCATTGTGCAGCGGTGTTCCTGTTCCTTGAAATTCGACAGTCAACCGGATGGCCTGCGCGTCGACCTGGGCATGCCGCTGCGGCGCTGATCACTTTTCTTTCACGTGCCAAATAGTTACCGCCTTCCTGAAGTTCAAGCCTTCAGGATGGCGGTAATTTTTTTGCGCTTGAACGGGCTGAACGACTCTGCCTGTATTGAAAAGGACGGTTCTTATGTTGGTCATCGATACCAGTTTTCCTGCTACAGGCTTCAACGAACGTAACGGCGAGCCTGTGGGGCAGGTCATCCTGCATTACACCGCGGCGCCTTTTGGCTCCTCCCTGCGCACCCTCACCCAGGACGGGGTGAGTGCGCACTACTTGCTGCCCGACCCAAAAGATCCCAGCTACCGCGCGGCTGGCTATGAAGAGTTGCGTGTCTTCCGCTTGGTGGAGGAAGACAAGCGCGCCTGGCATGCCGGGGTCAGCCATTGGGCAGGGCGCGATAACCTCAATAGCCGCTCGATTGGCATCGAGATCGTCAACCTGGCGCGGGATGTCGGCGGCGTGTTCACGTTCCCTGAGTACGGTGAGGAACAAATTGAGGTGTTGATTGCGCTAGTGCGCGACATTCTCGGGCGTTACCCACAGGTTGGGCCCACGGACATCCTCGGGCATTCGGACGTGGCATACGCGCGCAAGAGTGATCCTGGCCCCAGGCTGCCTTGGCAGCGCTTGCATGAAGCGGGGCTGGGGGCCTGGTTTGATGAGGCGACGCGGGCGATGTATCAGCGACGCTTTTGTGTCGGGTTGCCACCGGAAGCCGAGGTGGAGCGGGCGTTTCAGCGGTTCGGGTACGCACCTGCAAAGAACCGGCAGGGGTTTCAACAGCGCACGCGAGCGTTTCAGATGCACTTCAGGGCGCGGGATTATTGTGGGTTTCTGGATGGCGAGACCTGCGCGATTTTGTATGCGCTGAATGAAAAATACCGCGGGCTCTGATACTGGCTGCTCTTCTGTGGGAGCTGGCTTGCCTGCGATGGCATCGACCGGATTTTCCTGATACGCCGAGTTGACCGCATCACAGCATAGGTATCGACACCTCCAAAGCGAGCCACCCGCGTAGCAGTGAGAAATGTGTAGATACGGGTGCCCGAGCTGCGGTCTATAGGCTTTTCGCGACCGGAGGAGTAAATCCCGTCGGCGCTGGTGCGTTTCCAGAACAGTAAATCCGTTCGCACGCTCCCTCGGGGCCAGACGCCAGCGGATCGGCAGTTTGGTCACCACCATCAGCGTATTGAGGGATCGAGAAATGTCAGTCGCTACCAGCCGTATCGAAGACGCCCAGGTGTATGAAACGCTCTACCAGTTCGACGAAACCCCGCTGCTCGCCCGCCAGCGCCAGCAGGAGTCCAACGCCCGCAGCTACCCACGCCGCATTCCCCTGGCGCTCAAACGCGCCAAGGGCATTTACGTGGAAGACGTGGAAGGCCGCAGTTTCATCGATTGCCTGGCGGGCGCCGGCACCCTGGCGCTGGGGCACAACCACCCGGTGGTGATCGAAGCTATCCAGCAAGTGCTGGCCGATGAACTGCCGCTGCACACGCTGGACCTGACGACGCCGGTCAAAGACCAGTTCGTGCAGGACTTGTTCGGCCTGTTGCCACCAGCGCTGGCGCGGGAAGCGAAGATCCAGTTCTGTGGCCCCACCGGCACCGATGCCGTGGAAGCCGCGTTGAAACTGGTGCGCACCGCCACCGGTCGTAGCACCGTGTTGTCCTTCCAGGGCGGTTACCACGGCATGAGCCAGGGCGCCTTGAGCCTGATGGGCAGCCTGGGGCCGAAGAAACCTTTGGGCGCCTTGCTGGGCAACGGCGTGCAATTTTTGCCGTACCCCTACGACTACCGTTGCCCGTTCGGCCTGGGTGGCGCGCAAGGCGTGCGGGTCAACCTGCATTACCTGGAAAACCTGCTGAATGACCCAGAAGCTGGTGTGTTGCTGCCGGCGGCGGTGATTGTCGAGGTGGTGCAAGGCGAGGGCGGTGTGATTCCGGCTGATCTGGACTGGCTGCGCGGCCTGCGCCGCATCACCGAGCAAGCGGGTGTGGCGTTGATCGTCGATGAAATCCAGAGCGGTTTTGCTCGCACCGGCAAGATGTTCGCCTTCGAGCACGCCGGCATCATCCCGGATGTGGTGGTGATGTCCAAGGCCATCGGCGGCAGCCTGCCGCTGGCGGTGGTGGTCTATCGCGACTGGCTCGACACCTGGCTGCCGGGCGCGCATGCCGGGACGTTCCGTGGCAATCAGATGGCGATGGCGGCGGGTTCGGCGGTGATGCGCTATCTCAAGGACCACGACGTGGCCGGCCATGCGGCCGCCATGGGCGAGCGCCTGGGCGAACACCTGCGCATCCTGCAGCGAGACTTTCCGCACCTGGGGGATATTCGCGGTCGCGGGCTGATGCTCGGCGTGGAACTGGTTGAGCCGGATGGCGCACTGGATATCCAAGGCCACCCACCCGTCCATCGCCAACTGGCGCCGCTGGTGCAGCGCGAATGCCTCAAGCGCGGGCTGATCCTGGAACTGGGCGGTCGACATGGCAGCGTCGTGCGTTTCCTGCCGCCGCTGGTGATCACTGCCGCGGAAGTTGATCGGGTGGTGGATATCTTCGGTCGCGCGTTGGCAGCGGCGGTCGCCAGCCTCTAATTTTTTTGCAACTTGATACGTTTCTACAGATATCAGTGCTGCGTGCAGTGCGCAGCCGGCCTTTTAGCGATGGAGAACAGCAATGACCTCAGTATTTGACCGCGACGACATCCTGTTTCAGGTAGTGGTCAACCATGAAGAACAGTACTCCATCTGGCCCGACTACAAAGCCGTGCCGGAAGGCTGGCGGACCGTGGGTAAGAGCGGCATGAAGAAAGAGTGCCTGGCCTACATCGAAGAAGTCTGGACCGACATGCGCCCGCTGAGCCTGCGTCAGAAAATGGACGGTGCCACGCTCGCCTGATCTGTAGTGAGCGGGCTTGCCTCGCGCTGGGGGGCGAAGCCGCCCTAAAACCAGGCGCCTGAATTCTGTCTGGCAGAACGCGGTGGCCGGATTGGGGCGGCTTTGCCACCCAGCGCGGGGCAAGCCCGCTCACTACAATAGCGGTCAGTTGGCGTACAGGTAATCCGTCGCCAACGACGCCAACGTCCTCACCCCTACCACCAACGCCGACTCATCCACAAAGAACCCTGGATTGTGATTCGGCGCAGCTTTGCTCATGTCCTGATCCCGCGGCGTCACCCCCAGGAACACAAACAGCCCCGGCGCCTCCTTGGCATAAAACGAGAAGTCTTCCGCGCCGCCCACCAGCGGGCCCTGCACCACATCATCCTGGGCCGCCCAGCGCAGGCTTGGCAGCATCTTCTCGGTCAGCGCCGGGTTGTTGATGGTGGGGTCGTACTTCTCGATGATGGTAACTTCAGCCTTGGCACCGCCGCTTTCGGCGATTTTCTCCACGGTCTGTCGTACGTCTGCGTGCAGTTTCTGGCGGATGCCATAGTCGTAGGAGCGAATGGTCCCGGCCATGTCCACCGACTCAGGAATGATGTTGTAGCGCGTACCGCCATTGATGGTGCCAATGCTCACCACCGACGGAAACGACGAGATGTCGGTGCGGCGGCTGACCACGGTTTGCAGGCCGACAATGGTCTGCGCGCCCACGGTAATCGGGTCAATGCCATCCCAAGGGCGACCGGCGTGGGTTTGCTTGCCGAGGATCTTGATGCGCAAGTCATCGGAGCTTGCCAGGGTCGGGCCCGGGCGATACGCAATCCGGCCGGCGGGCACACCGGCCCATACATGCAAGCCAAACACCGCGTCCGGCTTGGGCGCCTTCATCACGCCTTCCTGCACCATCATTTTGGCGCCCCAGGTGTTTTTGCCGTCGGGGATGAAATCACTCGGGCCTTCCTCGGCCGGCTGGAAGTAGAACACCACGTTACCGGGCAGGCGTTCACGCATGCCGGTCAGGATCTTTGCAGTGCTCAGCAGAATGGCAACGTGGGCGTCGTGGCCACAGGCGTGCATCACGTCGACTTCCTTGCCCAGGTAGGTGCCCTTGGCTTTTGAGGCGAAAGGCAGGTCAGCGACTTCCTTGACGGGCAGCGCGTCCATGTCGGCGCGCAGGGCGACGGTCGGGCCGGGCAGGGCACCTTTGAGCACGGCAACAACGCCGGTGCGTGCTACGCCGGTTTTCACCTCGAGGCCGAGGTCGCGCAGCTGCTTGGCGACCAGCTCGGCCGTGCGGGTTTCGGTATTGCCCAATTCAGGGTGGGCGTGAATGTCGCGACGGGTTTCCAGCAGCGCCGGTTCAAGGATTTTTGCCTGCGCGGCGATTTCCTCCCGGGCACTGTCCTGGCCGCTGCTGGCGGCAATCACGGCACTGCTGGCGACCCCGCACAGCATGCCGAAAACCCATGGGTGTGTCAGACCGGTTAAACGCATAAGGACCTCTCCTGAGTTTATTGTTGTAGCGCTTTCTCCTGCAAAGTGCCGGCGGTGACCACCTGCACACTCAAGCGCGGCGTCGCCAGGTCCAGCCCGGCTTCATCCAGATGACGCTTGAGCGACAGGTTGAACGCCCGCGACACTTCCCACTGCTTGATCGGCGCCGTCTTGAAGCGCGCACGTAGAATCGCACTGCCTGACTCGAAGCTCTCCACGCCCTGAATCTCCAGCGGCGACCAGATGTTGCGGCGCTGCAGTGGGTCGTTGCGCATTTTCTGGCCGACGTCGCGCATCAGCTTGATGGCGTCGTCGATTTCCATGTTGTAGGGGATCGCCACGCGGAAGATCGCATAGCCGAACTCCCGCGAGTAGTTCTTGATGCTCTTGATCTCGCTGAACGGGATGGTGTGCACAATGCCGTCGATATCGCGCAGGCGCACGGTGCGGATGGTCAGGCCTTCCACCGTACCGAGGTGGCCGCCGACATCGACATAGTCATCGATGGCCAGGGAGTCTTCGATGATGATGAACAGGCCGGTGATCAAGTCTGCCACCAGCGATTGCGCACCAAAGCCAATGGCCAGGCCGATCACACCGGCACCGGCCAGCAACGGCGTGACGTTCATGCCCATGTTCGCCAGGGCAACAATGGCAGCGATGATAAAGATGGTCACAAACAGCACGTTGCGGATCAACGGCATCATCGTCTGCGCGCGGGCATTGGCCAGGCCTTTGCGCGAGCGGGTGAGCGCGTGGTGGATCGCGGTGTCGCTGAGGATCCAGATCAGCCAGGCAAACAGCAGCGTGCCGCCGAGGCCGAACAGCTTGACGCTGATTTCATGCCCGTCGCCTTCGGTAAAGCGAATCAGCGACAGGCCCCAGACCCGCAGGCCCAGTTCGATAAACACCAGCCAGACCACCAGATGCGCCAGGGTATAGACGAAGCTCTTCAGCCGCTCGGAGTACAACGCATGGCGTTTGTGCCCGCGTTGCGGCTTGAGCGCATGGCGGCGAACAAGGCCATTGATCACCATGCACAACACCAACAAAACGGTGCACAGCAGCGACTGGCGCAATGCCGTGCTGGTATCGCCGGCAGACACGAAGGTGGCGAACAGCGAGATGCCCACCAGCAGCAAGGCCGGGATGTACCAGAAGGAGCCGATGATTTCGATGGTGTCGCTGAGTGCCCTGCGGGTCAGGCGACGGGACAGCGGCTGGTTGCGGATCAGGTGGGCGATGGGCCGGCGGAAACGCAGGATAAACACACCGGTCGACAGTGCTGCCATGACATTGGCGATCGTCGCGGCAGTGTGTGACAGGTGCTGGCCCAGAGCCAGGACGAGGCGCGGGTCGCTCAAGGCCTCACCGAAGGCGGCAAAGCTGCCGATCCACCACAGGGGGCGGAACGCTTGGTGACGCAGGATGTACAGCGCGCGATGGCGATGCGGGCCGTCGAGCACCGAAAAGGCAATCACGCAGATGGCAGAGAAGCAGGTACCGACCACCAGCGCGTAGGCCAAGACCATCGCCAGGGATTTGCCCAGGGACGAGGGCAGGGCATAGCTCAGGTAGACCGTGATCACCAGGGCGATCAGCCATGGGCCGAGCTTGCGCAGCGCGAAGCGCACCATGTCCCAGGTGCGTGGGTGTTGCGGCAATTCTTCGGGCAGGCCGAAGCGTTCGCGGACACGGTGGCTGAGCCAGATCAGCGCGGCGGCGAGCAGGCTCCACACCGCCAGGATAAGGGCAAACCCGAAAATGATCGGCAGCCATTCGTTGGCCGGCAGCATCAGCGCACTGAGTTCTTCTTTGGCCAGGTCGACTTCGTTGGACCAACGCCCCACCGGGCTGTCTTCGCCGGAGAACTGCTGCTCAAAGCCCGACAGCGTACTGCCGATGAGCCCCAGTACGCCTTGCTCGGCGGCGGGCTGGGCTTTTTGCGTGGCGGCGCGCAGCTTTTTCAGGTCGCTCAGCAACTGAGTGCGCTGCTGGTCGTTTTCCAGGGTCTTGATCACCTCGTCCAACGACTGCCCCAGTGGCACGTCGGCCTGGGGCTGGGTTTTGCTGTTGTTACCCAATAGGCCGGGCAGGCCCACGGCTTGGGCAGGCGTGAGCGGCAGCAAGGTGAGCAGGGCAATCAGGCAATAGCAGGGCAGGGCAAACAGACGGGAAAGCACGAGGCGGTCAACCTTGAAAACGACGGGTTGAGCGAGTGTACGAGTGCAATCGTCATTCGGCCAGTTTGGCGAGGATCTTGTACACCACGGTGCCCAGGATCAGCAGCATGCCGACCCACATGCCGAAGACGCCGAGGGGCTTGTCACGAAAGTTGAAGCCTACAGCCAACAGGATCATGCCGATCAGAATCGGGATAAGCATGGCGTGGAAAGAGGACATGGAGATCATGGTGCGACGGCCTTGTCGGAGTGGGAATACTGACAAGTCTAGGTCGGATCGCAGAAAGTGCAGGTGATGCAGATCAGGTGTGCACAGAACCAAATGTGGGAGCGAGCAAGTCCGCTCCCACATTTTAAACCCCATCCGGCCCTGAATCAGGGCAGGTCACGGCTCGCATAAAACGCACCCAGTACCTTCACCAAATGCGCCAGGTCATGGCTGCCGCACAGCTCACGAATCGAGTGCATGGCAAACGTCGGCAAACCGATGTCCACGGTGCGCACGCCCAGGTGGCTGGCGGTGATCGGGCCGATGGTGGAGCCGCAACCCATGTCGCTGCGCACCACAAAGCTCTGCACTGGCACTTCCTGTGCCATGCACAAGTGACGGAAGAACCCTGCGGTTTCGCTGTTGGTGGCGTAGCGCTGGTTGCTGTTGACCTTGATCACCGGGCCCGCGTTGAGCTTGGGGCCGTGATTGGCGTCGTGCTTCTCGGCGTAGTTTGGGTGCACGCCGTGGGCGTTGTCCGCAGACACCAACAGAGATTTCTGAATGGTGCGTACGAATTCATCACCCTCTGGTAGCAGGCGACGCAGGGTCTGTTCCAGCATCGGGCCATCCGCGCCGCACGCCGAGCAGGAGCCGACTTCTTCGTGGTCGTTGCACACCAGCACGCAGGTTTCATCGGTCTCGCTGGTGAGCAAGGCTTGCAGGCCGGCGTAGCACGACAGCAGGTTGTCGAGGCGCGCGCCGGCGATGAAGTCACCGTTCAGGCCAATCACGGCGGCACTTTGGGTGTCGTAGAAGCTCAACTCGTAGTCCAGCACTACGTCGGCGTTCAGCCCGTGTTCCCGTGCCAGCTGCTCAGTGAGCACGGCACGGAAGTCTACGCGCTCGTCACCGGCAAATTGCGCGAGGATCGGCGGCAGCTCGGTCTGGGCATTGATCGGCCAACCCTGGTTGGCTTCACGGTTCAGGTGAATGGCCAGGTTGGGGATGATGGCGATGGGCAGCTTGAAATCGATCAACTGGCTTTCGACCTTGCCGTCACGGCGGAAGGTCACGCGGCCAGCCAGGGACAGATCACGGTCGAACCACGGCGCCAGCAGTGCACCGCCATAGACTTCCACACCCAACTGCCAGAAACCCTGGCGTTGCAGCTCCGGCTGAGGTTTGACGCGCAGGCATGGGCTGTCGGTGTGGGCGCCGACCAGGCGAATACCGCCCTGCAGCGGCGAATGGCGGCCAAGCTTGAAGGCAATGATCGAGGAATCGTTGCGGGTCACGTAATAGCGCCCGTTGGCTTCGGTGGTCCAGGTCTCGCGCTCGTCGAGACGCTGGAAACCGGCCGCTTCCAGGCGCTGGGCCAGGGCGGCAGTGGCATGAAAAGGAGTAGGGGAGGCCTTGAGGAAGTCGATCAGGCCTTGATTCAACGCTTCGCGCATAAATAGCTCCAGACAGCAGTGCGCGGAGTTTACCGTATTGGCTCGCGATTTGGCGTGAAGCTACGTTCTTGAGCACCACACAAAACGACTGTGGGAGCTGGCTTGCCTGCGATAGCGGAGTGTCAGCCAATACATTTGGCACAGATAGACCGCTATCGCAGGCAAGCCAGCTCCCACATTGAATGCATTTGCAGCGTTAGAACGGGGCGGAGCACTCGAAGCGCAAGCGCTCGCCGCTCTGCGGATGCGTGAAGCTCAGCATGCTCGCGTGCAGGCACAGGCGCGGCCAGGCAGCCAAGGCTTGTTCGTGGGCATAAAGACCATCACCGAGCAGCGGGTGGCCGATGGAGAGCATGTGCACACGCAACTGGTGCGAACGCCCGGTAATCGGCGTCAGCTCGACGCGGCACCAATCGCCGCAACGTTCCAGCACTTTCCAGAAGGTCAGCGCATGCTTGCCAAACTCGTGGTCGACCACATGGCGTGGCTTGGTCGGCGGGTCGTAGCGCAGGGGCAGGTCGATACTGCCGCTGTCCAGTTCCGGTTGGCCCCAGGCCAGTGCGGTGTAGGCCTTTTCGGTTTCGCGGTCGTGAAACTGGCGGGACAGTTCGCGGTGGGTATCGGCGTCCCGGGCCAGCAGGATAATCCCCGAGGTTTCCCAGTCCAGTCGATGGACGATGCGGGCTTCGGGGTAGCCGTTTTCCTGCAGGCGGGTGATCAGGCAGTCCTTGTTGTCATCGGCACGGCCAGGCACCGAGAGCAGCAGGGTCGGCTTGTTCACCACCAGGACAGCGTCGTCCTGATGGAGGATGTGGATATTGGACAACGGCATTAAACAGCCTCGCAACAAACGCCAACGGCGGCTCGCCCACCCGGCCCTTAAAAGGGATCAGGGTGAACGAGCCGCCGTGGCGGCCGCCTTTTCGATTAACGATCAGGCAGGGTGATATTGAGTTCCAGAATCGAGCAACTGCCGTCATTTTCCAGGGCGACATGCACGTCATCGTTGCCGATATTAACGTACTTGCGGATTACCTCGACCAGTTCCTTCTGCAAGGCTGGCAGATAATCCGGCGTGCTGCGTTGGCCGCGTTCGTGCGCCACGATGATCTGTAGACGCTCTTTCGCTACCGACGCGGTACTTGGCTTTTTGTTGGCGCGAAAGAAGTCGAGAAATTTCATTGTTTAGTTGCCTCCAAAGATACGCTCGAAGAATCCCTTCTTCTTCACATCGAGGAAGCGGTGTTCCACGGTCTTGCCCAGCAAGCGATCGACGGCATCGCTGTACGCCTGGCCGGCGTCGCTCTGGTCGTCAAGAATCACCGGAACGCCCTGGTTGGAAGCCTTCAGGACTGCCTGGGATTCTGGAATCACACCCAGCAGGGTCACTGCGAGGATGTCTTTCACGTCTTCAACACCGAGCATTTCGCCGTTGCTGACGCGCTCAGGGTTGTAACGGGTGAGCAGCAAGTGCTCCTTGATCGGGTCTTCGCCTTTTTCGGCGCGCTGGGACTTGCTGGCCAGCAGGCCGAGCATGCGGTCCGAGTCACGTACCGAGGAGACTTCCGGGTTGGTCACCACGATGGCCTCATCCGCGAAGTACATCGCCAGGTGAGCACCGGTTTCGATACCGGCCGGTGAGTCGCAGACCACGTATTCGAAGGTTTCCTTCAGCTCGGCCAGGACTTTGCCTACGCCTTCTTTGGTCAGCGCGTCTTTGTCGCGGGTTTGGCTGGCGGCCAGTACGTACAGGTTCTCAAGGCGCTTGTCCTTGATCAGGGCCTGTTGCAGGTTGGCTTCGCCGTTGACCACGTTGACGAAGTCGTACACCACGCGGCGCTCGCAGCCCATGATCAGGTCGAGGTTACGCAAACCGACGTCGAAGTCGACGATAACTGTCTTGTGGCCGCGCAAAGCGAGGCCGGTACCGATAGCGGCGCTGGTGGTGGTCTTACCCACACCACCCTTGCCGGATGTAACCACGAGAATCTTGGCCAAGGTGTTTCACCCCTAAGGAAAAAGGACTTTTCGGTCCCTGAAAAACATCTCTTGGAACTCGCCGCAGGCGGACAGCCTTTGTAGGAAAAAGATGTGGTTTCCGCTGGGAAACGCCAACTTCCAATTATTCCTACGCAAGTATTGCCGGTTTCGCTGTGCTATCAGAGTCTAGAGATGCTTGGAAAATGCGGCAGTATCCGTTAAAGACGGATGATGTTCAACACATCGCCCGACAGGTTGATCTGCACCGAAGCCCCCCACAGCGGATCACGGCGCAAATCTTCTGAAACCTTGTACTGGCCTGCGATGGACACTAGCTCAGCGGTCAACTGCTGGCAAAAAATACGCGCCTTGGCATCGCCCTTGATGCCGGCGAGGGCACGTCCGCGCATCGGGCCGTATACATGGATGTTGCCATCGGCAAGAAGTTCCGCCCCCGGGCTGACCGAGGCGATCACGACAAGGTCTCCCCCCTGGGCGTAAATCTGCTGCCCGCCGCGTACGGGCGAGGTGATGATCTTTGTCGGCTTGATCGTCGGCTCCGGTGGTTTTTCCGGTTTTTTCTTCTCTTCACCGACCAATGGTTCAAGCGGTCGCTCGCGCGCGCCGGACGGTGGCAGTACTGGCAGTTCAATGGCGATGGCCGCAGCAATGTCTTCAATGCGGCTGGCGCGAATCGCCAACGTGCGCAGGCCATGGGAGCGACAGACGCGCATCAGGCCAGGCAGATCGATACTGCCCTGGCCGGCGGGCAGTTTGTCCAGCGCCAGCACCAGCGGGGCGTTGTTGAAAAAATTCGGCGCCAGGGCGACCTTGGCGGCGAGCTGGCGGTCCAGGGCCTCGAGGTCGTTACGGGCGAGTTCCAGCACGGTGATGGCGAGCATGCTGCCTTTCAGCTGGAACACGGGATCTTGGTCTAGCGGTTCGGTTTGGCTCATGGTCGGCAAAGCGGCTTGTCACGAAAAGTGTCGAGACTTATAACGAGAACACTCACCCGCCGCAAGCCGAGTCGAACCGTTGTAGAATGCGCGGCCCTTGTCTTTACCGGAATCTGTAATGGATCGCCCGCGTTTTCGAGCTGTTTTTTTTCACCCGCGCTTTTGGCTGTTATGGCTGGGGCTCGGCCTGCTGTGGCTGATTACCCAACTGCCATACCGCGCGCTGCTGACCATTGGTCGCCTGCTGGGTGCTGGCATGTACCGCGTGGCGGGCGAACGTCGCCGTATTGCCGCGCGAAACCTGGAACTGTGCTTCCCGGAAAAATCCGCTAAAGAGCGTAAACAATTGCTCAAGGAAAACTTTGCCTCCACCGGCATCGCCTTCTTTGAGATGGCCATGAGTTGGTGGTGGTCGCGCCAGCGCCTGGCGCGCCTGGCCCATGTCGAAGGCCTGGAACACCTCAAGCAGGCCCAACTGGATGGCAAGGGCGTGATCCTCATGGCCCTGCATTTCACCACCCTGGAAATCGGTGCGGCACTGCTTGGCCAGAAGCACACCATTGACGGCATGTACCGCGAGCACGGCAACCTGCTGTTCGACTACATCCAGCGCCGTGGTCGCGAGCGTCACAACCTCGATTCCCTGGCCGTGGAGCGCGAAGACGTGCGCGGCATGCTTAAGCTGCTGCGCGCTGGCCGCGCCATCTGGTACGCACCGGACCAAGACTACGGCGCCAAGCAAAGCATCTTTGTGCCGCTGTTCGGCATCCAGGCGGCCACCGTGCCCGCCACCAGTAAGTTCGCCAAGCTGGGCAAGGCGCTGGTCGTGCCGTTCACTCAACAGCGCCTCGCCGATGGCAGCGGTTACCGCCTGGTGATCCACCCGCCGCTGACTGACTTCCCTGGCGAAAGCGATGAAGTCGATTGCCTGCGCATCAATCAGTGGGTCGAAGCCTCGGTGCGTGAATGCCCTGAGCAATACCTGTGGACTCACCGCCGCTTCAAGAGCCGGCCACCGGGTGAACCCAAGCTGTACGAAAAACGCCGCTGATAAGACCGATTTTTTCCCACATGGAGTGAAGCAATGCGCCCAGCTGAACCGGTTACAGGCTTGATTCTTTCCGGCGGCGGGGCGCGAGCGGCTTATCAGGTGGGGGTGCTGGCGGCCATTGCAGAGTTGTTGCCGCCGGGAGCACCGAATCCTTTTCCGGTGATCGTCGGCACCTCCGCCGGCGCGATCAATGCGGTGAGCCTGGCCAGCGGCGCCATGGACTTCAGGGCCGCGATCCAACGTCTTACCGCCTTCTGGCAGGGCTTTCGTAGCCACCAGGTGTTGCGCAGCGACTGGCCGGGGGTGATTCGCCAAGCGAGCCGCTTCTTTATCCACAGCCTGCTGGGCCTGGGCGCCCGTGTGCCGGTGGCCTTGCTCAACAGCTCACCGTTACGCGACCTGTTGCAAGAGCGCTTGAACCTGGACGGCATCGACGAGGCCATCCGGCATAAACATCTGCACGCGGTAGCAGTGACGGCCTTTGGTTATGAGTCCGGGCAAGCGGTGACCTTTTATCAAGGCGGCGGCACCATCGACGCCTGGTTGCGCCATCGCCGTATCGGCATGCCCACTCAGTTGACCGTTGAACACCTGCTGGCCAGTTCGGCGATCCCTTTGCTGTTTGCGCCGGTCAAACTCGACCAGGAGTTCTTTGGCGACGGCGCCGTGCGGCAATCGGCGCCCATCAGCCCGGCCCTGCATTTGGGCGCCAATCGCGTGCTGGTGGTGGGGGTCAGCGGCAACCCGCGTGGCAATGAACCGGCCGTGCAACGCACCTACACCGGCCAGGAACCGACCCTGGCGCAGATCGGCGGGCACATGCTCAACAGCACGTTCATTGACAGCCTGGAAAGCGATATCGAATTGCTGGAGCGCTTGAACCAGTTCAGCCATTTCCAGCCGGGCGACAGCGCGGCTCAGGGCCTGGCGCCGGTTGAAGTACTGGTGATTGCGCCGAGCCAGCCCATTGATGAGATCGCCGCGCGGCATCGCCAGGAATTGCCGGCGGCGTTGCGCTTGTTTTTACGCGGGCCGGGGGCGACCAAGACCAGCGGGGCAGGGGTGTTGAGTTACTTGCTGTTCGAGGCGGGGTATTGCAGCGAGTTGATTGAATTGGGGCGGCGGGATGCGTTGGCCAAGCGTGAGGAAATCACTCGGTTTTTGAGGTTGCCCCCAAACTAAATGTGGGAGCGAGCAAGCCCGCTCCCACATTTTGTATTGCGGTGTGAGTTAGAAGTGGTACTTGACCAAGAAGCTCGCCGTATCCTGCGTCGTCTTGAACGCACCCGAATCTTCAATCCCGTACTTGTTCTTCCAGTAGTCGTATTCAAAACCGACATACAACTGCTTGTCGCCCCAGTGCAATGCCTTGCCCAAGTCATATTTGACCTGTGGGTTGAAGTGCAGGTTGGCGTGGTAAGTGCCACGGGCATTCTTGTCGTTGTCCACGACCCAGTCCATGAAGCCGTCGATCAACACGTCGGAGTTGCCCACCGGAATCGTGTACGACCAGACCGGCGTGATCTGCCAAACGCCATCACCCGGGCGATTGCCTTCGGTCTGGCGCTGGTAGAAGTTCAGCTGGAAGTAGTCGAAACCCGGAATGTTCAAATCGAAGCCAGGACCGACCAGGTACGATTCGTTATCGCCTTCACCAAACTCGTAAGTCATCGCCAGCAATACATCCTTGATCGGACCAAAGGACAGGTCCTTGTCGAGAATCTTGCCAAACGACAAACGCGGGCTGAACTCGCCGTAATAAGTATTCGGGCCGACGTTGCCATCTTCTTTGCCGTTATAAAAGATGCGGTCGAGGAAGAAGAAGTTGTCGCCGTACTTCCAGGCATCGGCATGTTCGAACGTGACGGTTTGTTGGATCTGCGGGTTGACGGTGAAGCTCTTGCCCCACAAGTAAGTCAGGCTGTTGTTCTGCCACTGCAACAGGTCACCGGCCACGGCTTGACCACCTGCCAGCAGGGATCCCGCCAGCATCAGGCCTTTGAACATAGGTTTCATTCGGTTGCTCCCGAGTTAAAATTTTATGGTTTTTCTTCTACGCAGGCGCTCTGGTGTGGCGCCTTTTGGTCAGCTGCAAAAATCGTCTGTTCGGTCAGCTTTAGTGCATTTAGCAAGAGCTGCGCCAAGGTGTTTAAAAAGCCAAAAAATCCCCGTCGGCTGCATGGGATGCAGTCGAATTCAGGGGACTTTTGCGCACATTGGCCGCAGACATAAGGCCGGGATAAGTTGGCCTTGCAGTCAGCTTTTACATTCGCTGTTTTTTTTTGAGTCGATTCGAGCGGGCGCGGAGAATACTGGCTCTTATGCCTGGGCTCAAGTGCGCTGTAACAGAGCGCGTGGGGCGAGAATGGGGCACGGCTTGTGGCCGGCCCCGGGTGAATGGCGTGCATGTCGTGGTTCCCAGTATCGTTATTGTTTTTGTAAGAACGAAGGAATCAATGCGTAGGCGCGACGGCAGGTCGTTCTGACCCGCCGAGGATGTTGAACAGGATATTCAGCGACAACGCGCTGAGGGTGGCCATGGCGATGCCACTGTGGGTGATCGGGCTCATCCACAGCGGCAGCTGCGCGAAGAACTCCGGGCGCACCACCGGGATCAGGCCCATGCCGATACTCACCGCCACCAGCAGTTGGTTGCGACGGTCGGCGATATCGGCTTCCTGCAGGATCTTGATCCCGGTGGCCGCCACCATGCCGAACATGGCAATCGCCGCACCGCCCAGCACCGCCGGTGGAATCGACGCCACCAGGTATGCCGCTTTGGGCAGCAGGCTCAGCACAATCAGAAAGGCCCCCGCCATGATCGTCACCGAGCGGCAACGCACGCCGGTCATCTGCACCAGGCCGATGTTTTGTGCGAACGAAGAGTGGGTAAATGTGTTGAAGAACCCGGCAAAGAACGACGCGCCGGCATCACACAACAAACCACGGCGCAGCATCTTTGGCGTGACGTCCTGGCCGGTGATCTTGCCCAGCGCGAGGAACATCCCGGTGGACTCGACAAAGATGATCACCACCACCAGGCACATCGAGAGGATTGGCGCCAACTCGAACTTAGGCATGCCAAAGTGCAGCGGTGTCACCACCTGCACCCACGGTGCCTGGGCCAGGCCGCTGAGGTCGACCATGCCAAGCAGGCCGCACAAGGCGTAACCCAGGCCCATGCCGACCAGTACCGAAATGTTCACCCAGAAACCGCGCATGAAGCGGTTGATCAGCAAGATGGTGGCGAGTACCAGCGCGGCAATCGCCAGGTAGATCGGCGAACCAAACGTCGCAGCGGCACTGCCGCCACCGGCCCAGTTCACGGCGACCGGAAACAGCGAGAGGCCAATCGCGGTGATCACGGTGCCGGTCACCAAGGGCGGGAAAAAGCGCACGATCTTGGACATGAACGGCGCGATCAACATACCGAAGAACCCGGCGGCGATGGTCGCGCCGAAGATACCCTGCAAGCCGATACCGGGCATGCCGGCCATGGCGACCATGCTGCCGACGGCGGCGAAACTGGCGCCCATCATCACCGGCATGCGGATGCCCACTGGGCCGATGCCGAACGACTGCACGAGGGTGGCTATGCCGGCTACCAGCAGGTCGGCGTTGATCAGGAAGGCGATTTCTTCACGGCTCAAGCCGGCGGCCTGGCCAATGATCAGGGGCACGGCGACGGCGCCGCCGTACATCAGCAAAACGTGTTGCAGGCCTACCAGAATCAGTTGCAAGAGGGGCAGCCGCACCATCGCGGGCACGGCAGGAATCTGCGGTTCGACTAACTCGGTCATGCAACACCTCGGATCTTTTTTATTTTTGTGTTGTGTGGAACGCAATCTCTACATCACCACAAATCCCCTGTGGGAGCGGGCTTGCTCGCGAATACGGTGTGTCAGTCACTGAATGTGCTGACTGATCCAGCGCCTTCGCGAACAAGCTCGCTCCCACATTTGGATCTGTGTGAATCAGTTAATTAATTGGTGCGGGCCCCCTGGTTGATCCAGGTACCAATCAAATCCCGCTCCTGCTGGGTCATCTGGGTGATGTTGCCCAACGGCATGATCTGGCTCGCCACGGCTTGCGCTTGAATACGCGCGGCCTGCTGCTGGATCTGCGCCGGTGTGTCAAACATCACCCCGGCCGGAGCGGTGCTGAACAGCGGGCTGGTGGGCTTGGCCGAATGGCACACGGTGCAGCGTTGTTCGATCACGCTGTGCACTTGGCCAAAATCCGTCGTGGCCTGAGCCGGTGCCGGTTCAGCTGCGGGCGCTGGCGGCGCGGCGGGCTTCAAACCACCCCCCAATGCCGTTTCCGGCAGCGGCTGGTACTCAATGGCAGCCGGTGCCTTGGCCACTTCGGCGACGGGCTTGGGACCGGTCACATAGGCCAGGCAAATCATCGCCAGCGCGCCCACCGGCAAGGTCCACGCATACTTCTGGCTGTTATGCCGGGTGTTGAAGTAATGGCGCACCAACACCGCCGCCACCGCGATACCCGCCAGGATCAGCCAGTTGTATTGGCTGCCGTAGGTGCTCGGGAAATGGTTGCTGATCATGATGAACAGCACCGGCAAGGTGAAGTAGTTGTTGTGACGAGAACGCAGCAAGCCTTTGGCGGGCAGCGCCGGATCCGGCGTGCGGTTTTCCGCGATAGCCGCCACGAGCGCGCGTTGCGCCGGCATGATGATGCGGAACACGTTACCGACCATGATCGTGCCGATCACGGCACCCACGTGCAGGTACGCACCACGCCCGCTGAACACCTTGCTGAAGCCATAGGCCGCCGCAATCAACAGCACAAACAGGATGAAACCGAGCAGGGCAGGGCGTTTGCCCAGGGCCGAGTCGCAGAGGAAGGAGTAGATGAACCAGCCGGCGAACAGTGAGCCAATGCCCAGCAATACGCCTTCGGTGCCGCTGAGCGTGCTGCCGGGGGCGAGCAGGTACAGCGTCGGGTTGAGGTAGAACACCACGCACAGCAGCGCGACGCCCGACATCCAGGTGAAATAGGCCTCCCATTTGAACCAATGCAGGTTGTCCGGCATGGTCGGTGGGGCCAGTTTGTATTTTTCCAGGTGGTAGATACCGCCACCGTGGATCGCCCACAAGTCACCGGCCAGGCCGCTCTTGGGGTTGACGCGGTTGAGGTTGTTTTCCAGCCAGACGAAGTAGAAAGAAGCGCCGATCCACGCGACGCCCGTGATCATATGAACCCAGCGCACGCTCAGGTTCAGCCATTCCAACAGATGTGCTTCCACAGTCTTTACCTCTCGCCTGTCACCCTTGTTGTCGGGTGATCCGGCCTTCTCTTATTGGTGGGGGGCGAGGATCAACCGCTCATCCTCTTCAAAAAAATGCTCATCGCAGTTATTGCCTGTGCCACTGCGATCAACCACCAGGAAGTCATCCCGCTTTTCGATCGTCAGCACCGGGTGGTGCCAGACGCCGCGATGGTAATTAATGCCCTGCCTGCCGTTGGTGACGAAGGCGCGGACCAAACCTGATACAGGTGCATCGCCAAGTGGCGCGACCACGATCAGAAAGGGGTTGCCGAGCAGCGGTATGAACGCTTGGCTGCCCAGCGGGTGTCGTTCCAGCATGCACACGGTCAGCGGCATGTCCTGCGCGTCGGCGCGGAAGATGCTGATGATCGCGTTGTCCTCAGGCTGTGCGGTTTCGACCGTCGCCAGCTTATGAAAGCGCATGGTCGACCCGTTGTTGATCATGAAGTGATCGCTGCCATCGGTTTCGATAACGTCTCCGAAAGGGGCGAAGGCTTCTTTGGTCAGGGGTTCGATCATCAGTGTGCGCATGGCTGTCTTCTTATCCAGATTCTATGTGTTTGTTTTGCTTCTGTAGTGAGCGGGACAAGCCCGCTCACTACAGGCAGTGTCTATTTCGCGACCTTGCCGAGGACGCGCAGGCGACTTACACCCCCATCCGGGAACACATTCAGGCGGATGTGGGTAATCGGCCCCAGTGCCTTGATCTGCTCGGCAAAGGTGTGTTCGGCGTGCATTTCCAGCTTTTGCGCCGGCAGCAGTTCGCGCCAGAACAACGATTGAGTTTCGATCTGGCTGTCGGTGCCGCCCTTGACGAACGCGCCCTGGATCGAGCAGGTGTCCGGGTAGTTGCCCTTGAAGTGCAGGGTGTCGACGATGATCTTCTCGATCTCGCCCGGGTGGCCCAGGGCGACGATCACCCAGTCATTGCCCGGTGTACGACGACGTGCGGTTTCCCAGCCGTCGCCCATGTTGATGCCACGGCCTGGGTTGAGAATGTTGCTCATGCGGCCGAAGTGTTCATCGGAGCAGGCCAGCGCGCGGCCACCGTTGAGGGCTGAGGCCAGGTCGACTTGTTCGTTGTCGCCGACCGACGACCAGTCGCGGAATGGAATGCCGTACACACGCAGACGCGCCACGCCGCCATCCGGATAGATGTTGAAGCGCAGGTGGCTGTAGGCCTGGTCGTTGTTGATCTCGTGGTAGTGGTGGCTGTTGCCTTGCAGCTCGACGGCCGACAGCACTTCCACCCACTGGGTGTTCTCATCCGGGTCGCCCGAGGCCAGGAAGCAGGCTTCCAGCGACGCCGACGGCGGGTAGTTGCCGGTGAAGAATGAAGTGTCGATGTCCACGCCTTTGATCGAGCCGGGTACGCCCAGGCGGATGACCGCGCTGTCGTAGCCTTCGAAGCGCTTGCGGCGCGACTCCCAGCCGTCCATCCACTTGCCGTTGTCATCGAAAACGCCCTCCTTCCACACGGCCGGGGTCGGCTGGAACAGGCGGTTGGCGTCAGCGAACCAGTCATCGGTCACCGAAAGGATCTTGGTGCCCAGACGGGCGTCGGCCAGGTTGACGAACTTCTCGAAAGGTACGGCGTAAGCTTTCATTCTTCTTGTCTGCCTTAGATAGAGTGGCTGGGGATGGTCGTTTAGAGGGTCAGTAATCGGAACAATGCGATCTTGTTGATCTCGGCCAGTGCGCACTTGAACTCGGCGTCTGCCGAGTGGTGGATGCGCGTTTCGAACGCGGCCAGGATCTGATGCCGGTTGCTGCCTTTTACCGCCATGATGAAGGGAAACTTGAACGTGGCCTTGTAGGCGTCGTTCAGCTCGGTGAAGCGTGAGAACTCTTCGGCCGTGCATTGGTGAATACCCGCGCCGGCTTGTTCATCGGTGCTGGCTTGGGTCAGTTGGCCCTGGACGGCGGCTTTGCCGGCCAGGTCCGGGTGAGCGTTGATCAGGGCCAGTTGACTGGCATGATCGGCGCTCAACAGGATGTCGCTCATGCGCTGGTGCAGGGTTTCGATCTCGTCGATCGAGGCGTCCTGGCCCAGGTCGAAGGCCTTCTCGGCCACCCATGGCGAATGTTCGTAGATGTCGGCGAAGGCGGCGACGAATTCATCGCGGCTCAGGGTCGATGGTTTAAGGGTTTGGAACGCAGTCATTTCGCTGCTCCCGTGTACGGGTGGGTTTCGTGCCAGTGACGGGCAATGTCCATGCGGCGGGTGAACCACACCTGTTCGTGACCTTTGGCGTACTCGATAAACCGCTTCAACGAAGCCAGGCGCGCAGGGCGGCCGATCAGGCGGCAGTGCAGGCCGATGGAAAGCATCTTCGGCGCCTCGGCCCCTTCGGCGTAGAGTACGTCGAAGGCGTCCTTGAGGTATTCGAAAAAGTCATCGCCCTTGTTGAAACCCTGCACCTGGGTAAAGCGCATGTCGTTGGTGTCCAGGGTGTAGGGGATCACCAGGTGCGGCTTGCCGGTAGGGTTGTTAGGCTCCCAGTAGGGCAGGTCGTCGTCGTAGGTGTCGCAGTCATACAGGAAACCGCCTTCCTCCATCACCAGCCGGCGGGTATTCGGGCCGGTGCGCCCGGTGTACCAGCCCAATGGGCGCTCGCCGGTGAGTTCGGTGAGGATGCGGATGGCTTCGAGCATGTGCTCGCGCTCCTGGGCCTCGTCCATGTACTGGTAGTCGATCCAGCGGTAGCCGTGGCTGCAAATTTCGTGACCGGCCTCGACCATCGCGCGGATCACGTCCGGGTGACGCTGGGCGGCCATGGCCACGGCGAAGATGGTCAGTGGAATATCAAATGCTTTAAACAGCTTGAGGATGCGCCACACGCCAGCGCGGCTGCCGTATTCGTACAGCGACTCCATGCTCATGTTGCGCGCGCCTTGCAGCGGCTGCGCCGAAACCATTTCCGACAGGAAGGCTTCAGACTCTTTGTCACCGTGCAAAATATTACGCTCGCCGCCTTCTTCGTAATTGAGTACGAAAGACAACGCGATGCGCGCCTTGCCCGGCCAGTGGGGGTGAGGAGGGTTACTGCCGTAACCGATCAGGTCGCGTGGGTAGTCAGCGCTCACTGCAGTCTTCCTTCTTGTTCGTGATCATTCATGTGGCGGCCGGGCAGTGAAAAGACTGGGTGGCGTCACGGCGATGAGTGATTGTATACAACTTGTCGGCAACTTTGTAAGCCTGCATTTATGCATTTTTTCCGCAGAGCTCTGTGTAAAGGGTGTAGCAAGAAACTTGCCTGACTGGTCAGCTAATGGACAAAAGGTCGTTTAAAAGCAAGGATTACCCATCGATCAGTCTGTCGAGCATCAGCGGCGTGCTGATCCGAGGCTTTGTGATTTTTATTGTGTACAATTTTTTTTAAAAGTGTCTTAATCAGTCATCGCCGGCTTTTTCGATGCCCTGAAAAAGTGCGGATCACTCTTCTACTGACCACGGGAGGCGCGTAGACGCCATGGGACGCTTGACCACACACGTTTTGGACGCCGCACACGGCTGCCCCGGCAGCGCGATCAAGGTTGAACTGTATCGCGTCGACGGCACTCAGCTTGAGCGGGTCGCTACCGCCGTGACCAACAGCGACGGCCGCTGCGACGCGCCATTGCTGCAAGGCGACGATTACCGCAGCGGTGTCTACCAGCTGCAATTCAGCGCCGGTGATTACTACCGCGCCCGTGGCGTGCAATTGCCTGAGCCGGCGTTTCTCGATGTGGTGGTGCTGCGCTTCGGCATCAGCGCCGAACAGGATCATTACCATGTCCCGCTGCTGATTTCGCCTTACAGCTACTCCACCTATCGCGGTAGCTGAGCGTCACCTCGCTTCACACCCCCAAAGCTCTTCGTTGGTTTTTCGCCCGCCCACACTGCGGGCTTTTTTTTGCCTGCAGTGGGCTCAATTATCTAGCGCCTTCTGACCGCCTGCGTTGCTTAGGCTGAGTGTTTTCCTCCACGAGAAAAAACACCATGACCTCGGCCACCGAAAGTCAGTCCGCTCCTCCCGTTTCCAGCCCTGCGTCCGACACCGACGACATTGACGACGCCAGCGATGCTGAAGAGACCGTCGACGCCGAGTTACGGGCCATTCGCAACCAGTTGAAAGTACGGATTCGCACCTCTACCCATCCCAGCCGTCTGATCAATCAGATCTGGCTGGCCGACATGCGCTGCCGCGAGTCGGCGCAGACGCTGACACATCTGCTGGGGCGCTCGCCCAAAATCTTGAAGGTGATTCGCGCCGAGCTGTACAAGGAATTCAAGGAGGAACCGGATGATCTGCTGTTTACCGTGCCTGCGAAGGGCGGTGAGCCCGAGAAAGTCGACAGCCTGACCAGTCGGGCATTGTCGTTGCTTTTTGAGCCCTGGACGGCTGCCAGTGTTTCCCCGTCAACCACCCTGACCATCAAAGGAAAGCCCGGCTCTGGATTGACGTTGACGCCGTTGGAAGCCCTTCAACGAGTGGTCGCGATGCGGCTCTATGAGCGATTAATCCACACGGCCGCTCACTATTGGGACACCTTGGCATACGGTTCCTGGCGGACGCGCCGGGAGCGCTGGGTAGCGTTGCACGAGGAACTCTTCGCCGACCGTGCTTTGATCGCGCGGCAATTGGATGAGCTGTCGAGTACCGGAATGGCCATGGTTCAGGCCGTGATTGATGCCCCGAGCGCGCAGGCGCGTCAGGTCGCGGGGGGGGATTGGGCCGGTGTGCGAGTGGGCCAGTTACTCTGGCCGGGTACACCTGCGATGGTGATTCCAGGTGCCTTGCATATCTATCGCGAGGGTGACCCCAGTGGTGTGCCGCATATCATTTACCTGCCGGGTGTGGCCCGCAATCTCTACGAGTACCCTTCCTTCGTCGCGCTTCAGTGCGGTGTGCTGGAGCTGAGCAAGTCGCGGTTTGACGAGCTCTGGCAATGCTTGCCTTTAAATCGTCGCCCAGTGTTATGCCGTCCTGCGGACTTGTCCCCGGCGTCCAGCGTTGTGCGTGGCTTGGAGATTTTAGAGGATGCGTTGGCGCTGGGCGCGCAGGAGTTGCTGAGGCAGCAATGGAATAACGAGTTGGCCTGTGTTTCGGTGATTTATCACCCGCACGTATTTGCCACAGAGCGGCCGCAGCCACTTGATGCAGGTTCCTTTCTCAAGCACGTGGAGGGCAACAGGAAACAACTGGTCGGGGGGGCTCGGCTCGGCGCGCTGCGTGACGAATTGCTCGATTGGGACCACCAGCGACGAAGCACAGAAATTATCTTTGCCAGTATCGCGCCCGGCTTGGCGCTGCGCACGGCAGAGCAGCAGATCAAGCGTTACGAAAAAGGCCTGGTCGCGCTGCTGGATCCGGATAATCCAAGCGCCGAGACACCGGAATATCAGGAGGTCGTCGCCTGGGTGGACCAACTCAAGGTTCACGCCCAAACCTTGCATGCCTTGTCGCTGGGTGCCGGGCAACGATTGCTTCACGTTGATTTTTGGTCTGAGCGCCCAGGTGGGGAGGGGACGCCCAGGCGGGTTGTGTCGTTTATGCACGCCCAAGCCGAGGCCTTGCGCTGCGAAGTGCAGGTGCAACACAGGCTTAAGTTGCTGAGTGCGGCGCATCGTGACTTGATGATTGAAGTGGTGGAGCAGCCTTTGCCCGCCCGGCGTCCGAACAGTCAAACCCAGGTATTGTCGATCGCCATTGGCAGCGAGCTGGATGCCTTTTATTCGCTCCATAACATCAGGGTGGTGACGACCGCCGCAGCGGTGAGGGTCCCGCTTCGCCAGCTACCCGTGGTGCTGTATGCCTTTGGCGAAGTGGGCGGAGTGATGGCTTTTGCCGGGCTGGACGCCCTCACCCGAAGTGTCAAGGCCAGCCTCGTCAGTCGGGACGATTCCGTGCTGTGGGGCTGTGTCGCGCGCGATAAGCGCAATGACTTACGCACACATGCGGCGCGTAAAACCTTAGAGGTGCGCTACGTGCCTATCCCTGGCAAGCCTGCATTGGCCTCCCTCAAGAAGCTCATTGGGACTTGTTATCGCTTGTACAACAGCGCCGATGACATCACGCGTATTTTCAGTGAGGTAAAGGATGCCGAGTTGAGTCGTGCGCTGTTGCTGACCGAGCTGGAGCAACACCTGCAGGTTCCCGTCAATAGCGCTCTGAGCCGCGCGCAGGCGAATGTCGAGCTGCTGCGCAAGGTAGCGCTCGAAGCGAAAAAAATGCCGGGATGGTTAACGGGGGCAACCCGTGCGCAGCGAAAACACTTCAGACGCTCGCAGAAGCTTTACATGAGCAGCACCTGGGCATTTTTAGCCCGGCTCGAGCAACGTCTGCCGGACTTGAACACCTATGCCCGCCAAAAGTTGACCGCCCGGTTGCGCCACGAGGGGCTCTCCTTGGGGGTAGAGATAGACGAGCCCTTTATGGCGATGTCCGGAGATATCCACGGCACGTATTGTGATCATAAAGACGCTTGCCGCTTGAAAGACCCGCAAAAGCTACTACCCGCGTCTTCTTCGTGCAGGGCCTTCAGTCTGTTGGAGCTGGCGCTGCACAACCTGGATCCGCTGGCACCGTGGACGAACCATAAATTGAACCGTGCTTGCCCTCTGCGACGGACGTGGCCAGACAGTCTTTCTACCGGGCATTTGAGGCAAATCATCTCTTCGCTGGATATCGGCGGCCGGTACGACGCGTTGATCAATAAGGTGTTTTATCCACCTGTTAACCCCAACCGCCCGCTCAGCGAAGGACGTATTCCCGAGTTATTGAATCGCGTGTTGCGAGCGGGTGGTAAGCATCATCTGTTTTCAGCGGTTCAACAGGGGCTGTCGGCGACAGCGCAAAGCGTTTTCAGCACTGCAATGGCCGCACGGATACCGCAGGACCTGATGAAAAACCAGCATGAGTTACAACTGCACGTGGTTCATTTGGTGGGCCATACGATGCAGCATGATCGCTATGTCGCAGGGATAGTGGTCGTGCAAGACAAGCGCTCGGAGCTTTGCGTGGTCTATTGGCCCCAGGCCCCCCTCGCCTTGGTACTCACTGAGTACGGCAACCTTGAAAAGGCCAAGGCTGAATTGAACCGTCTAGGCGCATTGCCCGATAACGTTAAGACGCTGGCACGCCAGGTCGCACCCGGCTGGGCCTTTCAGGCAAAGCATCAGTCCCCGTTCGAACCAAAGGTCTTCAACCTATTTGATGTGCTTCCTGGCAGTTCCCTCGTGAGAGGGATTTGGCGGTTGACCCGCCTGTTCTCCGTCAAGCATCTGGAACCGTCGCTGTTGCTTGATGAGATTGAAGAACAGGTGCTCGAGCAGATTGCCAGTGATCCACGGGATTGGCTGGCGATTGTCGCCACGTCCAACTGCAATGCCCAGGCGTTGCTGTACCACGGCAAAGTGCACGAGTTGCAACGCCAGACACAGGCAGCCAGTTACTCCAATAAAGCGCTGAAGGAATACCGAATCCGCCGCCTTCGCGACGATAGCT
The DNA here is from genome assembly GCF_900005865.1 of Pseudomonas sp. 58 R 12. Taxonomy (NCBI): domain Bacteria; kingdom Pseudomonadati; phylum Pseudomonadota; class Gammaproteobacteria; order Pseudomonadales; family Pseudomonadaceae; genus Pseudomonas; species Pseudomonas sp. 58 R 12. The sequence goes on from NZ_CVTP01000028.1 coordinate 77,549, forward strand.
TAGCCAAAACACGGATGGTGTTAAGTGCCTTTATTCCAATACTCGGAGTGTTCAGTGACATCTATGAGTTGTACGTTGCAGCGCGGCATTACAAGCGTTATGGCGACACCAGTGATAAGCGCGTGTTGGCCGATACGATTAAATTTTTTATGGTCAACCTGGTAATGACTTTCGTACCCGGCCCCAAGAGGGCGGGCGTTGCGGCAGCTTCCGCGATACGGTCTGCGCTGCCCCCGGCTCTGGGGCGGATACGCCGCTGGCGGGTGGAACCGAGTGGTGTTCCCCGTTCGGCGTCATCCGTGAGGCAACTTCCGGCCCTGGAGCGTTTCAAGACTGCATCGGTGCCGGAGGGGGCCGTGGCGTTGAGGGGGCCGGGTCGGGAAGGTGTCTACGTCAAAAATGGAGAGCTATTTGTGGCGGATGACACACACCATTATCCGGTTTACAAACGGGACAGCGGGCAAGGGTTTCGTCTGAAAAACCAGCAGTCGCCGGGTCAGGACGAACTGATTCTGGATATTCACCAGTCCAGGGAGTGGTTACTCGGCGCGGACGCGCCGCAACCGGTGGCGGGAACGAGTACGAGCCTGCTTAGCCCGTGGACACCCCCGGTACCACCGCCGCCGGATTGGTGGCCACCCGTGGTGCGCAGGGCGACGGAAAGCCAGATACGCCAGTCCTCCTCCACGTCCACCCACTGGTTGGATTGGCGTGTGCAGGTTCTGAACCATCAACAATTGACGTCCCCGGCGCCCGGCGTATTTCACGTCCCGGTAGATAGTCGAGGATTTTCCTACAATGTCCTCCGGCTGGCGCCTCCCTATACGGCCCTGAACGATCCTTTGAGCGGTTATTACCGATTGCTCCCCCAGGGTGGGCAGGCACCCTTGGGTTACATAGTGTTTATCACACAGGATGAACCACTGGTTTCATTGGCTCGCGTTGATATTGAGCGTTGGGCAAGCACATCACGTGCTGAACAGCCCCTTCCTGTATCGCGCACGCCAACGGGCGGGTGGCAGCTCCATGCCCCTCTCTTTGACAGGCCGTTGGCGGAGTACGTCGGCACGGCATTCCCCACCATGACCACCAAAAGCCGAGAATTTACAGTGGCACGAATTATTGAGTTATCAGGCCCGGAACGCCCTGCAACGGCCAGTCATATGCTCAATCTCCGTGCGACGTTGAACGATTGGTTGCCAGCGGCCCCCGCGATACCAGGGCAAACGGATGATGTGTTGAGATTGCTGAGGCCTACTGACAGACAAAGTAAATCGATATTCATAGGGGTAGAAGGCAAAGCGCCAGGCTTTACCCGAGTCGACTTCCGGATATCAGGTTTAGATCTAGATCCTGCGCTTCAATTCCGCCTTCCCAAGCGCCCGGTCCAGCGCGGGGTTGCCATGCGCCAGGCCATTACACACGTGTTGCAGCAGCAAGGCTTTGACGTGCATGAAGTGCTGGTGAAGCATTTCAATAAAACCACCCGTGATTTGATCGTGACCCACCCTCTGTCCAATAAGGTTTACTACGTTTCAATCCATTGGACGTACGGTGGGACGATCGAGTTGGATACGCGACTGACGGCTCAGTGGCTCAATGAAACCATTCGCTTTAATCCGGGTGTGCTGCCACTGGTAGACGTCAGCAGCGCCATGAGCGAAAACCGTCTGGTTCTGATCGTAGCAGGCATCCAGTGGCGCGGTATGAGGGGGAGCCGACCGAGTGTCTATTTCGCCAAAGTCAGCCGGTCCTAGCCTTTATCAATGCCATCACGCCAGCGCCACCGAATAGCCCGGCGCTGATGCGGTTAAACCAACTCTGGCCCTTGCCACTGCGCAGGTAGCGAGCAGCGCCGTGGGCACCCAGGCCGTAGGCCAGCTTGCACATCAGGTCGAGCGCCGTCCAGGTGACGATCATGATCAGCAGTTGCGGCAGAAAAGGCTGTTGGCTGTTGAGGAATTGCGGCAGGAAAGCGGCAAAAAACAGGATGTCCTTGGGGTTGCTCGCGCCCAGTACGAACGCCCGGCCAAATAGCGCACGAAAGCGTGGGACGGGGGCGGCGTACGGCACCTCGGCACGCTGGGCCGGTTGCCGCGATTGCTGCCAGCTCTGCCAGGCGAGATAAAACAGGTACACCGCGCCAACCATCTTCAAGGCGCTGAACAGTTGCTCGGAAGCCAGTAACAACGCACCCAAACCCAGCGCCGAGGCGCTGAGCAGGCAGATCGAGGCAAACACCCCGCCAAGAAACGCTGGATACGAGCGGCGCAGCCCATAGTTGAGGCTGTTGCTGATCATCAGCAGGGACAGTGGCCCCGGTATGAGGATCACCACCAATGCTGCGCCGCTGAACAGTAGCCAGGTTTCCAGGTTCATCCGTTGCTCCTTTATAGAAATATGAATTTGGCGATAAAGATCGCGCACAGCACCCACAGGCTGACAGAAATCTCGCGGTACTTGCCAGTGCCAGCCTTGAGCGCCACATACGTGATAAAGCCCAAGGCGATACCGTCGGCGACCGAGAAGGTCAGCGGCATCATGATTGCGGTGACAATCGCCGGGATGCTGTCAGTGGCTTCATCCCAATTGATATGGGCCATGCTCGCCATCATCAGCATCGCGACATAAATCAGCGCACCCGCCGTGGCGTACGCTGGAATCATCCCGGCCAGCGGTGCAAAAAACATCGCCGCCACAAACAGAATGCCCACGGTCACGGCGGTCAGCCCGGTACGCCCGCCAGCGGCCACGCCGGCAGCACTTTCCACGTAGCTGGTCACCGGTGGTACACCCACCATGGCACCGAATACGCTGGAAGCACTGTCGGCTTTCAACGCACGGGACAGGTTATCGATCTTGCCATCGGCGTTGACGAGGCCGGCCCGCTGGGCGACGCCCATCAGTGTACCGGCAGTGTCGAACATGTGTACAAAAAGAAATGCAAATACCACGCTGATCATGCTGACATTGAATACACCTTTTACGTCCATCGCCATCCAGGTCGGTGCCAGGCTCGGAGGTGTGGCAAGAATGCCGTTGTAGTGCACCAGGCCCAGGCCCCAACCCGCGATGGTCACGGCGATGATGCTGATCAGGATCGCGCCGAACACGCGGTGGTAGCTGAGGATCGCGATCAGCAGGAAGCACACGGCTGCCAGCAATGGCGCGGGCTCATGCAACGAACCGAGTTTGATCAAGGTCGCCGGACTGTCGACGATGATCCCCGCAGTCTTCAGGCCGATCACCCCGAGGAACAGGCCGACACCCGCGCCCATCGCATGGCGCAAGCTGACAGGGATGCTGTTGAGCAGCCATTCGCGCACGCGGGACAGGGTCAGGCCCATGAACAGAACGCCGGAAATAAACACCGCGCCCAGCGCAGTTTCCCAGGTGTAGCCCATGGTGCCGACCACGGTGTAGGTGAAAAACGCGTTCAAGCCCATGCCCGGCGCCAGGCCTACCGGCCAGTTCGCGTAGAGGCCCATCAGCAGGCAGCCCAGCGCGGCGGCGATGCAGGTGGCGACGAATGCCGCGCCGTGATCGATGCCGGCGTCGGCCATGATGTTCGGGTTGACGAAAATGATGTAGGCCATGGTGATAAAGGTGGTGAGGCCGGCGATCAGCTCGGTCTTCACTGTGGTGCCATGCAAGCGCAGCTTAAACAGGCGTTCCAGCCAGCCGGTGCGGGTGGGTTGGAGGTCCAGGGGTGAGGCTTCGGATTTGCGGCTGTCCACAGCGAGTACTCCTCAAGCATTTTATTGTTATGGCCAGCGCTTAGGCGCTGTGAGGTACTGGCGGGTTTGTTGACCAATAGGTCAGGAACTCGCACGAGGCGAATTATGCTTTTGTATACAAATAAAGCAAATAATGTTTTCGATCGACTGCGTAAAAGTGGATGAAAGGCTAGTTCAGGCCACTTAGCGCCTGGTTCACCGCTAGCCATCCGGCCACGGCTTCAGCCCCCGCGTCACTGAAGGCGCGTTGCAACAACTTCACCTGTTCGCGGCGCAGGGATTGCTCAAAACGCAGGCCTTCTTCAGTGAGCGCCAGCAGGCGTTTGCGCTTGTCGGTTTCGGAAGCGACGCTGTCGACCAGATGCATTTCCTGCAATTGGCGCAGGGGCATGTTCAGCGCCTGCTTGCTCACACCGAGCAATTCCAGCAGTTCCTTCACGCTCAAGGCGGGGTAGCGCGCGATAAAAAATACGATGCGCTGGTGCACGCGGCTCAGGCCGCGACGTTCGAGCATTTCGTCGGCTTTGGCGGTGAAGGCCTGGTAGCCGAAAAAGAACGCCTCCATGGCCTCTTGTTGGCGGGTCTGGTTTTTAAGGTCAAGCATATTGACGTATCCACTGAAGTCGTCGTAATTTCGGTCAACCAGTTTGACGTATTTAACGCACTCTTCGCTACCGGTGACCCCATGGCCTTCTCTGAACGTGTTACGCGCCTCAAAAGCTCCCTGATCCGTGAAATCCTCGCGGCAGCCCAGCGCCCGGAAGTGATGTCGTTCGCCGGGGGCCTGCCGGCGGAGGTCATGCTGCCAGCATTGAACTGGGATGACATGCCGCTGAACATCGGCCAATACGGCATGAGCGAAGGCGAGCCACAATTGCGCGAGTTGCTCGCCGCCGAGGCCCGAGCCCTTGGCGTGCCGTGCCAGGCCAGCCAGGTGCTGGTGGTCAGCGGTTCCCAACAAACCCTGGACCTGGCGGCCAAGCTGTATATCGACAAAGGCACGCAGATCCTGTTGGAAGGCCCGACCTACCTGGCTGCCTTGCAGATCTTCCAGCTGTTCGGCGCCGAATGCCTCACCGTGTCATTGGAAGCCGATGGCCCCGACTTGGCCGCTCTGCGGGTCAACCTTGAACGCCACCGTCCGGCGTTCATTTACCTGATCCCGACGTTCCAGAACCCGTCGGCCGTACGCTACAGCGAAGTCAAGCGCGCCGCCGTCGCCGCCTTGCTCGACGAGTTTGGCGTGACCCTGATCGAAGATGAGCCCTACCGCGAACTGACGTTCGACGGCGGCAGCGCCAAACCGATTGTCGGACGCCTGAAAAAAGCCAGTTGGATCTACACCGGCACCGTGTCCAAGACCCTGTTGCCGGGCCTGCGCGTTGGCTACCTGATAGCCAGCCCGGACCTGTTCCCGCACCTGCTCAAGCTCAAGCAGTCGGCGGATTTGCACACCAACCGCGTCGGCCAGTGGCAAGCGATGCAGTGGATCGGCACGGAGAAATACCAGCATCACCTGGTGGAACTGCGCAGCTTTTACCGCGAGCGTCGCGATGCGTTCCAAGCCGCATTGGAACGTCACTTCGCCGATCTGGCCGACTGGCAAGTGCCCCAGGGTGGATTATTCTTCTGGCTGACCTTGAAACAGCCGCTCGACACCCGCACCTTGTTGGCTCAAGCGCTCGACCAGAACGTCGCGTTCATGCCCGGTGAACCGTTCTTTTCCGAGCCGGACCAGCACCACGGTTCGCTGCGACTCAATTTCAGCCATATCGACCCGGCCCGCCTCGACGAAGGTCTCAAACGCCTGGCCGCGGTGGTCCGTCAAGCACAGCACGCGCAAGCGGCATAAGGGGAGCCCCATGTACAAGGTTTATGGCGATTACAAGTCGGGCAACTGCTACAAGGTCAAATTGATGCTCAGCCTGCTGGGCATCCCGTATCAATGGATCGATGTCGATATCCTCAACGGCGATACCGAGACCCCCGAGTTCCTGGCCAAGAACCCCAACGGTAAGATCCCGGTGCTGGAACTGGAAGACGGCACCTGCCTGTGGGAGTCCAACGCGATTCTCAACTTCCTCGCCGATGGCAGTGAGTTCCTGCCCACCGAGCCACGCCTGCGCACGCAAGTGTTGCAGTGGCAGTTCTTCGAGCAATACAGCCACGAGCCGTACATTGCAGTGGCGCGGTTTATCCAGTTTTACCTGGGCTTGCCGCAAGACCGCCTCGAGGAATACCAGAAGCTGCACAAGGGCGGTTACAAGGCGCTCAAGGTCATGGAGCGCCAACTGCAACTGACGCCGTATCTGGTGGGCGACCAGTTCTCCATTGCCGATGTGGCGTTGTACGCCTACACCCACGTGGCCCATGAAGGTGGTTTTGACTTGGACGCTTATCCGGGTGTTCAGGCGTGGATGGCGCGCGTCGCCAGTCATCCCCGCCATGTGGCGATGTTGGACTGACCTGCAGGCCGCCAGCGGTCCAGCTGGCGGCCAGTTAGTTGTTAAAAATTCCATTTGTGGGACCAGCAAATGGGAAAAATCTGCCTTTTAAGCAATTTGAGGCAAAAAGCACGACGCGTTTCTGGGACGATGTGGGTAATTGATAGTTGCGTTAAACAATTACTCCATGCGGAAACTGTATGCTGCCACTTAATTATTTATGTTGGTTGCCGGATCGTATTTCTTTAGTCCCCTTGAGTTCGCTTGAGCACTCCCATGATTTAAAACCGGGGGCTGGCAAGGTACTCCAGCGCTATTATTCCTTGGCGTCGGTCGGCCTGTCTTCCACAACACATGCCGAGATGCTGGTGGAAACGTTGCGCGCACTGGTAAGTGCGAACCCCCAGGTCAAACAGTTAAACGGTTGCCTCGTGTATGCCAAGACACAAACACATAACACGTTCTTTGATAATCATTGGTTGGACGATATTGCCCACGCGTGTGGCCTAGCGCATTGGCAAGTATTCAGCGTCAGTTTGAATCATTGTTCGTCTGCCCTGTCGGCCATTCACTTGTTAAAAAGCCGATTGATTAAGAAGGGCGAGCCTATGCTCCTGCTGACGGGAGAGAAGGCTTTTCACAGTGCTGTCAGTCGACTGGATAACAGCGTCCTGGCCGAAGTGCCGGCGGCGATGCTGCTCAATGCCGGGCCAGCGCTGTGGAACTTGAAACACACCGCCGTCAGGCATTTATCGTCTTTTTATGACAATCACCGGGGTGAGTCGGCTGTACGTCGGCGCGAGTTATATGCGTCGCTGGAACAGGAATATTATGATTTTTATCGTTACGCGCTGGATAAATTCAATGTCTCGCCTGACAGCATTGATGCCATCGTTCCGAATAACCTGGATCTGCCGTTGCTGAAAAAAGTGTCCGCCAGGCTGGACTTCAAGGGCGTCATGTTTACCGAACATATTGCCAACTACGGGCATGCGTATTGTGCCGATATCTTGTTTAACTTGTCGGCGCTGTTGGAAACATTCACAGGCAACAGAATCCTCTGCATCACCATGGGCATGGGCGTTACGCTTTCATGCGTGCTAATCGAAAGAAACCACTCCAGCGAGGTTTTACATGTCACACCTTCTCTTGGCTGTTAATGAAGCGCTTAACGATATTATGTCCTCGGCCGTGTCGGTCAATCTGGAAACTGACTTTAACGAAGACCTGGATTTGGACTCGGTGCTGTTTGTGCAGTTCTTATTGACCCTCGAAGAGAAAGTGCCTGGTTTGATGTTTGAGCCTGATCAAATCGACCAGGATGCCTTCACGACGGTGGGTAAATTGATCAGTTGGATCGAGCAGCATGTGCAGTTGGAGAGCTCCTATGCCTGACGGTCTGTTTGACAGGGTTTTTCAGCTGTTTGCGGGCAATGAGCCCGCAGATGCTGTGCGGCTGTTGCGTCTTGAGTCTACCGACCCGGCTCGGTGCGCATTCAGCCAGGGTTATCAACTCGTGCCGAACGAACGAACCGTGGTAGCCGGGCAACCACCGCAGGCGGACAGGGTGCTTGCCGCCCTCGGCTTGGAGCTGAAGTTTTTCGGAGAAAAGCAGACGAGCGCCGCCGACGGCCTCCAACTCATTGTCTCTGTCGCTGCCCGCCTGGGGTTGTTGATGCGCATGCTCGGCATGAGCTGGGCGCACTTGTCCAACCGCAGGAGCTTTGGCGTGAAAGCCACCCGGCATCAGCTGATCAAGGCTGAGTTCGCGGACCTCAGCAGTCAGTGCAACCAGTTGGCTTTGCAGTGGGAAATGCGCATCGCCGCGCAGGACTACCAGGACGCCGAGGAAGACCACTGGCAGATCACGCTGCTGAACAACAGAGCGGAAAAATTGATGGGGGGGCATGGCTACCTGCTGGGTGCGACGCACACGCTGTCCTATCTCTCGATGATGCTCTACAGCCTGTATGGAAAAACGACGGGGCACTACCCCATGTCACGGCGCGACAGCCTGGGAGAGGTCATGTGAATACCTCACCCGGCATAGTTCTGTCGCAACACCAGGGCGCAGGCCGGGATATTGCAGATCTGCTGAAGCTTGCCTGGCCCATGATTGTGGTTGCCGTCGCGGTGTCTTTTTCACAAAACATACAGACTGCCATTTTGGGGCACGGCGCTGAGACAACATCGATTTACTGGCTGTCGATGATCCAGCCGTTCAGCTTTTTGTTCCTGGCGATTCTCGAATGCCTGGCCATCAGTAACCAGGTGTTCAGCGCCCGGTCTGTGAACCTTTGGTCAAAACAGAAAGTATTCAGGGCAACTTCGCTTTTATCGGTGCTGGGTGTTTTGATCGTTGCATTGCTGAGCGGCGCGATTGCGTTGACTTCGCCTTGGTTGGAGAAGTTACTTCCCGTCTCTGGTGGTCGCTTTTATCAAGAGGCACTGCCGCTGTATTTCCTTTCGATGTTGCCGTTCATTCAGTTGGAGATGTGTAACAGCGCGCTCCGGGGGCAGGGCAGGAGCGCGGTGAGCATGCTGCTTGTGATTGCCTATATCATCCTGAACGCCGGCATTTGCTACACCAGCTACCACCTCTACGGTTTGGGCTTTTATTCCATTATCGTCGCCAATGCCCTGGCGTCCGGCTTGTTGATCCCGATCGCGACCTGGCTGGTCAGGCGAGTCAGTTACCTGGAGCAGGATGACCGGCCGCAAGCGTTCATCCCGCGCTTGAAAGGTTTGCTGCAGCAGGTGGGGTTGCCGATTTTTGCGTCTTTCATTGTGGTGTTTTTCAGTTCACTGCTGGTATTTCCACTGATAGGGACCCTGGGTGAGCAATATGTCGCCGCCTTCTTGATCATTACCAAGATCAGGATGTTTGTGGTCATTCCGGCCGTGGCGTGCGGCTCTGCGTTGGCGATATTGATAAATCAGCGCCTGTCGATCAGTAGCGGTGGGGAATTGAAACGGCTACTGCACCGTGGGCTGATGTTTATCGGTGGGCTTTATCTTGTGCTGACCGTCGCGATTTACTTCAGTGAAAAGATGCTGATTGGCCTTCTTTCAGGCGATGGGGCGATCAGAGACGCCAGTAGCCAGATGATGCTGATTTTATTGCCGACGTTTTTTATCACGGCGTTTGTTGCGTCCTTGCAAGCGTTACTTGAGCAACTTGATCAGGCGCGTCGCGTGTTGATTCTGACGGTCATCATAGAGTTACTGATGGTCGTCGTCTTGTTGGTCGGATGGGAGCGGTTCTCTAACCTGAACTCAATCATGAGTATCATCATCCTGTTCAGTACCATCAACTTGTTCGCCTTTGCCAATGAGTATTGGCGGCTGGCGAGCAAGATAGGGAACGAGCATGTTCTTTAGTGTTATCTATCCGCTCTTGCTGGTCGTTTCGCTGATCCATCAGAACTATCTTCGTGTACTGGTGGTGATGCGACTACGGCCTACCTTGTTGATGAAGGCCAGGGTCAGGCCAACGACTCACTATGTTCGTGTGTGTCGTTTCATCAGGTTGTTCGATCTTTACTCGCTGGACATGATGTCTTCCTACCTATCAGCGCTGTATGCGATGCATCTGTTTGAAAAAACCCGACCGTTGCCTTACAAACCCGCAGAGATGATGCTGCTCAGCCAGTGCCGGCAGGAAAACCTCACCTGGCGGCACACGTTCGTGAAGATGTTCGTTTACCCTCAAGCCGAGCAGCAGGCAGAAAAAGTATTGCTGCTGCACGGCTGGGATGGCCGCAGCATCATGCTCAGGCACCTTGCTCAGCGCCTGCAGGCTAAAGGGTATACGGTTTTTGCACCTGACCTGCCGGCACACGGGGTGTCGCCGGGCAAGGGCGTCTCTTTTTACGATCTCTCCCGGGCAGTCATCGATATCGAGCGACAGTGCGGTCCTTTTTCAGTGGTGATCGGGCATTCGTCCGGTGGGTTGGTAGGCTGCATGGCTGCACTGCAAGGGCTGCGGTTCAAGAGAATGGTCTTGATCAGCAGTCCGTGCAGTTTTGGCGAGGTGCTGGACAACTATGTACTCAGCCATAAACTACCCCGGCATATTGCGACGTCAATGAAGAAGCTCTACCAGTTACGCTACGGTGTGAACCCCGATAAGATTGGCCCCGAACTGATCGCCAAAATACAACAGCCAGTGCTGATATTGCATGACCAGGCCGACGTCAGTATTGATTTGGAAGAGGCCATGGTACTCAACCATGTCTTGGGAAGAAGCAAACTGATAGTCACCGAAGGCATAGGACATAATGGCGCACTGCGTGATGCCACGGTGTTCAGCCGTATTTCCAGTTTCCTGGACGCTACTGCGCAAGAAGATTATGCCGCTATGGGGCATCCCGCACTGCGCTTGCGCGCCGCGATTCGTAGACGTGTCAAACATCCAAGGCATTAGCCTTATGCTCGCTGATTGCAGAAAGTCACTAGACTATTCGAGTACCCCCTGTGCACTTTCGTGCATTCCCCTCAAGTACCCATCAAACGTCCACGACGAATGTTAGAATCACTTCATCTGTCGCGCCCACTGTCTCCCGACGCTAGGGGGAGCGGCTGCACAGTGACGTTGATTGTTCTAGCCTTGCCGTATCGAATGGATGAGTGACTTGAGGTTCGTGCGTAGTCGGCTGGTTTTTATTGATCAGAGTGAGTTGATGTTGTTGATCAGCATCGTGCGTGAAAAGCCATTTCTTTGTATGCCAAAGATAAAGTCATATTCCGAAGACTCTTTCTTGGCTTCCGGTCGCGTGGACTTCATGACGCACTGCTTGAGTTTCAGCGGTGTTTCATTATAGGTTTTACTGAAACTACGCGAGAAGTGCGGCAAGGAGGAAAACCCGCAGGCATAGCTTATATCAGTCAATGACCATTCCGGGGCCAGATGAATAAACTCTTTTGCCAGTGCCAGGCGGACCCTCCACATCCATTTGATCGGTGTCACATTGTAGAACAAGTTGAACATCCGACAAATATCAAAGCGGGATTTACCACAAATCTGCTCAAGGTCCTCCAGGGTGATCTCCTCTGAAATGTTTTCCACGATATGGTTAATCACATTGACAATACACAGGGCTTTTTCCATGTGGGCATGTTTGCCGTAGATATCAAAATGACGTTTATACAAATCGTCCATTATGTGTTGTGTAAATAAGGTCTTTTCTGCGTCTGAAATTTTACGTTCCCACATACAGACTCCGTTCTGCAGCGCTCAATGGCGAAGAGATTTATTATGGGTGTTGCGTTTGTCAGCGCAGATGAACAGGCAATTGCTATGCCATTTTTTTAGCCGCCTCAAGTGGCTGTTTGTTAAGTGCTTTTTAAGTGAATCTCGATTCAGGGAAAAGCCAGTCCCATTTTCGAAAGCTTTTTACGCGGTAAGTTGTGTTGCGTCCCGATAGTGGGATCGGCGATTTACAACGGATTGTCCTTGGGAACCCGATAATAGGCGCTGGCATATCGCGTTCGTTCCGAAAGTGAGACGCCCGGCCGTGTGGGGTAGGTCGTATTAATTGGTTCTACGTTTTTACTTTATAAGTATCAATTAGTTATAGGGCTTTCTTATTCTGGCATGGAATATGCTTTTGCTTGGGCAGAACGTTAACTTTGGTGTTGTCATGGATATTTCGATCCCGCAGCCGGGAAATAAGCGCTTATTCAAGAAGCACAGTAAGGCCATTGCGGGTGGCGTGTTTTTGCTGGTGCTATTGCTGGTTATCTATACCTATCGGTTCTCGCCTTACCAGGTTGCCCGTAGCAGCGTGACGGTCGCCGAAGTCAAGTACGGTGAGTTTGCCGTCGAGGTGCGTGGTAATGGCGTACTGTTGCCCTGGGATATCAACTGGGTGGCGGCGAACGTTGATGCTCGGGTGGAGGAAGTTGTCTATAAGGCCGGGATGAAGGTCAGCAAGGGAGAGTTGCTGGTTGTCATGAGTAATCCGACGCTCGAACAGCGACTTCAGGAAAACCAGCTGGAACTTAACGCGCAACGGGCAGAAACCGAGGCAAAAAATGCCGAACTGCAAAATAAAATTCTTAATCAAGAGGCGTTGATGCTGGAGGCCAAGAGTCGCTTGCTGGGCTCGACACTTCGTCTTGCCGCCCAGAAAAAATACATCGCGGCCGTGCCCCGGCTGGAATATGAAACCACGCGCATCCTCACTGAGCAGTACACGCAACAGGTTGTGTTTGAAGAACGGCGGTTGAAGACACTTAAGCTCAGTGTCCAGGCTGATACAAAGGCGAATATCGTGCGCCTTAATAAAATGGAGTCATTGGTTGCGTTGAGTCAGCAGGAGGTTGATTCGCTCAGGGTCAAGTCTCCCATAGATGGCATTCTGCAAGATGTGAAAGTCCAGGTCGGACAACGGGTCACGATAGGCAGCGATATTGCCCGACTGGCCAAGGAGAAGGAGCTGTATGCCGAACTCAAGGTGCCCGAGTTGCAGTCGCGTGATCTGGCGGTCGGCCAGGCTGTCACGATCAACACAGGTCGAAGCCGCTTTACCGGCGTGCTGTCGAGGGTCGATCCTGCGGTTACCAACGGTACGGTCAAGGTGGATGTTACGTTTAATCAACCACTGCCTCAGGAAGCCCGTCCCGACCTGAGCGTCGACGGTTTGATCGCTGTGACGACAATCAATAATTCCTTGTATGTCGAGCGCCCGCCATTCGCGCAGAATAACTTGCCTTCTATGCTCTACCGGCTGGATGACAAAGACCGCTCAGCGACCAAAATGAAAGTGGATTTCGGGCAGGGTTCGGCTGACTACATTCAGATCACCAGCGGGCTCAAGGCTGGCGACAAAATAATTCTCAGTGACAGCACCGCTTGGCAGGGTGCCGATCACATTCAAATCGCCAATTGATGCCGCTCGCGCCGGCTGCCGGACAATGCCCTGGAGACAATAAGATGGAACCTTTGGTAGAACTGACAGATTTGAACAAGATTTTCCTGACTGATGAAATCGAAACCCATGCACTCAGCAAGATCACGCTCACCATCTCAAAAGGCGAGTACGTGGCCATATCGGGGCCTTCAGGCTGCGGGAAGTCCACGCTGCTTTCAGTACTGGGGCTGCTGGATACGGCATCGAGCGGCACTTATCAGTTGGCCGGTCACAACGTCGAGAATATTTCCAAGAAACAGCGTGCGCAGGTGCGTAATCGAGACATCGGCTTCATCTTCCAGTCGTTCAACCTCATCAGTGACTTAACCATTGAGGAAAATGTTGCGCTGCCACTGACCTACCGCAGTGATATCTCCAAGTCTGAACGGCAGCAGCGAGTCGCCGAGGCCTTGCACAAGGTCAATATGTCTCACCGCAGTCGTCACTATCCTTCTCAACTTTCCGGCGGGCAGCAGCAGCGCGTGGCGGTGGCTCGGGCCATCGTCGGTAACCCCTCGATCCTTCTCGCGGATGAACCCACGGGTAACCTGGATTCGCACAACGCCGAAGCGGTATTGAATATCCTCGATAAGTTGCATCAGGAAGGCGCCACCATCTGCATCGTGACTCACGATCCTCGCTCTGCCGAACGCGCACAGCGCAGTATCGTCCTGTCTGACGGAAAGGTCGTCGGCGATGGTGAACAGGCGCCGCAACTGACCCTGGTGAAGGAAGCATAAGATGCTTTTTGACATTCGCTATGCCTTGCGTTTACTCCTGAAAAGCCCCGGCTTTACTTTCATCACCGTGCTAATCATGTCCTGTGGGCTGGCGTTGACCCTGTATATGTTTTCGGTGATCAATACCATCATGTTCACGCCGCTCCCTTACCCGGACGGAAAAAGCATGGTGCTGATCAACCCGACCGTGAATGGTGTGAGCCTGAGCGATTCCGGGCTGAACTACATGGATTACAGCGATATCAAGGCGCGCGTGACCCAGCTCGAGGATGTGGGGTATTTCTACGCGGAGCGTGCGGATATCAGTGATGGCAGCAAGGCCGTTTCCTATATGGCCATCAGAAATACCCCACAAATGTTCTCCTATACAGCTGTTCAGCCCTTCCGCGGGCGTGTGCTAAACGAGGAAGACGTTCAGTCGGGCGCTGAGCCTGTCGCGGTGATCAGCTACGCAATGTGGCAAAACTACTTTGCTGGCGACGCGCAACTCATTGGCCGCGATATCAGGATCAATGGCGTACATACCCGCATCGTTGGCATCATGCCGGCCGATTTTGCCTTTCCTTTCTTCCATGACCTGTGGCTGCCTTCCCAGCTCGAACCTTCGCAGTACCTGGTGCGTAAAGGCGCTCCGGAAGTCTCCGTGTATGCGCGTTTGAAGCCCGGAGCGACGCTTGAAGACGCTGACCGCGACCTCAACGGTGTCATGCGTTCACTGGCGCTGGAACATCCGGAAAGTAATAAGGGACTGTCTGCCCAGGCGCTGACGTTCCAGGAAAATTTCATGGGCGAGGAGACCACACCGATCTTTATCGTCATGTTGCTCGCGGTCAGTTTTGTGCTGCTATTGGCGTGCTGTAACGTCGGGAATTTATTGCTGGCAAGAACGACCGAGCGTTCCAAGGAAATTGCCATCCGGGTCGCATTGGGCTCTCCCGCAGGCCGCCTGGTACTGCAAATGATGCTGGAAAGTCTGTTTATCTGCTTCCTGTCCGGTGTCGTGGCGGTCCTGCTGGCGGCGTGGGGCCTGGAGATCACCAATACGATACTGCCTGGCTTCGTGCCCAATAAGATCCCGTTCTGGTGGCACTTGTCGCTCGATAACCTGTTGATCGTCAATGCCCTTGTCCTCGTGATCATCACCGCTGTGCTGACCAGCGCACTGCCGGCCTGGAAAATCGTCCATGGCAACTTCAATGATGTGCTCCGTGATGGCACCCGAGGTGCGCAAAGCCGTGGCGCAGGTCGGGTTTCGCGGATCCTGGTGGTGTTTGAGGTAGGGCTCTCCTGCTCGATCCTGTGCATCAGTGCGTTGTTCGCGTTGCTGGTCTATCAGGCGACCCGCGCTGATTACGGTGTCGACACCCATAACTACCTCACCGCGCAAGTCCACCTCAACGTCAATAATTACCCTGACGATGCCAGCCGTGTGCTGTTTTACCAGCGCCTGCGCGACGCCACCGCCGCGATCCCCGGGGTTCAAAGCGCAGCATTGACCACCAGTGCTGTAGGGCAATTTACCGTGCCGCGTCAGGTGGATGTCGACTCGTCCACCAATAACACCAACGAGCGCTGGTCTTTCCCGATGGTCAATGACGTGCAGGTCATGCCCGGCAGCCTGTCGGCCATGGGTATCACACCTACAGCGGGCAGGGAGTTCGCCCACGGTGATACGCGGGACTCACAGCAGGTGGTTGTTGTCAGCCAGTCTTTTGCCGAACGGTTCTGGCCAGGAGAGCATGATGTGATTGGCAAGCGCCTGCGCTTTCGCGATAGCGATGACCAGCGCTGGTACAACGTAGTGGGCGTGGTGCCCAGCGTCATTCATGGCCGGCCTTTCAGCGCCTTCCGCCACCGTGCCACGGTGTACCGCTCTCTGGAGCAGCAGCCCGCGTCCTCATTGATGTTGGTGCTGCGCGCCCAGCATCCAGAGACGCTCGGGCCTGCGCTGATCAACGCGGTCCGTCAGGTGGACAGCAACTTGTCGGTCAATCAGATCCAGACGTTGGATGACCGCTTGGCCCGCAACACTGCCGGTTTGCATTTTATTGCCAACCTTTTCATGTTATTCGGCCTGGTAGCGATGATACTGGCGGCGACAGGTATTTATGCGGTGATGTGCAACCTGATCAATCAGCGGACCCAGGAAATTGGTTTGCGCATGGCCATGGGGGCTACCGAGAATAATTTGTTGCGTATGCTCATGCTCCAGGGCGGTAAGCAATTGTTGACCGGCCTTGCCATCGGCTTGCCCCTGGCATTCTTTGTGGCACCCAAGTTGACGAGCGTCCTGGGTAATGGAAGCACGCCCTTTGTGCTCCTGTTCTGGATGGTCGCGCTTATGATTTCGCTGGTGGTGGCGCTCGCAGTCTGGCTTCCTTCGCGACGGGCAACCAATATGTCGCCCGCCGACGCGATTCGATATGAATAAACGACCGCCGTGCTCCCCGGGCACGGCGGTACAAGCTGGATGCTTACAATGAACGATAAAAAACACATCCTTGTGATAGATGATGACGCGGGCATCCTGACCAGCCTCGATATCCTGCTGCGCATGCAAGGGTACGACGTGACCGTGGAAACCCAGGCCGATCGCCTGCTGACGCATTTGTCGGCCAGGCCTGTGGATCTGGTATTGATGGACATGAATTTCCAGAAAGACACCACCTCAGGCATGGAAGGGCTGCAGTTGCTGGCCGAGCTGAAAAAATTTGATGATTGCTTGCCGGCTGTCGCGATGACGGGGTGGGGCAGCGTCGACATCATCGTCAACGCTATGCGTTCGGGGGCCGCCGATTTTATTCAAAAGCCTTGGGACAACGAGCGTCTGCTGAGCATCGTTCAGCAGCAGATCACCCTCAGCCAGGCGCGTCGTTCCGGTGATTGCCTGCGCGAAGAAAACAAGTTGCTCAAATTGGCGCTCGAAGATGATATGGACAGCGAATGGGTTGTCCGCTCACCGGCGATGAAACGCCTGATCAGCCTGGTGGAAAAGGTTGCGGTGACCGATACCAGCGTGCTGATTCTGGGCGAGAACGGCACCGGGAAAAGCTTGCTCGCGCGGTATATCCACCAGATTTCTTCGCGGTGCGAACACAGTATTGTCGAAGTGAACATGGGGTGCATTAACGAGCAGTTGTTTGAAAGCGAGATGTTTGGCCATGTCAAAGGCGCCTTCACCGATGCGCGAGAAAACCGTATCGGGCGCTTTGAACTGGCCGACAAAGGGACGCTGTTCCTCGACGAGATCGGCAACCTGCCCCTGACGCAGCAAGTGAAATTGCTGCGGGTGCTGGAGGAGCGGCAGTTTGAGCGCGTCGGGTCGTCGCGCACCCAGACCACTCAATGCCGGATCATCGCCGCCACCAATTCCGACCTGGATAAGGCCGTGGCAGAAGGGCGTTTCCGTCAGGATCTGCTGTACCGCATGAACCTGATTCAAATCCAGCTGCCGCCGCTGCGCGAACGGCTGGAAGATATCGAGCCGCTGACCGAGCGCTTCCTGAAACGTTTTGCGCGTAAATACAACAAGCCTCGACCGGTCTTGTTGCCTCAGGCACGCCAGCGGCTGCTGGACTATTCATGGCCTGGAAACATCCGCGAACTCAGCCATTTGCTCGAGCGCGCTGTGTTGCTGTGTCGTGCCAACGTGATTGACCTGGAAGACCTCTGCCTGCCGCTTCTGGTGCCAGCCCAGGACGCAGCCGGCCAGGCCAGCGAGTTGCCGTCAGGATTGACGGACGCGTGCACGCTTGCCGAAGCGGAAGAAACCCTGCTGTTACAGCGCCTGCGTCAGTATGACGGTAACGCGGTCAGGGCAGCCGAATCGCTGGGGCTCAGCCGCAGTGCTTTTTACCGTCGGCTTGAGAAACTGAAAATCTGCCATGAGTAAGTTTTTTCAATCATTTGAACTCCGTCACTTGTTGCTCTGCAGCCTGGCCCCCGTAGGCGGAATCATTGCTTACCTGCTGCTCTGGCTTTTTCCGCAGCAGTCCGTTTACCTCAAGTTCTTCACCCTGTTTATGCTGTGCGTGACGCTGGTTTATTTCTGCTATCACTTTTTTCAGCAGCTGATCTATAAAATCAACGTCATTTCCAATCTGCTCGAGGCCGTTGAACAGGAGGATTTCAGCCTGCGCGGTGTGACCAACGGGGCCGGGGCCTTTGAGGGGGTCATCGAGCAAATCAATGATATTTCCGGCCAACTGTCGCGACACCGTCAACAGCAGCGCGAGATGGATTTCCTGCTGCAAAAAGTGATCTCCAATATCACGGTTGCGATTTATGCCCTGGACGGCAGTCATCGACTGATCTGGTGTAACAGCGCCGCCTCGCGGATGTCGGGCACATCGTTGGAAAAGTTGATTGGCAATACGGCCAGCACCTTGCAACTGGACAGTCTTTTGCACAACGCCAACACGGAGCAGCCGGTCGTGTCCGATCATGAAGGGCGACCGGGGCGCTACAAGGTGACCAGCGACACCTACATGGTGGACGGTGTGCAGAACGTGCTGTTGTTTGTCAGTGACGTTGACGACATGTTGCGTCAGGAAGAGCAGAAAGCCTGGCAGGACTTGTTGCGTGTGATAAGCCACGAAATCAACAACTCCCTCAGCCCCATCGCCTCTATCAGCCAAATGCTGCAACAGCATTACCGGCAAAACGCTGACAATTTGCCGTCCGGTTTTGCCGAAGGCATCGACCTGATCAACCGGCGGGCACGTGAGCTGATTGCGTTCATCAGCAGCTACAGGCAGTTGAGCAAACTGGCGCCGGCGATGAAGGAATGGGTGGATCTGACGGCGCTGGTGGGCGAGCTGCCGCTGCTGTTTTCGCACCGCGTGATTACCCTGAAGGGACCGCGCCCGCTGATGGCAAGCCTCGACCGGGTACAGATCCATCAGTTGCTGATCAACTTGATCAAAAATGCCGACGAGTCGATGGGTGGCAGCACCGACAGTATCGATATCGAATGGGCCGAGGAGAAAGGGCGCTTGTTGATCTCCATCCTGGATCGGGGCGTGGGGCTGACCAACCCGAAAAATCTGTTCGTGCCGTTCTACACCACCAAACCCAATGGCACCGGCATCGGCCTGATCTTGTGCCGGCAAATTGCCGAGAGCCACGGCGGCTACTTGTCTCTGGAAAATCGACATGAACAGACCGGTTGCAAGGTCACCATCAATTTACCGCTGCAATCCCCTGCCTGAGTTGATCGCAGGCAGGGCCGTGTGCCTGCTGCAGCACTTTGACGATGGGCTGCCGGAAATGACGGTTCGTCAACGTGCACAACATTGGTTGCATCAGGTGCTGTCTGATTGCCTGGCGATCCCGGTTGATCAGGTGTGCCTGGCCAGGACCGCGACCGGCAAACCCTGGCTGCCTGAGCACCCTTGGCTGCGTTTCAACTTGAGCCACAGCGGTCAGTCGGCCGCGATCGCGTTGTGCAAGGACTATGAGGTCGGGGTTGACCTGGAAAAAGTCAGCGCAAACGTGGCGGCAAAAAAAGCCATCGCCCGGCGCTTTTTTCACCCGGACGAGCAACGCTGGCTGGCGCTGGACGAAGCCAACTACCTCACGCGCTTTACCCGGCTATGGAGTATCAAGGAAGCCTGGTTAAAAGCCCGAGGCACGGGGCTGACCAAGCCGCTTGCCAGCTTTTGTGTGATCCCCCAGGCAGGCGAGAGCGGTGTGGCGCAGGTCATGGTTGAACTTGGCGTCAGCAGTGGGCAGATCCATTATTGCCAGGTGCAAGGGGAGGGGCTTTTCTGCCTGGCTTATGGCGCGATCATTACTGCGCAACGTACCCCGGTGCAATGGCAGCTCGGCTGCCATCACACTGCGAGTGACCCGTTTACACAGGCTGTTTACGAGCAATCAGAGGTTGAAATTTCGCTGGCGAAAGACCCCGTAGCACCGGTATCGACCTGAGCCGATGGGCTGACGGCCATGCGGGCACCGGCAGACAGGCTGCCGTTGATTCGTGGGATGTTGCACAAGGATGATTCAGCTCCCATGCTCATGCGCACGTTCGCCACCTCTGCAATGAAGGGCAGCGGTTTTTTGTTGAAGGTGCCGCCCATGGCCAGGTCAAGCGCCAGCTCGCCCGTCTTGCCTTCAACCTGGATGTCGGTGCCCATGCTGCCGGCAACCGCCAGTTTGGACGGGGCGACGGCACAGGCCGGCGCCACGATCTTAACCCCTGCCTTGCCGGCCAGCCCGGTCAGTGGTTCGCTGGTGTACAGCGTGATATCCAGTGCATGGGTGACGAAGCGATCATTCTCCGCCGCCGCATTGACGAGCAAAAGTGCCTTGTTGTTTGTCGTCACCTGGAGCTTGCTCAGCGTCTCGGGAGCGCCTGAAACCACCATTGAAGATGTCGCGGCGCATTTGATCGACAGGTTGATACCCTGTCGCACTTCGACGCTGTTGAACGCGGTGAGCGCAAAGGTTTTTTCTGAGGCCACCGCAGCGTAAGCGGTGGTGCCGGCCAGCAGCGCAAGTACCCATTTCATTGTGTTCATGTTGTTCATTCAACCTCCGTATTTCACAGTAATGTCGCCAGAGTGCGCAGTGTTGTTTCAACACTGTCCTGAGGCATGCCAAAGTCCACCAGCCCCGCCACCTCGTCGATGCCTTCACGCTTGAGCTGCTTGAGCTGCGTCAGGCACTCGGCTGCCGAGCCGAACAAACCGTAGTGGTGAAGGTATTTTTCCACGCCCCACTTAAGAGCGTAGTCCTGCTTCTTGTCCGTCGTTTCTTGGCCCTGCGCCGGTGGCGCATTAAGGTTTTCCGACAGCTGCATAAACGCGCGCAGGTAGCCCGCCAGCGCGGGTCGCAGGCACGGCGACAGCGATTCCCGCTCTTCTCCGGCCTGGGTATGCATCATCAGCGTGATCGTACCGCCCGCCGGATCCAGCCCAGCGTGGTGACGTGCAAGGCGATAGCTGGCGCAGTTTTCCTGCAACTGGTCACGGGTTTGTGAGATCAGGTGCGTCAGCACATTCAGGCCGCGCTTTCCCGCCTCGCTGAACAACAACGGATTGCTCCCCGTCGTGACCCAGACCGGAATCGTGGCCTGATAGGGCGGTGGCCAGGTTTGCAGCGTGACGGGTTCCGGTTGCCCCGGCCGGGACAGTTCGTGGCGTGTTACGGACTCGCCGCGCCACAGCGCCTGAATCTGCTCCAACGAAGAAAAAAGCACCGCATGACGGTCGCTGTAGTTCTGCGCATTGAGCACGAAATCGTTGCGTTGCCAGCCCGAGGAAAACGCAACGCCGGCGCGGCCGCGAGACAGGTTATCCACCAGCGCCCATTCTTCAGCGACGCGCAACGGATCATGCAGGGGCAGCACCACGCTGCCTGCGCGGATCCCGATACGCTGGGTACTCGCGGCCAGCGCAGCGCTGACCACCGAGGGGTTGGGGAACATGCCGCCAAAGGTGTGGAAGTGTCGTTCAGGCGTCCAGATAGCATGAAAGTTGAGCTCATCCGCCAGCCTGGCGGTGCTCAGCAACTGTTCATATTTTTGCGCAAAGCTGTCGCGGGCCACGTCCGAAAAACAAAACACACTAAGTTTCGGGATGGCATCTCCCGCCAGGTCAGGCGGTGCATTCATGCGCAGTGGCTCTGTCTACAGATTCAAGGGTGAAACAGATAGTGCCCCTGGGCATCACATTCAGACCGTACAGCGGTGTGAGTGCGGCGGGGGCGGTCGATGGCGCCAAGCTGAAATGACAATGGCTGCACAGCGTTTCAACAGCAGTGGTGAGTTGGTCCAGCGCGAGCGCCATGCCTACGCAATTGCGCTTCCCCACGCTGAAGGGCACAAAGTGCTCCCGGGCAATTTTGCGGCCTTCAAGAAAACGTTCTGGCCTGAAACTCAGCGGCTCGGGCCAGTAAGCCGCATCGCGATGGATCAACCAGGGTGAAAACAGCACTTTGGTTCCGGCTGGCACGCTGACGCCGTCGATCTCCAGAGGGGCGAGGGTGCCGCGCTCGAAAAACGCCGTCACCGGGGTCATGCGCAACGATTCCTTGACGATGGCGCTGGCCATGTCGCGCGTTCCGTGGCGCGCCTCTTCAAGCACCTGGTTCTGGTAATGCGGGTGCTGTGACAGATGGGTCAGGCACCACAGCAGCGCGATACCGGTGTTATCCACGCTGGCAACCAGATTACCCAGCAACATGCTGATCGCCCGTTCCCGTTCCTGTGGGTTGGCCTTGATATCGAGCGCCTGGCAAAAACGTTGCAGCATGTCGACGTTCCCGCCGCCGTCTCCCGTGATCAACGGCCCGATCATGGCCTCAAGTTCCTCGCGGAACGCGGTCAGGGCCGGGTGTTGGCATAACGCGGTGTAATCCTCGGTCGGCTCGTCGACAATCAGTTGCAGGTAGATCGTGCGAAAGTGATTGATCAGGCGATCCAGCTGCAGAGGACCCAGCGTGGAGCCGACGAACCCTTGCGCAACACACATCAACGCCCATTGCAGGCAGATCTCCCGCATGGAACCTGTCTGCGGGTCCTGGAGAATGTCCACCAGCCACTGCGCGGCATGTTGGGTGCCTTGTTTGAGTAACACTGATTTGGGATTGACCAGCGGTGCGGTGAGCTTTCTGGCCAGGTGCCATTCTTCACCTTCCTGCGCGGTGATCAGCGACTGGCCCAGTAATAGCCGCCTGGCTGACTGGCCGTTGTCGAGCTCCTTGTGAAAGTGGCTTTCGTTCTCAAGGAAAAACCGGATATGTCGCGCGCCAGCCAGCAGCAGCACTTCATCCTTGCCCTCACCGATCCAGACCTTGTCCCCGTGCTGGCGCACGGCAGCCTCTGCAATTTTCAGAAAGCCCAGCTGCGCAAACTTGGCTGCGGACGGCTTGACGATCGCAATCGCATTGGGGTTATTGAGCATGGACAGCCTCCGGTAAGGCGTCTGAGGTAATGGCGGCGCAACCTACCCAGCCTCCCAGGCCCACCGATAGCAGCAGCGCAGGGCGGCCAGTATCGTGCGGGGCGTAGCGGTCGAGCAGGAGCAGAGGGTCCGCGGTATAGCAGTGCCCACATTGGCTCAGCAGGTCAGTGGCGACCGATCGGTCGCGGTTTTCTGGATGGCGCAGCCAGGTTTGCCAACTGAGGCGGTTGATGTTGTGCGGCAGCAGCCAGGCACGCTTGCGCACGTCGTCGGGGTAGGACGACAGGGCATGTTCGACCAGGTGGTTGTGGGACTGATAGAAGCGCTTGGTGTCCTCGCGAGTACCGTCCAGGCCTTGCCAGAACCCAGGATGATAAAAGCACTGGATGCCTGACACCCTGCGTTGACCGCCACCGGGTTTGAGCAGGGCGGCCACGAAGCCGTCGGCAATCATTGTGCAGCCCGGGATATAGCGCTCGGCCAGGTCAAAATCAGCGAGCGTGTCCCCCGCCAGCAGCGCCACGCAGCGGTGTCTGCCGCTTGCCAGCAATCGTTCGGCCAGCCGCAACCCCCAGAACAGGGTGGCGCAGTTTTGCTGGTTGAGCGTCAGCAGCGGTGCCTGCACGGCGATAAAGTCTGACCGTTGACGCAGGGCTGACAGGTTGACGCTTTGGCGCACGGAGGGAGAGGGCAGGCCCTGGATCAAGATGACCGCATCAATCTGCTCCCCTTCATCCAGGCTCTCGCCCAGTTGCTGGAGCAAGGCGTGAAAGCAGCCCTCGGCACTTTCCTCATCCGCCAGGGTCGATGCCTCCCGCATGCCGAACAGTTGGCCAAATGTGCGGGCTTCTGACGGACTGCCGCCGCGATGCGCGACGACCTCCTCGAGCGACACGCGAGTCGAAGGAATATAAGTGGCCAGGGAGGCAATGTTCATCGTGGACCCTCTTCGGCTGCGAGCCCGCACAGGCTGATCCCGTTATCATTTTCGCTGATCAGCAGGTAGTCACGTTGCGGCTCCCAGAAGGTACGCAGCGCAACGAAAGGGGCCGCGCACAGCAACCTAGGGTTGATGGCAAACGAGCGAGCGCCGGCATGCGCGGCCTCCAGTAGTTGGGCGGGGCCGATCAGCGTCAGGCGTTCGTGGGTCAACCCCAACTGTTCAACGGCGTGAGCAAGGTACTCGCTGGACCATTGCGCATGGCGCGCGCGCCTGAAGCCCCGGTAGCGCAAGCCACGTTGCTGCTTGTTGAACAGGCAGACGCAGGCATTGTTTTCCGGTTGCAGGGCTGCCATCAGCGGCGAGGCATACATCAGGTTTTTCTGCTCGGCAATCAGCAGTAGCCCATCCTCGTTTTTGCCGGCCAGACAATCATTGAGGCCGTCCAGCGCATACAGGCCGGCGTCCGCTCCGCGATCGCTGATCGCCAATGCCAGGCAGGCGGAGAGTCCCAATTGATGGATGGCGGCATTCACCACCGAACTGCCCATGTGCAGGTCTGGCGTCCAATGCGCCATCAGCACGGTTTTCACTCGCGCAGGCGTAATGACGTTGGCCAGCCGGGGCAGCAGCACGGCGATCATATCGCTGAAGGAGGCGCGCTCCGTGCTGGTGACCCACTCCAGCGCCCGATCGTCCTGCGGGCTGAGCGTCTCACCGTTCGCCCGAAAGAAATGCTGCGTATAAGAACGCCAGTGCGGGATATGGGGGTCTGACTCGGGCATGGCCGGATCAGTATGGTGAAACGACTGGAACACGATATCGGCAGGATCGAGGCAGAGTGTCACAGGCTGGTCCCTTGGGTTACGGGCGGACGGAAGCTATTGAGCAGGTGAATGTGGCTGGTGCCCTCCATGTACTCAAACGCAAAGCTGTCGCGATAGCGCTTGCGCAGCAAGCGATCTTCCAGCCAGTCATCGCGGTTGAGCCAGTGGGGCAGGTGGCACGCGGTTTCCTCGACCAGGCGGGTAGCATTACGCTTGAGTTGGCTGGTGAGGGCGTGCTGATGCTGGCCGTTGCTGTAGCCTTCTGCCACGGTCAGCATTTGTTGGTAGATCGCGTGGTATTTTCGCCACAGCCGCGCGACCGAGCGCCTCGCAATGGCCGGCAAGGGACGGGTGTCGAGGGCGGTAAGCAAGCCAAATGTGGTGCCCAGCGCCATGGCGGCCACCATGGGACGATGACGCTCGAATACCAGGCTCAACGCGTTGAGCCCCTGCAGGAGTTCGCGCCGCTCGTGCCCCAGAATATCGTCTTCCTGGACGCGATAATCCTTGAACGTCAGGCGTGTTAAACCCGCACCTGCCAAACCGACGGTACCCAGTGGCTCACGCAGTAAGGCGGGCTCGGTTTCATCAGGGAAAACCATCACCAGGCGCTGGCTTTGTTGATAGCGCGCAAACACAAGGCCGGCGCTTGCCAGCATCGCGCCCCCAATCAATTTTTTGGTGCCGTTGAGCCGCCAGCCCTGTTCGCTGTGCGTGAGCTCAGTGGAAATGGCCCCGGCATCTGAACCTATGTCGGGCTCCGTGACGGCAAAGAATGTCCAGGCCGGGCGTTCGGCAAAGCAGGCAAAGAAACGTGTCTGCTGCTCTTCATTGCCCAGGGTCAGGATGGCCCGGGTACTGAGGGATGCGCCCGGCAACAGCATCATGGCGCTGGCGTCCGTTCGGCTCAGGTATTCGATGATTTGCAAGTGCCAGGGATAGCTGACATTGGAAAAGGCCGGCGTTTCCCAGGGGTTGAACTGTGAAGGTATGCCGATACAGGCCAGGCTTCTAAGCTCTAGGTCATCCAGATAGGCGATCGCCAGTGGGAGATTGCTATCCTCGAGCTGTCCGGCGGCAAGAAGTCGCTCTGACAGCGCGTAAAGTTGTGGGTAGCGGCGGGTGATATCGCTCATGGGTGGCTGCGTTCGCATAGAGGAATAACTAGGCGTTAACTTAATCGGGCCGCACATCCGGGTATTGCTCGAGGTTGCAAAAAACGGGGGTTTCATTGCCGGCAGGTAACTCAAGCAACAGCGAGGAAAAGGTGGCGCCCATGCCGACGCTGACCAGCATCACTTTGGCGCCGGGAGCAAGCTGTTGCCCACGAATGAGTGCGGCGAGATTGAGGTAGGGGTCCGCGCCAAAACAATGGCCATAGCGGGGAACATTCTGCAAAAACACCTTTGTGCGGGGGATAGCGAGCGCGTCGGCTATTTTCTGCCAGGACGACAGGTTGACGTTGTGCGGGGCTATCCAGTCCAGGGCATCCAGCGCGCAGTCGAACTGCTGCGCCGCACGGCGCATGGCCGTGCTGACGAAGTCGAAATAGGCATCGGCGAATTCCGGGTTGGTCCTGGGTTCATTCCCCTTGTGTTGACTGAACTGGCCGGCCTGCTCACTGTGCCGGGCAATGACCCTGGCGCGGTCTCCTGATCGACTGAGCAGCACGGCACAGCCGGCTTCGCCCATGATGGTGGTGTCGTCCAGAAGCTCCACCTTCGGGTGGAAGGCTTTCTCGCCGATCAGCAGTAGCGCGTATTCCCCGTCCTTGAGGCGGCTGCACAGATATTCCACGCCCGACAACGAGGTTGCACAGTGGCCCATCGTCAGGCTGGCGTACTCGGTGTCGTGGGCAAACCCGCAGGCGTCGAGTACGGCCCTGCCGGTCTCGTGAAACGGCCGCAGGGTCGGCACGGTATGCGCATGCACCACATGCCGGATGCGTGCGACGACGTCAGGATGAGTGGCGACGAATTGTTCTAGGAGCTGGCGTATCAGGTCATCCACCGTACCGGGATGACGCGGGAAGCTCTCCAGGCCGTAGAAGCGTGAAAACATCCTGACATCCAGCGCGGTCAACCCAAGGGTGAGGCCGGCCTCGACCAGTGACGTGCGCTGCTCGGGAATGTGAAGGGTGATGGATTCAATATGCCCCAGCATGGGTGTTCCCTTTTTCATGATTGGCGTCTTTCGCGCCGAGAAACCCGGCCAGCACTTGCTGGGTACGCTGGTGCGAGAGAATTCCCAGGTGGCCTGTATTGTCGATGATATGCAGTTGACTATCCGGCAACTGAGCATGAATTTGCCTGGCGTCGGCAGGGTTGATTCGTTGGTCTTGCGTGCCGTGCAAGATGAGTGCACGTGCCCCGTGGAAGGTGTACGGGTGTGCGGTCTGCAAGTCGGCGGGCATGGGGTAGCGGCTCTGGTAATAGCGACCGAGCAGTGGCAGGTACTGTTCGTCTGCCTTGAGCAGCGTCAAATAATGCTGCAACAGGCTGGACAGTGATGCCGGGGCTGACAGCAGTGCTACGTGGTTGAGAGTAAAACCCAGCCAGTGCGCCATCGCCGTGATTAGCCCGCCGGCCGAGTGGGCAACCACGGTATCGAACGGGCCGTATCGGGTCTGCATTGCCAACAGTAAGGAGCACTGGCCGGGCAAATCGCAATTGGCCGGCGCGAGAGGATCATGGCCCAACAGGAAGGGGGTGTAGACCCTGTATCCCTGGGCCTGCAGCACTGCTTGCAAGTCAGACATCATCATCGGATGACCACCCCAGCCGTGCAGCAACAGTGCGCTTTTGGCCTGTGGGCCGTGGTTGTCCTCTATCAGCACCCGGCTGTGGTATTCGCCGCAGGTGAGCACCTCGGCCTTCAGGGTCGCCAGCTGTCGCGACTCACCCGGACGCATCGGCAGCAGGGTGGGTTTGGCGAGGCGCTCGATCAATGAAGCAAACTGGGTATCCATTGCTTGCCCCTAGGCTTGTGCAGAAAAGATCAGGTAGTGCAGCGTCGCCAGTTGGGGCGTCGGGTCACCACTCAGGCGCTGCAGCGGGTCATACAGATACAGCAGGCGTTGCCCGGGTTGAAGCAGGGTGTTAGCCAGAGAACCGGCGTAATGCGGATCAAATTGCCCACTGCACACGCCCCAGATTTCGATGAAGCCCGGGCATTGGGATATCAGGCTTTGCAGCAGGGGCGTTGCACCGCGCGCTGCCGGGTGCAGGCTGTCGTAAACCAACTGGGTCGGGTACGGCTCACTGATGACGCGGCGGCACAGGTCCACAGCGGCCTTGGCGTGCAGGCGCTCGCCGCAATCGATGTGTGGCCAGTGTTGATACCAGCGCGCCTGGGTCGATAGCTCCCGGGTAGCAAGAAAGTGCCGGCTGTCCGGCGTGATGGCTTCACAGGTACTGACGATATTCAGTTGACCCTGCACGAGAGGGGCGAGCGTCATCGGCACTCCTGGCTGGCTGGTCGGGGTGAAAAACGCTGGTTCAGGCGGTGGATCTGTCGTGTGCCTTCGGTGTACTCAAAGGCTTTTACATCACGAAATGCCTGCCACAGGGTTGCCGGTACAGGCTGAGCGTCTGTGGGGAACGCGTGGATCAGTTCACTGACAATTTCATCGGCGAGGATCACGCAGGCGGTTTTCACCATGCCACGGCTTTTTTCCAGGGTGTGCTGCTCATCGACTTGCTGACAGACCCTCGACGCCTCACGGTAAGCGGCATACCAGCGGCGCTTCATATGCGACAGCCGTTGTGACTGTGCCGGGGTCGGCGTGACGCAGGCTTGCCATTCATGCAATGCGCGTCGCGCCACTCCCAGCGCCAGGGCGCCGACGCAGGGGCGCAGCGCATCGAACGTGGCCATCGCCGACTGCGCAAAACGCTGGGTCGGTTTCAAGTGTTGCCCGAGCAAATCCCCTGCCGGGATAAACAGGTTGTTGAACTCCATCAGCGCCAGGTTTGTACCGTCAAGCCCTGTCAGTTCAAGGCGGTGGCGGGTGATGGCCGGGTCTTGTGGCGAAAACACAAAAGCATTGATCCCCAATTGCCCCGGTGCGGTACGCGCAAATACCACACCGGTTTCGGCGATGACACCGTTGCCGATAAACATCTTGCGCCCGCAGATAAGGTACCCGCCGTCAACCGGTGTCGCTGTGGTCTGCATGGCCCCGGCATCGCTGCCCTGTGTAGGTTCGGTCATCGCAAAACAGGACCAGCACAATGCCTTTTGGAACTGGCCGAAGAAGGCATCCTGCTGCTGTTCGTTGCCCAGCCCGGCCACCACATAGGCGGCCATGCTCGGCCCGGGTGCGCTGAATATCAGCGCCGGGGAGAGGAAACCGATCTGCTCGTAGAGCTCATAGCGTTCAGCCAGGCTGATCACCTGACGGCTTGGCGGTACCTGGTACCTTTGCGGCAAGCCGAGATGGTTCAACGTCGCCGCGAACGACCACTGCTCCATGATCTGCCGTGTGTCGCCGAAGTTGCGCAGTTGGTCGGCAATCTGCTGGGCGTCTGCGCCCAACGGGCAGGATTGCCCGGCGAACGTGTCATCGTAGAGTTGACTCATAGCGGGCCTGACATGATTTCAATGACCCCGGCATCAGGGTGATAGAGGTGGCTGGAGCGGTGGTTGCTGTCAAAGGCGTTGAACGGGCGTGTCAGTACGATCCAGCCGGCGCTCTTCATGACGTTGAATTGCTCATCAAAGTCATCGACTTCAAAGCAGATGTGGTAGGGCAGCGACGACTTGCCGGATTTGGCCAATAGCTCGCGCAAGGGAAGATTGTTTTCCAACGGTTCGACCAACTCTATCTGGCTGTGCCCGTCATCCGTTTCCAGCAGGGTGATGAACACTTTTTGTGCGCCAACATATTCTTTGTATCGGACGATAACCGGGAAAAACGGTTTAACCGCGACAGCCGTTGCGTCGCTGTCGCCCACCACATAACCGATATGACTAAAACGCATCGCGACGCCCTTATCCTTGGGGAAAACGATTGACGCCGGCGCCTGTCCGGCGCCGGTGCGTGAGTGATGGGCATTTTCGCCGTGGTGGCGGGAAGTTTTTTATATGTGCTTGCAGGTGGCCATCAGCTGACGGACAGCGGCTCTTTGTGTTGATCCACCAGCTGTTGGCGGTCGATCTTTCCATGCAGTGTCACGGGGAAGGTCTGACAAAAGAACAGGGATTTCGGGATCATGTAGGCCGGTAATTGTTCTGCCAGGAACTGGCGCAGTGCGGCGCGGTGGGTTGCACTGTCCTCGCGCAATTGAATGAAAAGTTGCAGGTCGATGACCTTACCCTCTTCCTTGATCGGCACCGCGCAACACTGGGTCACCTCCACATAGCGGCATACACTGCTTTCAATTTCGGCCAGCTCGATACGGTTGCCGTTCAGTTTCAGTTGCCCATCATCCCGACCGTGGATAAACAGCGATTGTTCGTTATCCAAAAAACCCCGGTCACCTGTGGCGTAGTAACGTCCGAACTCGTCATGGCTGAATGCACTGTTACGTGGGTCGTCCTCAGGCAAGTAGCCCAGTGCGACTTGCGGGCCGTACAAACGCACTTCGCCTATTTCGCCTGGCGGGAGGCTCTGACCCTCGGCATCGACGATCCTGATCCCGGTCAACCCGCAGGCAGCGCCAAGGGACAGTAGGCCTGCGACGTGCTGGGGCGGCTGGCCAAGCTCGAAGGTATGGGTCATGCCGGTGGTCTCGGTCGGGCCATAACCGTGCATTACCTCCAGGCCCGGGAAACGCGTCTGCAACTGGGTCACCAACCCCAGCGAGGCGCGCTCGCCGGCCATGAAAAACCGCTTCAGGTCCGGAAACTGCTCCCCGCTGAACAAAGGGTCCTTCAACATCAAATCGACAAAGCTTGGCGTGGAGAACCAACTGGTGACCGGGCTTTGCGGATAGCGCGACATCAGGCGGATATTTTGCCGCGGCAGCATGTTGTGGCGGTGATCCAGCATCAACAGGGCTCTGCCCTCGCACAGCACCGGGAAAAGGTCGAGCAAGCCCATGTCGAAGGAGAAACAGGCGTGGCTCACATGGCATCCGTGTGCGATACCGTCACGGATCATCGGGCTGTACCAGATCGAGAATGCGGCGAAGTTCTCATAGCTGACGACGACACCCTTCGGTTCACCGGTGCTGCCCGATGTTGGGAGAATATAAAAGGCTGGCTGGGTCAAATTGGGTTCGAGTGGCAGTGATGCCGGGTCGCCGTTCTCCAGGGTGGAGGTCACCCATTGGGGCCAAGGGTCCAGACCCTCGAGCTTCTGGGGCGTCGCCGTGAGGATCAGCTCGGCGCGGGTCAGCCGGGCAATTTTTTCAATTCGCGCAATGGGGTTGGACTGGTCGGCAAAGCTAAAGCAGCAACCCTGGCTGATACACGCCAGCATGGCGGCCACGGCATCCATTTGCTTGTGGCCGTGAACCAGCACGTTACGGCCTGCCCATGGTGCGAGCACCTGCGCAATCGCGGCGGTGCGCACGCCCAGTTCGGCAAAGCTGTAGGTGCCTTGCTCGTTGATCAACGCGGTCGCTGTGCTCTGATATTTCAGCCGCTCAAACAGCGGTTTGATTTGCGATAAAAACATATTTTTCTCCGTTGTCCAAAGCCAGTTGGCGGGCAGCTGAACGATCCAGTTTGCCGTTGTGATTGAGTACGGTGCGGGGCGTGCTGTACCAGTAACGCGGGATCGCCCACGGGGGGAAATGGGCTTGCATGGCGTGGCCAAGTTGTGAAAGTTCGCAGGTTGCATTGAGGATCACGCAGGCCTGGATTGCCTCTGCGTTGCCTTTGCGCCAATACGGCTCTACCACCGCATCGGCGACCAGGTTGCGGTCGCGCAGGAAACGTTCGATTTCATGCAGGTCAATACGGTATCCCTGGATTTTGACCTCGCCATCTTCACGCCCCAGGAAGTAGTACCAGGTGCCATCAAACAGGCCGATATCTCCGGTGGCGTAAGTCGGCTGCCCATCCGCATGGCTGAAACTGGCCTGACGCGCAGGCGCTGCATTGAGGTAACCCGGGCCGACGCACTTGCCGCTGATCAACAGTTGCCCGCGGCCAGCAGCGTCCACGGGCTGGGCCAGTTGCAGCACTGCGCCGGGCCTGGCGCGACCGATCGGCAGGGGCAGTGACGAGGTCACCATGTCCTGGGTAATCAGCACTTGTGACGCCGCCACGGTACATTCGGTAGGGCCGTACGTATTGACCACCTCACTGCCTGGGAAGCGCGTCCACAGCTGGGTGACGATCGCTTTGGGCAGCGTTTCACCGCAGAAGATAAACCGGCGCAACTGCGCCAGTGTCTGCCCAGTGAACGTCGGGTCCAGCAAGTAGAGGCGCATCATCGACGGCGTAGATACCCAGCAGGTCAATGCCATCTGTGCATGCTGGGCAATCATTTTGCGGGTGTTGATCAAGTCTCTATGGTCGAGCACCGACAGCGGTTGCAGAAACTGCCAGGCGAGCCAGATTTCAAATAGGGAGACATCGAAGCAATACCGCACATTTCCGGTGATAGCCCCATCAAGTGGAAAGTCGCTGCGTATCCACGCCACGAAATCGACTAAATTGGCCTGACTGACCTGAATGCCCTTGGGCTCCCCGGTGGTTCCCGAGGAAAACATGATGTAAGCCAGCAGGGGGCCGCTTGCGTTGTCTATCCACTTGCGCGTGTCGTCCAGCAAATGCCGCAGCGCTGCAGGGGCATGGTGCTGCCACGGCAAGGCGGCGAGGTCAATCACCTTGGCATTGGTGGCGTACAAGGGAAGGGCGTCGGTGTTCAGAATCAAACGGGCGCCGACCGTACGGGCGATCCGTTCCAGCCGCTCGGGAGCGTTGTCAGATTCAACCGGCACAATCGGACAACCACACAGCAGGCAGGCCCACCAGGCCGCCAGGAAATCGAAGGATTTGTGGCCATAAACCAAGACCGGCGCCAGCGGCGTCTCGCTGCGTGACGGCTGGCGCACTATTTCAATGGCGATATCCTGCGCGCGGTGGGCGAGCGCCGCGTAGCTGTACGTCATTGAGTGGTGGCGCCATGCGGTATGCGCTTGATCCTCAAAGCGCATAAACACCGTTATGAGCTCAGACCAGGCGTCCATTCATGCCGCCCGGCTGGCGAGTTTGAGTTCGATGAAGTTCGACAGGCTGCCCACGGTCTCGAAGTGCTGGTATTCCAGTGTGGCCGGGTCGAGCACCAGGTCCTCGATGCGCTCCTCAAGGTACATAATGAGTTCGATATACAAACCGCTTTCAAATCCCAGGTCGCGCTCCAGGTGTGTGCGCGCACTCAGCTCCGAGAGGTTTGACGTTTCCAGAACCAGCCCGATGGCTTCAATAATGGTTGGCGTATACATGTTGGCTCCCTGTTTGTTGTGTGCTCCCGACGTTCAGGCTGTTCTCCCGGTGCGGCAGTAGGGCGGACAGCTGGCCGCGGTCAACTTTCCCGTTATTGTTTTTGGGCAAAGCCTCACTGAAGTAATAGCGGTGCGGCCGCTTATAGGCTTCAAGATGAGCCTGGCAAAAGGCTTTGAGCTGCGCGGTGTCGAGGGGCGCGACGCATTCGATACAGGCCACGATTTCGTCACCATAGACAGGGTGGGCAACACCGAGCACTGCGACCTGGAGCACTCCCGGCATGCGTTTGAGTACGCTTTCGACTTCCCGGGGAGCGACTTTTTCGCCATTGGTTTTCAGGATGTCATCGCTGCGCGAAAGGAAATACAGCAAGCCCTGCTCATCCAGCCGGCACACGTCGCCGGTGTAGAGGACCGACTCACCGGGCAATGGGCCAGGCCGCAGCTTCTTCGCGGTCTGCTCCGGGTTGCGCCAGTAGCCGCGCATCACGGTTGCCCCGCGGATCACCAGTTCACCCGTGGCATTGCTGCGGTGTGCAACGCCGCTGTCGTCCACCACCCAGAGTTCGGTGTTCGGGATGGCATAGCCCACGCTGTCTTTGTGCTGGGACAACAGGGCCGGGGGAAGCCAGGTACAGCGATGGCACTCGGTCAGCCCATACATGGAAAAAATCTCGGCTTGCGGGAAGAGCGAGACCAGTAGGTCGATGTCGCTCGCGTGCAGTGCCGCTGCGGTGTTAGTGATTTTGCGCAGGGAGGAAAAGTCATAGCGCTTGGCCAATGGCGCAATGATCGCCAGCAGTGTGGGAACGATCGGCAGGATGGTTGCTTGGTGCTTGACCAGCTGTTTGAGGGCAAACAATGGACGGCTGAAATCCTTTTCGATAATCAGCGTTGCGCCCACCTTGGTCGCCATGATCGCTTGATACAGCCCATAGTCGAAGCTCATGGGGATCGTGCAGAAAATCCGGTCGCTGGCTGCCAATTGCAAATAGGTGGCGACGGAGTCCGCCGCGCTGAGCATATTGCGCTGGGTCAACATGACCCCCTTGGGGTCGCCCGTCGAACCTGAGGTGTAGATCAGGCAGGCCAGGTCAATATCCAGTGCGCCCTCGACCACCAATGGCATCGCTGAGGTGATTGCCGCCATTTGTTGCAGGGAGAGCAGTGACGAATGACTTTCTGGCGCGTCGGGAACCTGGTCAAACAGCACGCGTAGTTCAAGGTCATTTGTCGCCGCTGCCAACGCGGCGGCTTGCCCTGACTGGGCAATCAGCAGGTGCGACGCTGCGTTGTCGAGTAACCAGCCGACTCGGGCCAGCGGCGTGTCCGGGTTTACTGGCACAAACACGGCCTGCAAATATTGCACGGCCCAAAAGCAGACGACGAAATCCACCCCGTTCGGCAGCCAGACCAATACCCGGTCGCCGCGTTCGACCTGCAGCTGGCGCAAGTAGGCGGCCGTATTGATCACGCGTTGATGGAGCGCGGCCCAGGTCACGGCATGTTCACCCTCGATCAGTGCTGTGCCCTCAGGGCACTGGTGTGCAGCGTGCACCAGCCACTGGGTCAAATGGTTTGTGCTCATGTCTGATCCTCATTATTCAATTCAAGAACTACGGCTGCAAAGGTGCCCGCGATGCCGGACGCCACGGCGAGAATAGGGCCTACGGCTACAGCGTTATCGCGGTGCGTCAGCAGGCTTTTCAGGTTGAGGAACGTGTCGCTGCAAAAGCAATGTCCCAACTGGTACAGATGACGGCGGTAAATGATGTCCCGGGAAAAGCCTGCTGCGTCGGCAATCCTGTCGAAGGTGGGTGGGCTGATGTGGTACGGGATCAGCGTACGCAGCTCTTCAGGACGTCGGCCCGCGTTCAGCAGCGCGGTGTTTACGGTTTCCAGCATGGTGGGAATGAAGGCATGATCGTAGGCGTTTTCACGTTCGCGACTGGTCTCGCGCGTCCGTGTGCCGTAGGCGGCCAGTTGCTGGACATGCATGCCACTCATGCATAAGGCGCCGGGCGAAGGACGTGCGCTGAGCAGGGTGGCGCAGAATGCTTCGCCGAAAAAGCCATTCTGATTGACGTATTGCACGGTGCCGTGGAAGCACTTTTCCCCCGTGATCAATAGGCCGCAGACGTTTTCCTGCCTGGCGTGAGCCGCTGCCAGTTTGGCATCGAGAAACTTCAGTCCGACCAGCGCCGACGCGCACGACGCTTGGGTAACAGAGAAAAACTCTACCTCTGTGCGCACCAGAAAGCTGCGCACCTTGTTGGCCAGGACAGGCCCAAGATCAAAAGGGCTGGGGCTATTCAGAGAGTGCGCCCAGACCACATAGCCAATCTGCTCGAACAGTACCGGGTCACACTCGGCCCGGAACTGTTGCAAAAGCTGCATCATCAGGTCAGGCAAACCCTCGTGTTCAAACAGGCTGGCCGACTCCATCCGATGAAAACGGCCAAAAATTCGCGTGTTGCGCTCACCCCAGGCATATTTTTCTGCCAGCGCGGACAGCGGCGTGAGGTCTGCAGCGACCAGGCTGGTTATCGTATTGATATACATCTCAGGCTCCCGCCACAAAGCCGGCGCAGGACAGAGAGTCACCCTGTGCCAGCATCAGCAGAATACGGTGGCTGCTCGGCGCAATTTGTTCCAGCCGAGCCCAGGGGGCACAAGACAACAAAGACTCATCCCAGCTCTCGATACGGTGGCTCGCCAACGGCGCATGCTGGCGCAACTGTTCGGCAAAAACCGGCGTGGTCAGGATCAGCAGGGGCAGCCGGTCTTCGCTGGGCGTGAACATAGCCAGCGTGAGGAGTAGGGCATCCAGAGCCTGGCGCGTGGCCGGAAAAGGCACCTTGCGATAGTGTTTGAACGCGATGCTTCCAGGTTGGCCGCCGGCCCGTTCGCTCGGCACGCTGCGCAACAGTACAACGCAGGCGCTGGCTGCTGGGTTGAAACGGGCCAGGCCAGGGCAGTCATACATGATGGCGTCCTGGTCGGCGATCAACAGCAAGGCCTTTTTTTCACGGTTTTCACGGTGGCTGTCATCGAGGTAATCCTCAATGACCTGCAGTGCCAGGAACGTGCTGCTCAAGCCGTGATCGCTGAGAGCAATACCAAACGCATCATGGGCACCGGTCTCATGAATAATGGCGTTGGTTACCGAGCATCCTACCTCTACGTCCGGCGTCCAGTGGGCGAGCACCACCAGATCCAGGTCTTTGAGCAGGGCCTGGCTTGCCAGCTCGCCGACCAGCTGTTTGAGCATGACCTGGAATGCCTGGTTCTGTGCGGCGTACCAGCGAAAGGCATGGGCGTCCTGGGCCTGGCCCACATGGCCATGGGAGTGAAAAAAGCCGTTGACGAAGTCCTTCACGAGCTTCAGTTGTGCGTCGTCGACGGCGGGCGTGGTGGTTGGTTTTTCGAACTGGCGCCATACGATATGGGAACTCGCAAACTCAAGGGACATGGCGATTCCCTCAGGCCTTGGCCAAAGACAAACGCTGACACACCTGCGGAGCCAGCATGGTGTCTACGCTATCGGCTGTGCGGATCAGGAAGGCTTGGTCGTTTTCGACAAGCACTTCGGCCGGGTGACCAAAGCTCAAAAAGCCCACCGGCGACGCACTGGCACCATAGGCCCCGGAATGCGCGATACCGATCAGGTCTCCCGAACGAAGCTCAGCCAGCATGATGTTCTCGCCCAGCAGGTCCGTGGGCGTGCACAGCGGACCGGTCACTTGGTAGCGATGCAGGTCACCGGGCCGGGACGGGCCGAGGCGCGCCATCGGGAAATTTCGACGGATCAGGGAGTTGATGCCGGCAGCGCTGCCGTGGCAGTTTGCACCGCCGTCACACACCGCAAACCACTCTTCACGGGACGGTTTGAGGTAGTTGACCCGCGTCACAAAAATGCCTGCGCGTGCAATCAGGAAGCGGCCCAGCTCAATAACAATTCTGCAGTGTGGAAAGGCCTGTCGATAGTTATTCACCAGCGGAAGCAGTGCCTCGCCCAGGGCGGGCAGGTCGAGCGCTTTTTCCTTGTCGAAATAGCGCACGCCAAAGCCACCACCGACATCCACGAAGTCGAGGGCGATTTCATAGGTTTGCTGGAGTGTGGCGGCCAGTGTCAGGATATTTTGCGTATTGTTGGCAAGGGCCTGCCAATCCAGAATGCGCGTGCCAAGATAAATATGGATGCCCGCCAGGCGCAGTTGCGTCAACTGCCCGAGCAGGGCGAATGCCTGCGGCAATAGTTGCTCATCAATACCAAATTGTCGGGGCTTGCCACTCATCACCAACTTGGCTTTTTCGCCAGTGAAGTCGGGATTGATACGCAGGGCAATGTTTTGGATTACGCCCAGGCCCGCGGCAATATCATTGAGCAAGCGCATTTCTTCGATGGACTCGACCACCACGGCTTTAATGCCCGCCAGGCAACATTGCGTCAACTCGTTAATATGTTTTCCCGGTCCGACAAAAATGATATCGCTTGGTGCCACACCTTGGCGTAGTGCGATTTCCAGTTCCACCAGGGAACACACTTCACAGCCCGTCCCCGCCTCATGCAAGAGCGCAACCAAGGTTTTATTCGGGTTGGCTTTCAGGGAGTAGAAGTAATCGATGTCGTGGGGGAGCGAGCGTTTGAGCTCTGCAAAGTCTGTTTTTATCTGTGTGGCACTGTAGGCATAAAACGGCGTGGGTACGTAGTCTGCCAGCAGCTGATAGGAGATGTTTTCAATTTTGTCGGTGTGGATATAGCGACTATCAGGCGCAAAAGCTGACATGACTGAATTTCCCGTTCAATAACGATTCGATTCGATTGATATCTTTAAAGTTGTCGAACAGATCGTCATCGAGAATATCGAAGAAACTCTCGGAATTACCGGCGGTGGTGTCAACCCATTCACCAATCGCCGAGATAAGGCCAACTAAGTGGATAGAGTCCAATAGCCCCTGCGGTCCATAGATGTCTGCACCGTGGTTGATGGCCTGCAACTTATCCTGAGCAACGCCCAGGTTATGCAGCGATGCGAGTATAAAAGCCCGTGCCGTGTTTTCTGATGCGCTCATGAATGTGACAACCCCTTAAACGTCGTAGGCGTGATCATAGCCATGGCGTACACGGAGATTTGCTTGAAATTGCAAGGGCGCGCGTCGCTATCTTCTTATTGATAACGCCTGTTTTCGCAACGAGTGCGAAGCCTGTTTGGACCGGTCTCTTGAAGCTTTAATATCAGTCACAGCGTGTGCGCTCCGGTCCTGTCTACGACGGCGAAAGTTGCTCACTCAGCAAATCGAAACAGCGTTGCGCCGCCGGACTCAGCCCCATCCCGCTGCGACTGATCAACCCGATCTCTCGGTTCACCCCAGGGTGATCGATATTGATACGCTTCAACCCTTCCAGACTGTCCGCCGCCGACTCCGGCAGCACACTGATCCCCAGGCCCTGGCGCACCAGCGCCAACACGGTCGACATGTAGTTGGCCTCCATCCCCGCGTTCATCGTCAGCCGTGTCTCGTCAAACAGCGCATCCACGTGCTCACGCACACTGCTGTCGCGGCCGGTGAGGATGATCGGCTGGTCCGCCAATTGTTCCAGGGTCAGTTGGCGATGGCGGGTGAGGGGATGATCCAGCGGTACAAACGCACACAAACGATCATTCAGCACCGGTACGAATTCCAGGCCGTGGCTGAGCCGTGCCCGCACGCCGATGCCGAAATCCACTTCGCCGGAACGTACTTGGGCGTGAATGCGATGGGCCACCAGGTCATGCAGGCGTACTTCGATCCCGGCAAAGCGCTCGCGAAACAGGCGCAGAACCGGCGGCAGCGAACCGGCACACACCGAGGGCAGGGCGGCGATAGTGACCACGCCTCGGCGTAAGGCGGCGAGGTCCCGGGAGCCGGTGACGATATTGTCCAGGTCCAACAGCAGTTTTTCCATGGGCCCGCGCGCCTCCAGGCCGGCGGCGGTGATACTGACGTGACGTGGGCTGCGGTCAAGCAGGGCGACGCCGAGCCAGTCTTCCAGCTGTTGCACCTGCACGGTGAGCGCGGAAGGCGACAGGTGCAGCTCATTGGCAGCCTTGGTGAAACTGCCCGTGCGGGCCACGGCAAGGAATGCCTGGATGTGTTGGATACTGTTCTTCATTTTGTTTTTCCGAACACCAGCTGGTGAATATTCCAATTTACAAAGACTAACCCGCTTCCAATACTCCAGGGAAAACAATAACCGGCCACAAAGGCCGCTCTGGAGTAACCCATGCTCGCTACCCTGGGTGTCATCACCATCCTGTGCCTGCTCGCTGCCGTCATGAGCAAACGCCTCTCGCCGCTGGTCGCCTTGATCGCTTTGCCGATCATTGCCGCGCTGCTCGGCGGGTTCGGCCTGCAAACCAGCGCCTTCATCATCACCGGTATCAAGAACGTCGCCCCTGTGGTGGGCATGTTTGTGTTTGCGATCCTGTTTTTCGGGATCATGACCGATGCCGGCATGCTCGACCCCATTATTGATCGGATCTTGCGCACGGTGGGGACGCGTCCTACAAGGATCGTCGTGGGTACCGCGACCTTAGCGTTGCTGGTGCACCTGGACGGCTCCGGCGCGGTGACCTTTCTGGTGACGGTGCCGGCGATGCTGCCGCTGTACACGCGGCTGGGCATTGATAAGCGCATCCTTGCGTGTGTCTGCGCGATGGCGGCCGGGGTCAACTTCTTGCCGTGGACCGGCCCGGTGCTGCGCTCCTCCGCGGCGTTACATGTGCCAGTGGCGGATTTGTTCCAGCCGCTGATCCCGGTGCAAATCGTCGGCCTGATCTTCGTATTTGCTTGCGCCTGGTGGCTGGGTCATCGCGAAGAAAAACGCCTGGGCCTCGGCGCCGGCTCGACCGTCGATGCGATGCCGCAGCGGGTGCTCAGTGACGACGACATCAAGCTGCGTCGCCCGCGTCTGTTCTGGGTCAACCTGGTCCTGACCGTGCTGGTGATGGTGGTGATGATTGCCGGCTGGGTCGACCCGGTAGTGATGTTTATGCTCGGCACCGTGGTGGCGCTGTGCATCAACTACCCGAACGTCGACGCCCAGCGCGCCCGCATCGATGCCCATGCCAAGACCGCGCTGACCATGGCCAGTATCCTGCTCGCCGCCGGGGTGTTCACCGGCATCATGCAAGGCACCGGCATGCTCAAAGCGATTGCCGAAGTGGCGGTGGCGCAGATTCCGGCCGGCCACGGCAAGTTGATCCCGGCGGTGGTGGGCTTTATTTCGATGCCGCTGAGCATGCTGTTTGACCCCGACTCCTACTATTTCGGCGTCATGCCGGTGATCGCTGAAGTCGGCAAGGCCTTGGGCGTCGACCCGCTGCAAGTGGCCCAAGCCTCATTGCTGGGCGTGCACACCACCGGCTTCCCGGTCAGCCCGCTGACCCCCGCGACCTTCCTGTTGGTGGGCCTGTGCAAGATCGAATTGGCCGATCACCAGCGCTTCACCATTCCGTTTCTGTTCGCCGCGTCGGTGTTGATGACCCTGACGGCGTTGCTCCTGGGAGTAATTTGAGATGAAAACCTTGCGCATCGGTTCCGGCGCCGGCTATTCCGGCGACCGTATCGAACCTGCCGTGGAACTGGCCGAGCGGGGCGACCTGGATTATCTGGTGTTCGAGTGCCTGGCTGAACGCACGATTGCCTTGGCGCAACAGGCGCGTATCAGTGATCCACAGGGTGGGTACGACCCCTTGCTGAGTGAGCGCATGCGCCGGGTGTTGCCCTTTGTTGGCCGGCCTGAAGGTCGCCGCCGCCTGCGGGTGATCACCAACATGGGCGCCGCCAATCCGGTATCCGCGGCTATTGAAGTGCGGCGGATTGCCGACGAGTTGGGCCTTGATCTTAAGGTGGTTGCGGTCGTCGGCGACGACGTGTTGCACGTGTTGCAGCCCGAGTTTCTGTTGGATAACGGCCAGACTGTCGGTTCCCTGGGCGAACGGCTGATTTCCGCCAATGCCTACCTGGGCGTAGACGGTATCCTGGAGGCGTTGCGCGCCGAAGCGGATGTGGTGATCACCGGGCGCGTGGCCGACCCGTCGTTGTTCCTGGCGCCGCAGATGTTTGAATTTGGCTGGGCGCCTGATGATTGGCGGCGTCTGGGGCGCGGCACGTTGGTGGGGCATTTGCTCGAATGCGCCGGCCAAGTCAGCGGTGGGTACTTTGCCGATCCCGGTTTCAAGGACGTGGATGACCTCGCGCGCCTGGGCTTCCCCTTGGCGGAGATCGATGCCGACGGCGACGCCTTGATCACCAAGGTTGCCGGCTCAGGTGGGCGGGTCAGCCGCGCCACCTGCGCTGAGCAACTGATCTACGAAGTACACGACCCGGCGGCGTACCTCACGCCGGATGTGACGGCCGATTTTTCCCAGGTGGGGTTTGTCGAGGAAAGCGTTGATCGCGTACGGGCCAGCGGTGCCGACGGCCGCGCGCGGCCCGAACAATTGAAGGTCAGCGTCGGCTATCTGGATGGCTGGATCGGTGAGGGGCAGATGTCCTACGGCGGCCCCGGTGCTGTCGCGCGGGCGCAGCTGGCGCGGGATGTAGTCCTCAAGCGCCTTGAGTTGATGGGTGTGAAGATGCAGGACCTGCGGGCGGAGCTGATCGGCATGGACTCGCTCCACGGCCCCCGCAGCACAGTTGAACCCTGGGAAGTGCGCCTGCGCGTGGCGGCCCGCTGTGAGGATCGCGGCGAAGCGGTGCGCGTTGGCAATGAAGTTGAAACGCTCTACACCAACGGCCCGTCCGGAGGCGGCGGCGCGAGCAAAAGCGTGCGCCAGGTGGTGGCCGTGGCGTCGTTGCTGCTGCCGCGCAATGCGGTCAACCCGAGGATCGAAGCATGAAGTTGCACACGCTGGCCCATTCCCGCACCGGGGATAAGGGCGATACGTCAAATATCTCGATCATTGCCTACCGTGCCGAAGATTATCCGCTGCTGTGCGAACAGCTCACGGCCGAACGCGTGGCTGAGTTTTTCGCTGGCTTGCGGGAACCGGGTGCGGCACCTGTGCGGCGTTATGAGTTGCCCAATGTGCAGGCGTTGAACTTTGTATTGCCGGGGATTTTGCGCGGCGGCGTAACCCGGTCACTGGCGCTGGATGCGCATGGCAAGTGCCTGGGTTCCGCGTTGCTCGATTTCGATTTGGTAATGCAGGACTAAATGTGGGAGCGGGCTTACTCGCGAATGCGGAGTGTCAGCCAGCAAATCTGCAACTGATACACCGCATCCGCGAGCAAGCCCGCTCCCACATTTGGATCGGCGTAACCCTCTCAGACCGCAGCAAACCGCTTGTCCAGGTAATCAATGATCACCTTGGAGTCATACATCCAGGTGGTCTGGCCATTTTCTTCGATACGCAGGCACGGCACTTTTATCTTGCCGCCTTGCTCCAGCA
Organism: Pseudomonas sp. 58 R 12; assembly: GCF_900005865.1. Taxonomy (NCBI): domain Bacteria; kingdom Pseudomonadati; phylum Pseudomonadota; class Gammaproteobacteria; order Pseudomonadales; family Pseudomonadaceae; genus Pseudomonas; species Pseudomonas sp. 58 R 12. The sequence continues at coordinate 119,899 of NZ_CVTP01000028.1, forward strand.
GGGTCTGGCGGTCCTGCTCGTTGTTCTTCGCATCCTTCAATGCCACCGGCACATTCAGGCGGTGCAGGGTGCGGCGGGTCTTCACGCAGAACGGGCAGGCATGGAATTGATAGAGCGTCAGCTCCTTGGCTGCCGCATTCACCAACGCCTGCTGCTCGGCAGGGCGCTGCTTTTTGCGCGGACGGGTAAGAAAGTCGCCCGCGATGATGACGTGGCCGAGGCCCACTCGAAGTGCTTTGACGAACATGGCTGAAACCTCTTGCCCGATACAGAAGGGGCCGCAGCTTACCTCAATTTGGCAGGCGAAAAAAAACCGGCGATGAACGCCGGCTTTTTCGTATGCAGCCTGTTACTTGATCAGGCTGAGGAATTCGCTGCGGGTGGCCGCGTTTTCGCGGAACTCACCCAGCATCACCGAGGTGATCATCGACGAATTCTGTTTCTCGACACCGCGCATCATCATGCACATGTGCTTGGCTTCAATCACCACGGCCACACCCAGGGCGCCGGTCACTTGCATCACGGCATCGGCGATCTGGCGGCTGAGGTTCTCCTGGATTTGCAGGCGACGGGCGTACATGTCGACGATCCGCGCAACCTTTGACAGGCCCAGCACCTTGCCGCTCGGGATATACGCCACGTGGGCCTTGCCGATAAACGGCAGCAGGTGGTGTTCGCACAGCGAGTACAACTCGATGTCCTTGACCAGCACCATTTCGCTGTTGTCGGAGCTGAACAAGGCACCGTTGGTGACTTCTTCGAGCGTCTGTTCATAGCCGCGGCAAAGGTACTGCATCGCCTTGGCGGCACGTTTTGGCGTGTCGAGCAGGCCCTCGCGGGAAACGTCCTCGCCGAGTTGGCCGAGGATCGCGGTGTAATTTTGTTCCAGGGACATGAAACTACCTGTGGGGTTTTCGCAAAGCGCAAGGTTACGGTGGCGGACACATCGCTGCAAGCCTGACGAGGGCACTTGTTACTCGTCACGCCCTTCCATCATGGTGCGCTTGAGCATCACATACACTGCCCCCGCGCCGCCGTGGCGGGCCTGGCACGAGGTAAAGCCGAGCACCTGGGCGTGCTGGCGCAGCCAGGTGTTGACGTGGCTCTTGATCATTGGCCGCTTGCCGTCCAGGCGCACGGCTTTGCCGTGGGTAACGCGCACGCAGCGGATTTCGAATTTGGTCGCTTCGGCCAGGAAGGCCCAGAGGGTTTCGCGGGCTTTTTCCACGGTCATGCCGTGCAGGTCGAGGCTGCCTTCGAAGGGGATCTGGCCGGCCTTGAGCTTGCGCATCTGGCTTTCCTGCACGCCATCGCGAGCCCACATCAGCTCGTCTTCGGGGCCGACATCGATCACGAACTGGTCCGACAGGCCATCCACGGTGGTGGCGTCGGTGCGCACGGTCGCGGCCTGGCGCAGCTTGGCGAGCTGCGCCCGGTCGGCCTTGGGTTTGCCGGTGTCGGCGCGATCGTGCTTGATCGGCTTGACGCCGCGCAGCTCGTTTTTGAACAGGGAAAAGTCGTCGTCGTGCATGTTGGCCTCCGCGAAGGGCGGGCAGTTTACCTAAATCGCGGCGGCCAGGGCGCAGGAAACGCTATCCAAGCGCCATCAGTCGTGCTTTTTCATCAGATGCGAAGCGATGTTCAGCGACAACGGCTGGCGCATTTTCCGACGGCTGCGCCGCCACAACCATACGCCCAGCCACAACACCAACAACCCGATCACCAACAGAATCGCCGAACCGCCAGGGCTGGCATTCAGCTCGCCAAGGGCCGGCGAGTGACCAAACAGACCGGCGCCACCAGCGCCAGCCAACAGCACACCAATAATCGCCAGCAGCGCGGCAATGCCGGCCACCAGGCGCAGACGCCAGTTGCTCGGGCCCTTGGGGCGCAAGCGACGAGCATCAAAACCATCGGATATCTTCATTCCGACCTTTCCTCCAGGGTATCGGCCCTTCGACCGGACAATACACAGGTTGTTCCGGGGGGAGGGGTAAATGCGCCAAATGAAAAGGCTTTGCGGATGAGCGGGGCAATAAACACTGTCGCGCCGCTCATCAAAAGGTCGATCAGATCAGATCTTTGGTCTGCGCGAGAGTGGCAAAGTTGTCGGCCATGATCGCCATTTCAGTTTGCTGCACATGCTCGGCGCTCAGGATGCCGCCTTTGTAAGGCAGGTCACGGGTGGCGCAGGCGTCTTCCACCAGGGTGCAGCGAAAGCCCAGGTTCTTGGCGGCACGCACGGTGGTGCTGACGCTGGAGTGGCTCATGAAACCGCAGACGATCAAGTCCAGGGGGCCGAGGTCTTGCAGGTGTTTTTCCAGGCCCGTGCCGTGAAAGGCGCTGGGCAGCAGCTTGCCGATGATGGTTTCGTCGCCAAGAGGCTCGAGGCCGGGAATGAACTCACCGCGCTCGCCCTGGGGGTCAAACAGGCCACCCACGGTGCCCAGATGGCGTACATGCACGATCGGTCGCCCGGCATTGCGTGCCGCTGCAACGAGTTGCTTGATGTTTTCGACAGCCGCGTCCATGCCCGAGAGGGCGAGTGGACCGCTGAGGTATTCCTTCTGGGCGTCGATGATCACGAGAGTCGCATGGGCAAGGTTCGCTGCTGCGTAACCGCGACCGCTGAGTTGAAACATCGTCTTTGGAACGGACATTCTGGGGCTCCTGTGAGGGGGGCTTTTGCGACATTGTCCACTGGCTGAGCGGTTCTGTGAATCGCTACGATCGTAAGGTACGCCGTTGTTGACGTGCAGCCATGTCAATAGGTGGGCTTGTTTAACACAATGATGGCAATTTGCATGAATTCCGACGGGTGGCGACAGGTTTTCGTACATCGTCGGTACGGGCTAAGGCTGTTAGAATCGCCAGTCGTTTTTTCCAGGAGCTTGCCCCCGTGACCACTTCCCGCCTGCGCACCTTGCGCGACCATATCCGTTGGGCTGTCAGCCGTTTTCATGGGGAAGACCTGTTTTTTGGCCATGGCACCGACAATGCCTGGGACGATGCCCGGCAATTGGTGCTCGGTGCCTTGCACCTGCCATGGGAAATTGCCGACAGTTACCTGGATTGCAACCTGGAAGAAGAGGAAGTCGCGCACCTGCAACGGTTGCTGCACCGCCGGATCCACGAACGCGTGCCGACGCCTTATCTGATTGGCGAGGCTTGGTTCTGTGGCCTGTCGTTTATCGTCGATGAGCGCGTGCTGATCCCGCGTTCGCCGATCGGCGAGCTGATCGAAAACCGCTTCGCGCCTTGGCTGGCCCAGCCACCGGCACGCATCCTCGACCTGTGCACCGGCTCCGGCTGCATCGGCATCGCCTGTGCCTACGAGTTCCAGGACGCCGAGGTGGTGCTGGGGGACTTGTCCTTCGAAGCCCTGGAAGTGGCTAACCAGAACATCGAGCGTCATGGCGTCGATGAGCGCGTGTATACCGTACAGGGCGACGGCTTCGACGGCCTGCCGGGCCAGCGCTTTGACCTGATCGTGTCCAACCCGCCGTATGTGGATGCCGAAGACTTTGCCGACATGCCTGACGAATACCAGCACGAGCCGGAGCTGGGCCTGGCTTGCGGCGATGATGGCTTGAACCTCGTGCGGCGCATGCTGGCCGAAGCGGCGGACCACTTGACCGAGAAGGGGTTGCTGATGGTTGAAGTGGGCAACAGCCAGGTCCACGTCGAAGCGTTGTACCCGGAAGTGGATTTTGCCTGGCTGGATTTCCAGCGCGGTGGGCATGGGGTGTTTATGTTGACGGCGGAGCAGTGCCGCCAACATCAGGCGGTGTTTGCCGCCCGCGTTTAACCTAATCGCAAGATAGAAACGCGGTCAATGTGGGAGCCAGCTTCCACATGTTTGACCGCATTTCAGCGGCTGTCAGCGGTGCGTCGCAATCCAGATCAACAACCCCGCCTGAAACACCGTAAACGCCACCAGGCACGTGATGGTAAAACGTAACCCGCTGTCCTCACGCTTGAACTTGGTGACTTTTTCCTCTTCCTTGCGCAGCTTCACTTCCTGTTCCATCAGGTTCTGTTCGGCCTGTTGCAGCATCTGCGCTGCTTCAAGAATCTCCACGAACTGCACCTTCTCGGTGTTCCAGCTGTCCAGCACGTCGCTGACCTTGCCCGGCTGCACATTGCCCTTGAGGTGCTGCACGTCGGCGTAGGCCACATCAAAACCCTGGATGCGCAAGAAGTGATCGCGGCGCAGGCGTGTCGCTTCGTTCAATGCGTCCTTGTTGGACAGGTCCACGCCGTCGACGCGATAGTGCGACCACTTCTTCTTCGCCCACGCAGCGGCTTGGGCGACCAGGAAGCGGCCGATACCGCGGTTCGCCGGTTCGATTTCCAGGCTGTTGCCCGGGCCGAAGTGCACGCGGTGCTTGTCGTGGTCGACCCAGATATCCAGGTGATTCTGCTCACGGCGCACGCGCTGGCCCGGCAGTTGGATGACCATGCGCAGCAGGCTATGGTGCTTGTCATTGCGCTCGGCGTAACCGAATTGCACGAACCGCAACGGCCGCACGCCCGTGGCCCGGTCGGTGGCCAAGGGGGCCAGGCGCAGCATCTTGAAATGCTCGGCCTGAACATCCGCCCATGGCAGGGGCGCCGCGTCGACGGCCTCGGTTTTTTCAGCCGAGGTTTCGGCAGTAGGTTCCGGTGTTGCTTCAGTGGTTGTCATGCGGCGCGATCCTGTCCAAGCCCAGCAAACCGACAGTCTTTTTACTGTCGACCCTGGGCTTATCGGCCGTTTTTTCCAAGACTGGAGGCAAATTGCCGCTTAATGGGGTTGAAGTCCGTCGATAAAACGCACCAGGCGACTGCCCAGCTCAGCGGCAAGTGGCAATTGCGGGTCGTTGTAGGAGGCCAATTGCTGTTTCACGTCGTTGGGCACGATGCGCATCACGTGGTTCATGCCCTCGATCACCGCAAGCTGGGCGTCGGGCTTGGCCTTTTTTAGTTGCTGGGCATCGCCCACACCGACTTGGATGTCGTTGGTGCCCTGGATGATCAGCGCTGGCATGCCCAGCTTGGCGAAGGCGGCCGACGGATCGGCGCGAAACAGACTGATCAGATACGGCTGCACACTGGGTCGGAAAATGCCTTCCAGTGGGCCAGGCACATCCATATCCATTTGGCCTGCCTTGAGGTGATCGAGGATCTGATTGCTGCGCAGCAGCAGGGCAGGCGGCAGGTGATCGGCCAACTGTTGGCGGATCACCTGGTCAACCGGGCGTGCGCTGCCGGACAGGGAGATCACGCTGGCGGGGTCCAGTTGCGGCGCGGCGAGGGCTGCTACCAGGGCGCCTTCACTGTGACCGAGCACAATCAGGGGGCCCATGCGTTTGTCGGCTTTGAGCCGTTTGCCCCAGGCCACGGCGTCCGCGACATAAGCGTCCAGGGTCAGGTTGCGCTCATCCGGCGTGGCGGCCAGGCTGGCAGCCACGCCACGCTTGTCGTAGCGCACGCTGGCGATGTTATGCCGCGCCAGCACCCAGGCCAGGCGCTTGAGGCTGTCGTTGCGCGCGCCGTCGGCACTGTTGCCGTTGCGGTCGGTGGGGCCGGAGCCGGCAATGATCAGCACCACGGGTACTGGCTTGTCGGATTTGGGCAGTAGGAGTGAACCAAACAGCTCGCCGCTACCGGTGTCCAGGCTTATGGGGCGTTGCAACACAACGGGGGAGGCGGCAAAGCCAAGACTGGAAAACAGGGTAAGGGTCAACAGTAGAACTCGCAGCATCATCGCGCCATCATCAGAGAGGTGCCGGTTGGACCAAGGTCTACCTGTAAGGTTTCGAGGATGAACTAGTCGGTTGGCCTGCGTATACTGGCGGCCTTAAGTTATTACAGTTGACTTGATTCAACTGATTTCACGGAGCGCCCTGCATGTCCGGCAATACCTTCGGCAAGCTGTTCACTGTCACCACCGCGGGCGAAAGCCATGGCCCGGCGTTGGTCGCCATTGTCGACGGCTGCCCGCCTGGCCTCGAGCTGTCCGTGGCAGACTTGCAGCGTGACCTCGATCGTCGCAAACCCGGCACCAGCCGCCACACCACCCAGCGCCAGGAGCCCGACGAAGTCGAGATTCTTTCCGGCGTGTTCGAAGGGCGTACCACCGGCTGTTCCATCGGCTTGCTGATCCGCAACACCGACCAGAAGTCCAAGGACTACTCGGCGATCAAGGACCTGTTCCGCCCGGCCCACGCCGATTACACCTACCACCACAAATACGGCGAACGCGACTACCGTGGCGGTGGCCGCAGCTCGGCCCGCGAAACCGCCATGCGTGTGGCTGCCGGCGCCATTGCCAAGAAATACCTGGCGACCCAGGGCATCGTGATCCGCGGCTACATGAGCCAGCTGGGCCCGATTGAAATCCCGTTCAAGACCTGGGACAGCGTGGAAGACAACGCTTTCTTCAGCCCCGACCCGGACAAGGTGCCGGAACTGGAAGCCTACATGGACCAGTTGCGCCGCGACCAGGATTCGGTCGGCGCCAAGATCACCGTAGTTGCCGAAGGCGTTAAACCGGGCCTGGGCGAACCGATCTTCGACCGCCTCGACGCCGAACTGGCCCACGCGCTGATGAGCATCAACGCCGTCAAAGGCGTGGAAATCGGCGCCGGCTTCGCGTGCGTGTCCCAGCGCGGCACCGAGCATCGCGACGAGCTGACTCCGCAAGGTTTTCTCAGCAACAACGCGGGCGGCATCCTCGGCGGTATATCCTCCGGCCAGCCGATCGTTGCGCACCTGGCGCTCAAGGCGACCTCAAGCATCACCACACCGGGCCGTTCGATTGATGTGCACGGCAACCCGGTGGACGTGATCACCAAGGGCCGCCACGACCCCTGCGTCGGCATCCGCGCCACGCCGATTGCCGAAGCGATGATGGCCATCGTGTTGATGGACCACCTGCTGCGCAACCGTGGTCAAAATGCCGACGTCCACGTAACCACCCCGGTGCTGGGCCAGCTGTGACAGCTTGTTGTAGTGAGCGAGCTTGCTCGCGCTGGGCCGCGAAGCGGCCCCCTGCATGACATCCCCTCTCCCATACTGGCGCCTCTCCAGCTTCTACCTGTTCTACTTCGCCCTGCTTGGGGCGACAGCGCCGTTCCTCGCGTTGTACTTCGATCACCTTGGCTTCTCCAGCGCGCGCATCGGCGAGCTGGTGGCCATCCCCATGCTGATGCGCTGCGTGGCGCCCAACCTGTGGGGCTGGCTGGGTGACTATACCGGCCAGCGCCTGGCCATCGTGCGCGTTGGCGCGGTGTGCACCCTGGCGAGTTTTTCGCTGATCTTCGTCAGTCATACCTACGCCTGGCTGGCGCTGGTGATGGCGCTGCATGCGTTCTTCTGGCACGCAGTGCTGCCGCAGTTTGAAGTGATCACGCTCGCACACCTGCACAAACAAACCTCGCGCTACAGCCAGATCCGCCTCTGGGGCTCTATTGGTTTTATCCTCACCGTGGTCATCATGGGCCGCCTGTTCGACTGGCTGAGCCTGGACATCTACCCGGTGGTGGTTGTGGTGATCATGGCCGGCATCATCGGCGCCAGCCTGTGGGTGCCGAACGCGCAGCCCGCGACCCAGGGTAATCGCCTGGCAGGCGAGGGGTTCCTGAAACAATTGCGCAGCCCGGGCGTCTTGGCGTTTTACGCCTGTGTGGCGTTGATGCAAATGAGCCACGGCCCGTACTACACCTTTCTCACCCTGCACCTAGAACACCTGGGTTACAGCCGTGGTGTGATCGGCCTGTTGTGGGCGTTGGGTGTCGTGGCGGAAGTGCTGATGTTCCTCGCCATGAGTCGTATCCTCTCGCGCTTTTCGGTACGCCGGGTGTTGCTCGCCAGTTTCCTGCTGGCGGCGCTGCGCTGGCTGTTGTTGGGTTCGTTTGCCGAATTTTTCTGGGTGCTGTTGCTGGCGCAGGTGATGCACGCCGCCACCTTCGGCAGCTTTCACGCGGCAGCGATTGCCTTTGTGCAGCGCAGTTTTGGCGACAAACAACAAGGCCAGGGCCAGGCACTGTATGCCGCCCTCGCCGGTACCGGCGGTGCGCTGGGCGCGCTGTATTCGGGCTACAGTTGGAACCTGTTGGGGCCGACCCTGACCTTCAGCATCGCCAGCGTGGCCGCCCTGGCCGCCGCCGTTATCATCGGTCTTCGATTGCAAGAGCAGAACCAAGGAACCCTCCAATGAGCTACGTCGCTGTCTACTCCGTCGCTACACCGGACACTCCGAACAAGGTCTTGACCCATTTCGATGACATCGCCGCGACCCTGGCCGAGCATGGCGTGCGCTTTGAGCGCTGGCAGCCGAGCCCGATTGAGCAGGGTGCCAGCGATGCTGAACTGATCGCGGCGTATCAGACGCAGATCGATGCTCTCGGCTACGGCTCTGTAGAGGTGCTGCGCGTTACCGGCGATCACGCGCAAAAGTCTGAACAGCGTGCACAGTTTTTGGACGAGCGCCGCTACAGTGAAGACGATGGGCGTTTTTTCATTGCTGGCCAGGGCCTGTTCGCCCTGCACATTGGCGACTACGTGTACGCCGTGCGTTGCGAGAAAAACGACCTGCTGGTGATTCCCGCCGGTATTGCGCACTGGTTTGACATGGGTGAGAACCCGCACGTCGTAGCGTTGCGGTTGTTCAATACGGAGAAAGGGTGGGTACCTGAATTCACAGGTGATGGTATTGCCCGGCGTTTTCCCGGTTTGGACGATTAATTGCGGCCCATCAGAAACTTCAACCCCCGTACGTTGGAAGTTCCTGTGGGAAGAAACTTAAACTTCTGTAGGGGATTGCTGTTTATTTCCGGGCCTGCGCCTTAATACCATTCCTTATGTAACTCTCTCCGGCATTAGCGTTTATGTCACCTGTCAATAGGAGGAATCCGAAGGGTGATAAGACGTCGACCAATAACATGGAGAGAATGCAATGAGAGGCCCGAGGGAATCGTTTCTACCGCCGTATTCGGTACCCAATGCTGTCAGGCGACGCATTAACCTGGCGGGCAAGTCGCTGACCCCGACAGAATTGGAAATATTGCGCTGGGCCTCGGAAGGCAAGACTGTGTGGGAGATCAGTAAGATACGCGCCACGTCAGAAGCCACGGTAAAATTCCACTTGCGCAATATCTACGGCAAGTTGGAAGTGACCAACCGCGTGCAGGCAATGAATGAAGCCGCCCGTCAGGGGCTTTGCTGAAGGCATAAAAAAGGGCCGTGACACTCAACAGTGTCGCGGCCCTTTACTTTGTCTGAGGCTTAAGCCGAATGGTACGTCGGCAGGGCAAAGCGGTTTTGGCTCTGCAACATCGAAATCTGCGGCAGGTCGCTGGCTTGTTCGGCGAGGTCGCGGCGAATGGCGCTGATCACCCAGGTCAATTGGTCGGCAGTGTGCAACTGCTGGTAGGAGATCGAGCGTTTCACCTGTTTGCCTTCGCTGTTGCGCAGGGTCAACAGGATGCCGCCGTCAGGACGTGGCTGAGTGGTGACGTCGTAGTTGGAGAATACTGAAGCGAATTTATCTTGGATCAGGCTCATGTCTATCAGCTCCGTTGGCTCAAGTTGGCAAGCATGGAGTGATAGGTGCAGTGATTGTGCCAGCTACTAGTTTATAAAAATATCCTTATAAATCAGTTAGTTGTAAAAATTCAGAAATTTCAGTTTCGTGCAATTTGCATGAATGGCCATCATGCATCCTGCATTTTGCGTTGTTCATCAGGCCTGAACAGGGGCCCCATCAGTTTTAAAGACTGCCTGCGCGTCGCTAAATTCCATTTTTCCGCGGTCGCTCATCGGGATACAAAACTTTTCAAATCCTGCGTGTACAGCCGAAGAGGCGCTGACGTACTTTCCTGCAAGGTTTACGAAGAATAAGAAAAAGGACGTTCCCATGAGCCATCCGCGAAACGACATGATCACTTGGGGCATGATGTTGCGTAAGGTGCCTGCCATTGTTCGTGCGCTACCACGCGTGGTACGCGGCATGCGTGCCGCCAATGTCACAGACCCGCAGCAACCCTGCGGCCTGGGCTGGCACTTTGAACAAGCCACCTTGCGTAACCCGGATGGCGCCGCCTTGTTGTACGCCGACCGCGTCCTCAGCTACACCGAAGCCAACCAACGCGCCAACCGCATTGCCCATCACCTGCAAGGCCAGGGCATCGGCAAGGGTGATGTAGTCGCGATGTTTATCGAAAACCGTCCCGAACTGCTGCTTAACGTGTTGGCGGTGGCCAAGCTGGGCGGCATCTGCGCCATGCTCAATACGGCGCAAACCCAAGCGGCGCTGGTGCACAGCCTTAACCTGGTGAACCCCGTGGCGATTGTGGTGGGGGCGGAATTGGTGGCCGCCTATGAAGTCGTGCGTAATGAGGTGGCGATCGAGGCAACACGCACTTGGTATGTCGCCGAGCAACACGGCAGTACAGTGCCGCACGGTTACATCGACCTGATCGCTGCCAGCGCCGAGAGCCCGGCGACTAACCCGGCGAGCACCGCGCAGATTTTCTTCAACGACCCCTGCTTTTATATCTACACCTCCGGCACCACGGGCCTGCCCAAGGCCGGCATCATGAAGCACGGCCGCTGGACCAAGACCGCCGTCAGCTTCGGCAGCATTGCCTTGGACATGGGCCCGGACGACGTCCTCTATTGCACGCTGCCGCTCTATCACGCCACCGGCCTGTGCGTGTGCTGGGGCTCGGCGATTGTCGGAGCGTCGGGGTTTGCCATCCGGCGTAAGTTCAGTGCCAGCCAGTTCTGGGACGACGTGCGTAGATTCAAGGCGACCACCCTCGGTTATGTCGGTGAGTTGTGCCGTTACCTGCTCGACCAGCCAGCCAGCGAAAACGATCGTGATCACCGCGTGACCAAGATGGTCGGCAATGGCCTGCGTCCTGGCGTGTGGGCGCCTTTCAAGGCGCGTTACGGCGTCGATCATGTGTGCGAGTTGTATGCCGCCAGCGACGGCAATATCGGCTTCACCAACGTCTTGAACTTCGACAATACCGTCGGCTTTTGCCTGCAGCACTGGGCGCTGGTGGACTGCACCCACGATACGGGTGAGCCGCTACGCGGCAGCGATGGTTTCCTGCACAAAGTGAAGACAGGCGGACAGGGATTGTTGCTGGCCAGGATCGATGAAAAGTCGCCTTATGATGGCTACACCGACCCGGAAAAGAACCGCAAAGTGATCCTCACCGATGTGTTCGAGAAGGGCGACCGCTACTTCAACACCGGCGATCTGGTGCGCAGCATTGGCTTTGGCCATGCGCAATTCGTCGACCGTCTAGGGGATACCTATCGCTGGAAGGGCGAAAACGTCTCCACCACTGAAGTTGAGAATGTCCTGCTGCAACATCCGCAGATCGCCGAGGTCGTGGCTTATGGTGTGGAAATCGAAAACACCAACGGCCGTGCCGGCATGGTCGCCATTACCCCGAGCGAGTCCCTGGCCGCCCTCGATATGCGCGAGTTGCTGCAGTTCGCCCACGGCCAGTTGCCGCACTATGCGGTGCCGTTGTTCCTGCGGATCAAGGTGAAGATGGAAACCACCGGCACCTTCAAATACCAGAAGGTGCGGCTCAAGGAGGAGGCGTTCGACCCGGACAAGGCAGGCAATGATCCGGTGTACGCCTGGCTGCCGGGTTCGGACTGCTATGTCCCGGTGACGGGGCCATTGTTGGCGCAGATCCAGGCCGGCCATTTCCGTTATTAACTGTAGCGTTATTGATTCTGCCTATGGCGCCTTTTGACAAAAAAGCCATGACAGGTGGGAACTCCCTCGCGACACTGGCGCCTATTCAGTATCAGGACAAGGAGCCCCACATGTCAGATCAACCCAAACAAATGACCGATGATGAAGCCGCCGAATTTGCCGAGCAGGTCTTTGACGTCGCCCGCAAAGGCGACGCCGCCATGCTCGCCGCGCTGCTGGCCAAAGGCTTGCCAGCCAATTTTCGTAACCATAACGGCGACACCCTGTTGATGCTCGCGGCCTACCACGGCCATGCCGAAGCGGTAAAAGTCCTGCTGGAGTTCAAGGCTGACCCGCTGATCGCCAATGATAAGAACCAGTTGCCGATCGCCGGAGCTGCGTTCAAGGGCAACTTGCCGGTGGTTCAGGCGCTGATCGAAGGTGGCGCGCCAGTGGACGCCTCCTCCTCGGACGGCCGTACCGCCTTGATGATGGCGGCAATGTTCAACCGCGTGGAGATGGTCGACTACCTGCTCGGCCAGGGCGCCAACCCCAAGGCGACGGATGCCCAGGGCGCGACGGCGTTGGCGGCGGCGCAGACCATGGGCGCAGTGGATACGGCGGCGCAGTTGCAGAAACTGGTGTAGGCTACGCGCCCTGAAAAACCAGCCCGCTACAGGACCATGCCCATGAAAACCGCCCTCGTCGAACTCATCAGCAAAATCAGCGCCGGCGTCATGGGCGAGGACGAAGTGGCGCGTATCGCCGATGAAGCGGCCCAGGCCTACGCGGACCCGGCGGCGTTTCTGGCGGTCAACCCGGACATCAACTACGACGATACCTTCCCGATTCCTTTGGGTGAATGGATCGTGGTCGGCAGCCTGCCGGACACCGTGTTGTTCCAGGCCGACACCTACGGCGACCTGTTCGCGCAGATCGTCGCTTCGTTCGGCCCAGGCGTGGCGTTCAACCTCAAGCCCAAGCAACTGGCCAAGACCGAAGACCTGACTGCACTGAACCGCATCCAGATCCAGATGAGTGCCCTCAGCCCGGAAGATGGCGGCTACGTGTTGCTCAACTTCAGCCAACTGTTGGACGACGAGATCCAGGCCGTGCTCGTCTACGGCAACGACCTGCCGCGTGTGCTGGCGTTGTGCGCCGAAGTCGGCATCAAGGGCGAGCCGTCCCTGGAAGCGCTGAAGATCGCCGTGCACGTCTGAAATAAAACGGAACCCCGGCCAGGGCTGACTATCCTACAAGGGCATGCCCTCACTTAGGAGCAACACCATGGGTTCGACTTTTAATGGCCTGATCGGGCTGATCATCCTGGCGCTGGATATCTGGGCGATCATCAATGTATTCAAAAGCGGTGCCAGCACGGGCGCCAAGGTGCTGTGGATTTTGCTGATCCTGTTGTTGCCGGTGCTGGGCTTGATCATTTGGGCAATCGCCGGGCCGCGTGGCAACGTGCGGATCTGACGGTAAAACTGCCCACTCAACATAGAGTGGCCGTAGTCAATGTGGGAGGGGGGCAAGCCCCCTCCCACATTTTTTTGTGTCGAAATATTCGCTGTACAGAATTTTCACACAGCCTTCCGGACAATTCCCTTCGCTTTGTTTCCTTGTAGGACGGCTCTGTCGCCGGCCGGCGAAAGCACTACAAAGAAGTGTTTTTCCTCAGTAATCAATAGCGTTGATGGCATTCATCGGGCACCATTTGCGCCAACGCGCTTACCCCCCCGTTCCTACACGCTTGGGCGTGGGCAGGATGCCGCAGCAATATTTCGCAACTTAAACTTCCAATGGGTCCTAAAACGACATGGCAAACCCGGACGCCCTGAATCAGCAGCGAGCTTCAAATCGCCTGCTGCAACCGACCGTCAAATCCCATCTGGCATACACGCTGCTCTGCGCACTGGTCATGATGGTGATGTTCTCCCTGCTGCGCCTGGCGCTGCTGGTGTACAACCGCGAGATGATCCTCGACACGCCGGCCTCGACCTTCCTTGAAGCGTTCGCCAACGGCCTGCGCCTAGACCTGCGCCTGGTGGTGTACCTGATCATCCCATTGCTGTTGGCACTGTTCAGCGTACGGGCGATGGCTGCTCGCGGGTTCTTCCGTTTCTGGCTGACTGTGGCGTCCAGCATCGCGCTGTTCCTGGGCCTGATGGAAATGGACTTCTATCGCGAGTTCCACCAGCGCCTCAACGGCCTGGTGTTCCAGTACGTGAAAGAAGACCCGAAAACCGTGATGAGCATGCTCTGGTACGGTTTCCCGGTGGTGCGCTACCTGCTGGCCTGGGCCGTGGGCACGCTGATCCTGAGCATCGCCTTTAAAGGTGCAGACCGTGCAACGCGCCCACGCGGGCCGTTCAGCGGTGGCAGCATCGGCACCCGCCAAGTAGCGCCGTGGTACACGCGTATTGCGGTGTTCGTGGTCTGCCTGTTGGTCGCTGTAATCGCCGCACGTGGCACCCTGCGCCAAGGCCCGCCGCTGCGTTGGGGTGACGTCTACACCACCGACTCGAACTTCGCCAACCAACTGGGCCTGAATGGCACGTTGTCACTGGTCGGCGCGGCCAAGGCACGGTTCTCCGAGCATCGTGATAACACCTGGAAGGCGACGCTGGAACAGCCGTTGGCGACCCAGACTGTGCGCGACATGCTGGTGCTGCCGATGGAAAAACTGGTGGATACCGACACCGCCGCCGTGCGCCGTGAGTTCACCCCACCGGCAGAGAAAACCCTGCCGATCAAGAACGTCGTGGTGATCCTGATGGAAAGCTTCGCCGGTCACTCGGTGGGCGCCCTGGGTCGTCCGGGTAACATCACGCCGTACTTCGACAAACTGTCCAAGGAAGGCCTGTTGTTCGACCGCTTTTTCTCCAACGGCACGCACACTCACCAGGGAATGTTCGCCACCATGGCGTGTTTCCCCAACCTGCCGGCGTTCGAATACCTGATGCAGACCCCGGAAGGCAGCCACAAGCTGTCAGGCCTGCCGCAGTTGCTCAGCGCGCGCAAGTTTGACGACGTGTATGTCTACAACGGTGACTTCGCCTGGGATAACCAATCGGGCTTCTTCAGCAACCAGGGCATGACCAACTTCATTGGTCGCAACGACTTCGTTGACCCGGTGTTCTCCGACCCGACGTGGGGCGTGTCCGATCAGGACATGTTCAACCGTGGCCTGGAAGAGCTGAAAGCCCGCGAAGGTGGCAAGCCGTTCTATGCCTTGCTGCAAACCTTGTCCAACCACACGCCGTATGCCTTGCCGACGCCATTGCCGGTCGAGAAGGTCACGGGGCGTGGCAGCCTCGACGAGCATTTGACGGCGATGCGCTACTCCGACTGGGCCTTGGGCCAGTTCTTTGAAAAGGCCCGCAAGGAGCCGTACTTCAAGGAAACCTTGTTCGTGATTGTCGGCGACCACGGCTTTGGCAACGAACAGCAGATCACCGAAATGGACCTGGGTCGCTTCAATGTGCCGATGCTGATGATCGCACCGGGCATGCAGGAGAAGTTCGGCGAGCGTGACCACACCGTGGGCACCCAGATCGACATCGTGCCGACCATCATGGGCCGCCTGGGTGGCGAAACCCTGCACCAGTGCTGGGGGCGCGACCTGCTGAACCTGCCGGAAGGCGATAAAGGCTTCGGCGTGATCAAACCGTCGGGCAGCGACCAGACAGTGGCGCTGGTTACCGGCGATCGCATTCTGGTGCTGCCGAAGGAAATGCCACCCAAGCTTTGGGAATATGAGCTGGGCGCCAATCCGACCGGTAAGGTGATTCCTGAATCGCCGGACGAGGGGGCATTGAGGCAGAAACTTGAGTCGTTCCTACAGACGGCGACCAAGAGCCTGTTGGATAACACTGCCGGTGTGGTTGACGGCAAGCCGGACTAATTAACCGGCAATAAAAAAGAGGCCTTTTTCAAGGCCTCTTTTTTTGCTGTTTTTTTGCTACCAGGGCTTTATATCCGGCCGAGCAACATCAACACCAGCAGCACTACCAATACCACCCCGAGGATACCCGACGGGCCGTAACCCCAGTTACGTGAGTGAGGGAACACTGGCAGACCACCGACCAGCAGGAGGATCAGGATAATGATCAGAATGAGGCTCATGGTTTTTTCCTTATTGGCTTTCTGCAAAGACCGGTTATTTAACGGTAGGCCCGACAGCTAACTTACGGACGCCTTAACAACTCCGACTATTGCCCCTTGCGAAAAATTCAGTATTTTTTTAAAGCATTTCGCGCACGTGCTTATTTCTTTTAATGCGTTCGCAAATTGGCTTTGCTAGTTGAAAAATATTGAACTTAGGCTATAGGCAAATATTCGACCCAGCTGCCGGTTTGCCAGGGGCATTCATCACTCTGATGGTGGGTGGGTGTAGGAAAAACCTTCGCTACACTGCCGGTCACTTCTTCCGTGAACCACAAGGCTACCTCCTATGCAAAATCGCATGATGATCACTGGTGCCGGGTCCGGCCTGGGTCGCGAAATCGCTCTGCGCTGGGCCCGCGAAGGTTGGCAATTGGCCTTGTCTGACGTCAGCGAGCCGGGCTTGCAGGACACCCTCAAGCGCGTGCGCGAGGCGGGCGGCGACGGTTTTGTGCAACGCTGTGACGTGCGCGATTACAGCCAGCTCACCGCTTTTGCCCAGGCTTGCGAGGTGAAACTGGGTGGCATCGATGTGATCGTCAACAATGCAGGCGTGGCTTCGGGTGGGTTCTTCGCCGAACTGTCCCTGGAAGACTGGGACTGGCAGATCGCAATCAACCTGATGGGCGTGGTCAAGGGCTGCAAGGCGTTCCTGCCCCTGCTGGAAAAGAGCAAGGGCCGCATCATCAACATCGCGTCTATGGCGGCATTGATGCAGGGCCCGGCCATGAGTAACTACAACGTGGCCAAGGCCGGCGTGGTGGCGCTGTCGGAAAGTCTGCTGGTGGAGCTAAAGCAGCAGGAAGTCGGCGTGCACGTGGTCTGCCCGTCGTTCTTCCAGACCAACCTGCTCGACTCGTTCCGCGGGCCGACCCCGGCGATGAAGGCGCAAGTGGGCAAACTGCTTGAGAGCTCGCCGATTTCGGCGGCGGACATTGCCGATTACATTTATCAGCGCGTCGCAGCAGGCGAATTCATGATCCTGCCCCATGAGCAAGGGCGGATGGCGTGGGCGTTAAAGCAGAAGAACCCGCAGTTGCTCTATGACGAGATGACCACCATGGCCGACAAGATGCGTGCTAAGGCGCAGGCGGTTAAAGGCTGATCAGGTGGCAGTCTGTCAGGCAAGTTACCTGCGTATGTAGGGAGTGCCTGATTTCACCGCAAGGCATTGATGCACCCACAGCCAGCGCGCATGGTCGAGGTCCTGTCATTCTAAAAGGACAACCGCCATGCTGGTCTTAAGCCGCGCTGTAGGCGAAGTCATCTCCATTGGCGATGACATCGCCGTGCACATCCTCGAGTTGAACGGTAACCAAGTGAAGTTCGGTGTTGCAGCGCCGGCCGGGGTGCATGTTCATCGCGCCGAGGTCTACCAGAAAATCCTCGAACGCCAAGCCGCCGAGCTGCACGCGGCCCCCAACCCTTAGCGCATTTTCAGTCGAACAGATGCTTGGGCACGTCGTGCTTGAGCATTAACTGGCATTGCTCGCTCTCGGGGTCGAACACGATCAGCGCCTGCCCCTTGGTCAGCGCCTGGCGCACGCGCAATACGCGGGTCTCCAGGGGCGTGTCGTCGCCATTGTCGGTGCCGTCACGGGTGACGAAGTCTTCGATGAGGCGGGTCAGGGTGTCGACTTCAAGCGCGTCGTAGGGAATCAGCATACAAGCCTCGGGTGATGGGTCCCGGCGATGCTACTGCGCCGGGACCGCAGTTGCCAGTCTCAGGACTTGTTGCCCACCAGGCTGTCCACCGATGGCACCCGCGTGTCGCTCTCCATTTGTGCATCGTGTTCAATCTGATGACTGAACCGATCCAATGAACCCTGGGCCGGTTGTGCGTCGCTGGCGAACACCGGCGGGCTGAGAATATACGCGCCCAGCAGGCGGCTCAGCGCCGCGAGGCTATCGATATGGGTGCGTTCGTAGCCGTGAGTCGCGTCGCAGCCAAACGCCAGCAACGCGGTGCGGATATCATGGCCGGCGGTCACGGCCGAGTGTGCATCGCTGAAGTAGTAGCGGAACAGGTCGCGGCGCACCGGCAACTCGTTATCAGACGCCAGGCGCAGCAAATGCCGCGACAGGTGATAGTCATACGGCCCCCCCGAATCCTGCATCGCCACGCTCACCGCATGTTCACTGGAATGCTGGCCGGGGGCGACGGGGGCGATATCGATGCCGACGAACTCACTGACATCCCAAGGCAGGGCGGCCGCTGCGCCGCTGCCGGTCTCCTCGGTAATCGTGAAGAGTGGGTGGCAGTCGATCAGCAGCGGTTCGCCGCTGTCGATAATAGCCTTGAGCGCGGCGAGCAGGGCAGCGACGCCCGCCTTGTCGTCAAGGTGTCGGGCGCTGATGTGCCCACTTTCGGTAAATTCGGGCAGTGGGTCGAAGGCCACGTAGTCACCGATGCCGATCCCCAGGGAATCGCAATCGGCGCGGGTCGCGCAGTAGGCGTCCAGGCGCAGCTCCACGTGGTCCCAGCTCACCGGCATTTCGTCCACGGCGGTGTTGAAGGCGTGCCCGGAGGCCATCAACGGCAACACGCTGCCACGGATCACACCGTTATCGGTAAACAGGCTGACGCGGCTGCCTTCGGCAAATCGGCTCGACCAGCAGCCTACCGGCGCCAGGCTCAGGCGGCCGTTGTCCTTGATCGCGCGTACGGCGGCGCCGATGGTGTCCAAATGCGCGGACACCGCACGGTCTGGGCTGTTCTTCTGGCCCTTGAGGGTGGCGCGAATGGTGCCGCGCCGCGTCATTTCAAACGGAATGCCCAGTTCTTCCAGGCGCTCGGCGACGTAGCGCACGATGGTGTCGGTGAACCCGGTGGGGCTGGGGATCGCGAGCATTTCCAGCAGCACTTTTTGCAGGTAAGCAAGGTCCGGTTCGGGGATGGTTCGGGTCATAGAGACTCCTGATGAAGTGGCAGGCTTAAAGGTGTATGGCGTCTGTTACGACGCCTTCGCGAGCAAGCCCGCTCCCACATTGGAATGCGGTCTGAATGTGGGAGCGGGCTTGCTCGCGAAGACGCCAGTACAGGCAACACATCTTTCAAGCAGACGGCTGGCTGTGGGGGAACAACAAATCCACGAACTTCTCCGCCGTGGGTTGCGGTTCATGATTGGCCAGGCCGGCGCGTTCGTTGGCTTCGATAAACACGTACTCGGGTTGATCGGCGGCAGGCACCATCAGGTCCAGGCCCACCATGGGAATATCCAGGGCACGCGCAGCGCGCACGGCGGCGTCCACCAGCGTGGGGTGCAGGATGGCGGTGACGTCTTCCAGGCAACCCCCCGTGTGCAGGTTGGCGGTGCGGCGCACGGCCAGGGTCTGGCCGCGAGGCAGAATGCTGCTGTAGTCGTAGCCGGCGGCGCGCAGGGTGCGCTCGGTTTCGGCGTCGACCGGGATTTTGCTTTCACCGTCAGTGGCGGCCTGGCGGCGGCGGCTCTGGGCTTCGATCAAGGCGCCGATGGAATGCTGACCGTCGCCGGTCACTTCGGCTGGGCGTCGGATTGCAGCGGCGACAACGTCGAAACCAATCACCAGGATGCGCAGGTCCAGGCCTTCGTGGAAGCTCTCCAGCAACACCCGGCTGTCAAACTGCCGCGCCGCTTCAATCGCCTGCTGCACATCTTCGATGCTTTGCAAATCCACCGCTACACCATGGCCTTGCTCGCCATCCAGCGGCTTGACCACCACGCGCTGGTGCTCGTCGAGGAACTCCAGGTTGTCATCGGCGCTGCCCGCAAGTTGTTGCGACGGCACGTTCAGCCCTGCGGCTTTCAGCGTTTTATGCGTCAGGCTTTTATCCTGGCACAGCGTCATGCTGACGGCGGTGGTCAGGTCGCTCAGGGATTCACGGCAGCGCACACGGCGGCCGCCATGACTCAGGGTGAACATGCCCGCATCAGCGTCATCCACCTGCACATCGATACCACGTCGGTGGGCCTCCTCAACGATGATTCGTGCATAGGGGTTAAACCCCGCCTGCGGGCCGGGGCCGAGGAACAACGGCTGGTTAATGCCATTCTTGCGCTTGATCGCAAAGGTGGTCAGCGCGCGAAAACCGAGCTTGGCGTAAAGGTTCTTGGCTTGGCGGTTATCGTGCAGCACCGACAAATCCAAATAGCTCAAGCCACGGCTCATGAAGTGTTCCACCAGATGGCGCACCAGCACCTCGCCTACACCGGGGCGCGTGCATTGCGGGTCAACCGCGAGGCACCACAGGCTGCAACCGTTTTCCGGGTCGTGAAACGCTTTTTGGTGATTGAGGCCCATCACGCTGCCGATCACCGCGCCGCTGTCTTCATCCTCCGCCAGCCAATACACCGGGCCACCTTGATGGCGCGGCGTGAGGCGTTCGGCGTCGACAGGCAACATGCCACGCCCTTGATAGAGCCGGTTCACCGCCAGCCAATCGGCCTCGCTCTGCACGCGGCGAATACGGAAGCCACGAAACACTCGAGTCGCTGGGCGATAGTCGCTGAACCAAAGGCGCAACGTGTCGGACGGATCAAGAAACAACTGTTGGGGATCGATCCCCAGAATTTGCTGGGGGGCCGCCACATACAGGGCGATGTCTCGCTCGCCAGCCTGCTCATTGAGCAACTCCTGGGCGAGGCTGGCAGGGTCCGGAAAGGTATGGCCGATCAACAGCCGACCCCAACCGCAATGCACGGCAATCGGTTCGGCGGCCAAGGGGCTGCCGTCTTCAGCCAGGCGGGCTTGCAGGCGCTCGTAGGTTGGCGCCTGGCCCTTCAGCAAGCGTTGGCTGTAAGCCGCTGCAAGAGGTTTCATCAATCAGATTCCTTGTTCGCTGAGCCACAGGTTCAGCGCCGCCAGTTGCCACAGCTTGGAGCCGCGCAACGGCGTCAGTTGGCCCTGCGGGTCGGTGAGCAGGCGGTCGAGCATGGCCGGGTTGAACAGGCCGCGATCCTGGCTGGGGTCCAGCAACAGTTCACGGACCCAGTTCAGGGTATCGCCCTGCAAATGCTTGAGGCCCGGCACTGGGAAATAGCCTTTCTTACGGTCGATGACTTCGCTTGGGATGACACGGCGCGCGGCTTCTTTGAGGACCTGCTTGCCGCCATCAGGCAACTTGAACTTGCCAGGTACACGGGCCGACAGTTCCACCAGGCGGTAGTCCAGGAATGGCGTACGCGCTTCCAGGCCCCAGGCCATGGTCATGTTGTCGACGCGTTTGACCGGGTCGTCCACCAGCATCACCGTGCTGTCCAGGCGTAGCGCCTTGTCCACGGCGGCATCGGCGCCTGGCATGGCGAAATGCTCGCGTACAAAGTCACCGGCAGCGTCGTTGGCCGTCAGCCATTTCGGCGCGACGGTGGCGGCGTAATCCTCGTAGCTGCGGTCAAAAAACGCATCGCGATACGCCGCATAAGGATCGCTGGCGCCGTCCACCTGTGGGTACCAGTGGTAACCGGCGAACAACTCGTCGGCGCCCTGGCCGCTCTGCACCACCTTGCAATGCTTGGCCACTTCCCGCGACAGCAGGTAGAAGGCGATGCAGTCATGACTGACCATCGGCTCGCTCATGGCGCGGAACGCCGCCGGCAGTTGCTCGATGATCTCGCTTTCAGCGATGCGCAATTGGTGGTGACGCGTGCCGTAGTGCTTGGCGATCAGGTCGGAGTACTGGAACTCGTTGCCAGCTTCGCCGCCCGCGTCTTCAAAACCGATGGAGAAGGTCGACAGGTCTTGCACGCCGACTTCTCGCAGCAGGCCGACGAGCATGCTCGAATCGACACCGCCGGACAGCAGCACGCCGACATCCACGGCGGCACGTTGGCGGATGGCCACGGCTTCGCGGGTGCTGTCGAGCACGCGATCGGTCCAATCTTCCAGGCTCAGGTTTTTCTCGTCCTCATGGGGACCGTAGGGCAGGGTCCACCAGGTTTTCTGCTCGGTCTTGCCGTTGGCTTCGACACGCATCCAGCTCGCCGGCGGCAGTTTTTCAATGCCTGCCAGCAGGGTACGCGGTGCAGGCACCACGGCGTGGAAGTTCAAGTAGTGGTTGAGCGCCACCGGATCAAGGACCGGGTTGATATCGCCGCCCTTGAGCAGCGCCGGCAATGCCGAGGCAAAGCGCAAGCGCTGGCCGGTGCGCGACAGGTACAGCGGTTTTACGCCGAGACGGTCACGCGCGATAAACAGACGCTGGGCATCGCGCTCCCAGATGGCGAAGGCAAACATGCCGTTGAGCTTGGGCAGCAGCGCTTCGCCCCAGGCGTGATAGCCCTTGAGCAGCACTTCGGTGTCGCCACCGGAATAGAAGGCGTAGCCCAGGGCTTCCAGCTCTTGGCGCAATTCCGGGAAGTTATAGATCGCGCCGTTGAAGGCCAGGCTCAGGCCGAGGTGTGAATCGACCATCGGTTGGGCCGAGCCGTCCGACAGGTCCATGATCTTCAGGCGTCTGTGGCCCAGGGCAATCGGCCCTTGGGCATGGAAGCCCCAGGCATCCGGGCCACGTGGGGCCAAGTGATGAGTGATGCGCTCAATGGCCGCCAAGTCGGCAGGTTGGGCATCGAAACGTAATTCTCCAGCTAATCCGCACATAAATTCCTTACCGGTTTTTCCGTTGGGGAGGGGTCAATACTCAATACGCCGCTGAGGGCGCGTACCCAGAAACTGACCCAGTGCTATCCGTGGAGTTTTAGACCGATAAGTTATAAGGCAAATAGCCGCGATGGCTTTAATGCCTTCGTTTGCGCTGATTACGGCGTCGTTGTTTTGCCGCGAATCAATGCCCGTAAGGGAAACCGGTTGGGGTGGCAAGCTTCGGCCACACTGGCCGGTACCGGCAGCGGTTCGTCGCTCAGCCAGGCGGCGATCAGTTCGCCGCACAGTGGCGCCGTGATCAGTCCGCGTGATCCGTGGCCGCTATTAATGTACACGCCCGGAAGCCACGGGCACGGCGTATCCGGGACTTGCCGGGCGTCTTTGCCGAGCACGGCATACACGCTTTGAAACGCTGTACGATCCGCCAGCGGTCCGACAATCGGCAGGTAATCAGGGCTGGTACAGCGGAATGCGGCACGCCCCTCAAGCTGTTCCGGGGCCAAGTGTTCGCCGCCCAGGCGCTGCAGCAGGTCTGCGGATATCTCGCGCAGCATTTCCAGGTTGCCAGCATGTTCGGCAGCGGTGGGCGTGAGGTCGTCGTTGGTGAAGTCGAAGCTGGCGCCAAGCGTGTGTTCACCCAGCCGGGCGGGCGCGACATAGCCTTCGGCGCACACCACCGTGCCCAGTGCCTGGCTGTCTGCGGTTTGCGGCAGTCGGCTGATCTGCCCACGAATCCGCTTGAGCGGCAGGTCGGCGCTGAACGCAAACCGCTTGATGTCAGCCGCTCCCGCCAGCACCACCACTGAGGCGCTCGCCAGCACGCAATCGCCGTTGCGGGCTTGCCACTGGTCATCGACCCGGTGCAGCTCAACGGCCTCGTTATGTGTGAGTACCTCAATCAACGGATGTGCCGCCTGCCACTGGCAAAGCGCCGGCGGGTGCACCCAACCGCCTTCGGGGAAAAACAGGCCGCCCTGGGCCAGGCTGATTCCGGCGCGTTGTTGGGCTTGATCGCGGTCCAGCAGGTGCAGCAGATCCGGGGCGAACGCATCGGCGAGTTGCGCCTGGCGCTGGCCTTCCTTGGCATCAAACGCCAGTTGCAGCACGCCGCAGCCGTCCCAGTCGACGCCTCGGTGCAAGTGCTCCAACAGCCGTCGGGTGTGGCCGAAACCGCTGAGAATCAGTTGCGACAATGCCGTGCCGTGTGCGGAAAGCTTGAGGTACAGCACGCCTTGGGGGTTACCCGACGCTTCCTGCGCCAACGCCGCATGGAGTTCCAGCAGGCTGACGCGCCAGCCCCGTGCCGCAAGGCTGGCGGCGGTGGCGCAACCGGCCAGGCCGCCGCCGATGACCATGGCATGGCGCTGGCCTGTGATGACAGGGGGGCGGGCGAACCAGGGTTTGGCTGGTGTGGGACACGGGGTATCTTCGGGCCAGCCAAGAAACTCGCCGCGCAGGATCTCCCACTTGTGGCCGATGCCGGGTGTGCGCTTCATCTTGAACCCGGCCGCGTTGATCAACCGTCGTACCCAACCGGTGCTGGTAAAGGTACTGATGGTTGAGCCGGGTGCCGCCAGGCGCGCCAGTTCGGCAAACAGCTCGGCGGTCCACATATCGGGGTTTTTCGCCGGGGCGAAGCCGTCGAGAAACCACGCGTCGATCTGCGCATCCAGTTGTGGCAATTGTTCCAGGGCATCGCCGATCAACAGGGTCAGGGTCACGCGGCCGTTATCCAGCACCAGCCGCTGGAAGCCTTGATGGACAGCGATGTACTGCGCCAGTAGTTGCTCGGCGAGGGGCTGCAGCTCGGGCCAGAGGGCGAGGGCGCGTTGCAGGTCGACGTGGCTCAGCGGGTACTTTTCCACGCTGACAAAATGCAGGTGCGCACCGGCAACCGCGTGCTGTTCGAACAGTTGCCAGGCACACAGGAAATTCAACCCGGTGCCGAAGCCGGTTTCACCAATCACCAGTCGCCCATCCGCCGGGAGCGCCGCGAAGCGTTGCTGCAAACGGTTCTGTTCGAGGAACACGTAGCGGGTTTCTTCAAGGCCCGACTGGTCGGAAAAGTACACATCGTCGAACACCTGCGAGTGCGGGCGGCCTTGGTCATCCCAGTCGAGCTGGGCGTGGGTGATGGGGTTCATGGGCGGCTCGGTAAATTCCAGGTGGCCATTCTAGCCGATCAACCCGTGATGAATTGACCTACGGCAAGCGCGTATGGAATTTCCTCCCGCGCGCTGCTGCCCAATCCGCTAGTCTTGGTCCAACTTGAAACGGAGCTGCCCATGTTCGAATCCGCTGAAATCGGCCACGCCATCGACAAAGACACTTACGACGCCGAAGTGCCGGCACTGCGTGAAGCCTTGCTGGAAGCGCAGTACGAGCTGCAACAGCAGAAGCGTTTTCCGGTGATCATCCTGATCAATGGCATCGAAGGCGCCGGTAAAGGCGAGACCGTCAAACTGCTCAATGAATGGATGGACCCGCGCTTGATCGAAGTGCGCACCTTCGACCAGCAGACCGACGAAGAACTGGCGCGACCGCCCGCGTGGCGCTACTGGCGCCAACTGCCGGCCAAGGGCCGCATGGGGATTTTTTTCGGCAACTGGTACAGCCAGATGTTGCAGGGCCGGGTACATGGGCAGATCAAGGATGCACGCCTGGACCAGGCCATCGCCGGTGCCGAGCGCCTGGAGAAGATGCTCTGCGATGAAGGCGCGCTGATCTTCAAGTTCTGGTTCCACCTGTCCAAGAAGCAGATGAAGGCGCGGCTCAAGGCCCTGGCCGATGACCCGCTGCACAGCTGGCGCATCAGCCCGCTGGATTGGCAGCAGTCCGAGACGTACGACAAATTCGTGCATTTCGGCGAACGTGTGCTGCGCCGCACCAGCCGCGACTATGCACCGTGGCATGTCATCGAAGGCGTTGACGCGCATTACCGTGGGCTGACCGTGGGCAAGATCCTGCTCGAAGGCCTGCAAAACGCCCTGAAGCTGCCCAAGGGCAAGGCCAGTGGCATGAACCCGGCGCCATTACCCTCGGCGGTGGACCAGATGAGCTTGCTTAACAGCCTCGACATGACGCTGCGGCTGGACAAGGACGATTACGAAGAGCAACTGATTACGGAGCAGGCGCGCTTTTCCGGCCTGATGCGCGACAAACGCATGCGCAAGCACGCCTTGGTCACGGTGTTTGAAGGCAACGATGCGGCGGGCAAGGGCGGGGCGATCCGTCGTGTCGCCGCCGCACTGGACCCGCGCCAGTACCATATCGTGCCGATTGCCGCGCCCACCGAAGACGAACGCGCCCAGCCTTACTTGTGGCGGTTCTGGCAGAAAATCCCGGCGCGGGGCAAGTTCACCGTGTTCGATCGTTCGTGGTACGGCCGCGTGCTCGTGGAGCGCATCGAGGGCTTTTGCACCACGGCGGACTGGATGCGCGCCTATGGCGAGATCAATGACTTCGAAGAGCAACTGCGCAATGCCGGCGTGATCGTGGTGAAGTTCTGGCTGGCCATCGACAAGCAGACCCAGTTGGAGCGTTTCCAGGCCCGCGAGGAAATCCCCTTCAAGCGCTTCAAGATCACCGAGGACGACTGGCGTAACCGCGACAAATGGGACGACTACCGCGCCGCCGTCGGCGATATGGTCGACCGCACCAGCACTGAAGTCTCGCCCTGGACATTGGTGGAAGCCAATGACAAGCGCTGGGCCCGGGTCAAGGTTTTGCGCACGATCAACGTGGCCTTGGAAGAGGCATTTGCCAAGTCCGACAAGCACGATAAAAAGAAAAAGAAATAACCCCTTTTATGGTGACTGGAATTTCTGTAGTGAGCGGGCTTGCCCCGCGCTGGGCTGCAAAGCAGCCCCAAAACCTGCCAACGAGATTTAACTGGATAAATGCGGTGCCTGGATTAGGGCTGCTTCGCAGCCAAGCGCGGGGCAAGCCCGCTCACTACAAGTTGTTTACCTGCCATGCTTTTGTATAGGCGGGGTGAATGATCGTCGCGATTGGGAGGGCCTGGATCTATCCTCGATCCAACTCCCAACAACGACAAGATCGAGGTAGCCCATGCGTGAAGTAGTGATCGTCGACAGCGTGCGAACCGGCCTGGCCAAATCCTTTCGCGGCAAGTTCAACCAGACTCGCCCGGATGACATGGCGGCCCATTGCGTCAACGCGCTGCTGAGCCGCAACGGCATCGACCCGGCGACGGTGGAAGATTGCATCGTCGGCGCCGGCTCCAACGAAGGTGCGCAGGGCTACAACATCGGACGCAATGTGGCGGTGCTGTCACAATTGGGCACCGGCACGGCGGGGATGACCCTCAATCGCTTCTGCTCGTCGGGCTTGCAGGCCATTGCGATTGCGGCGAACCAGATTGCCTCGGGTTGCAGCGACATCATCGTCGCCGGTGGTGTCGAGTCCATCAGCCTGACCATGAAAAGCGTCAACACCGACAACCTGATCAACCCACTGCTCAAAGAGCAGGTGCCGGGTATTTACTTCCCCATGGGCCAGACCGCGGAAATCGTCGCCCGTCGCTACAACGTCAGCCGTGAAGAGCAGGACCTGTACGCCCTGCAAAGCCAGCAGCGTACCGCCCAGGCTCAGGCTGATGGTTTGTTCAACGATGAAATCGTGCCCATGGCCGTCAAGTACAAGGTCGAAGACAAGAACACCGGTGAAGTGCAGGTGCTCGATGGCGTGGTTGATCGTGATGATTGCAACCGTCCGGACACCACGTTGGCCAGCCTGCAAGGGTTGAAGCCGGTATTTGCCGAGGACGGTTCGGTGACGGCGGGTAACTCGTCGCAACTGTCCGACGGGGCTTCGATGACCCTGGTGATGAGCCTGGAAAAAGCCTTGGCGTTGGGCCTCAAGCCCAAGGCTTTTTTCCGTGGGTTTACCGTGGCTGGCTGCGAGCCGGACGAGATGGGCATCGGCCCGGTGTTCTCGGTGCCCAAGCTGCTCAAGGCCAGGGGCTTGCAAGTGGCGGATATCGACCTGTGGGAGCTGAACGAAGCGTTTGCGTCGCAGTGCCTGTATGCGCGTAATCGCCTAGGCATTGATAACGCGAAGTACAACGTCAACGGTGGTTCGATTTCCATCGGGCACCCGTTCGGCATGACCGGATCGCGGCAGGTAGGGCATTTGGTGCGTGAGCTGCAGCGGCGCAATGTGCGTTATGGCATCGTCACCATGTGCGTCGGCGGCGGCATGGGCGCCACCGGCCTGTTCGAAGCCGTCCGCTAAACCCCGAAGAAACCGGCTCGAATGTGAGGGCTGGCTTGCCTGCGATAGCGGTCGATCAGTCGATTTTCTGCCTGACACACCGCCATCGCAGGCAAGCCGGATCCCACATTTGAACGGCGTCATAGCCCAACCCTTTCACTTACCCCTAGAATGCTGCACCACTTCCTCTGGCTCCTGGGGCATTCATGCACATCTCTTCCGGCCGCTGGGTCTATGGTTTTTTCCTGACCCTGCTGACCGCGCT
The DNA here is from genome assembly GCF_900005865.1 of Pseudomonas sp. 58 R 12. Lineage (NCBI taxonomy): Bacteria > Pseudomonadati > Pseudomonadota > Gammaproteobacteria > Pseudomonadales > Pseudomonadaceae > Pseudomonas > Pseudomonas sp. 58 R 12. The sequence goes on from NZ_CVTP01000028.1 coordinate 147,852, forward strand.
GCTCTGGGGCATTCTGCCGATCAAACTCAAGCAGGTGTTGCAGGTGATGGACCCCATCACGGTCACCTGGTTTCGCCTGACGGTGGCCGGCGGTTGCCTGTTCTTCTACCTGGCGCTCACCCGGCGCTTGCCCAGCCGCAAGGTGCTGGGCCCCAAGGGTGGCTGGCTGGTGGGGATGGCCGTGTGCGGCCTGGTGGGCAATTACGTGCTGTACTTGGTGGGCTTGAAAATGCTCAGCCCCGGCACTGCGCAGTTAGTGGTGCAGATGGGGCCGATCTTCTTGATGGTCGCCAGCGTGTTTGTGTTCAAGGAGCGTTTCAGTCGCGGGCAAGTACTGGGGTTGTTGGTGCTGATGGTCGGTTTTGGCCTGTTCTTCAACCAACGTCTGTTGGAGTTGTTGACGTCACTTGGCACCTACACCGCCGGGGTGCTGACCGTTCTGCTCGCGACGTCGATCTGGGTGTTCTACGCCCTGGGTCAGAAGCAATTGCTCACGGTGTGGAATTCGCTGCAGGTGATGATGGTGATCTACCTGTCCTGCGCCGTGCTACTCACGCCTTGGGCGCACCCGCTGGAGGCGTTGGACCTGAGCCCGCTGCAAGGCTGGTTGCTGCTGGCGTGCTGCATGAACACCCTGGTGGCCTACGGCGCCTTTGCTGAAGCGCTCGCGCATTGGGAAGCCTCGCGGGTCAGTGCGACTCTTGCGCTCACACCGTTGGTGACCTTTGTAGCCGTCGCCCTGGCGGCGTGGCTGTGGCCTGAGTATGTGCAGGCCGAAGAAATCAACGCCCTGGGGTATGCCGGGGCGTTGGTGGTGGTGTTGGGCTCGGCGACCGTGGCGCTGGCGCCGTCGTTGCTCGCCGGGCTCAAGGCCCGGCGGGTGCGCATGGCTTCCTAGGCGCCTAGCATGTCCTGCGGGCGAACCCACTGATCAAATTCGGCATCCGTCAGATAGCCCAGCGCCAGTGCAGCCTCCCGTAGGGTGAGGCCTTCGGTGTAAGCCTTCTTGGCGATTTCTGCCGACTTGTCGTAGCCGATATGCGGATTAAGCGCAGTCACCAGCATCAGCCCACGCTCCAAGTGCGCGCCCATCTGCTCGGCGTCGGGCTCGAGACCGGCAATGCAATGTTCCTGGAAGTTGTTGCAGCCGTCGGCCAGCAGGCGGATCGACTCCAGCAGGTTGTGGATGATCACCGGCTTGTACACGTTTAACTGCAAGTGCCCTTGGCTCGCGGCCATGCCGATGGTTACGTCATTGCCCAAGACCTGGCAGGCCAGCATCGACAGCGCTTCGCATTGGGTCGGGTTGACCTTGCCAGGCATGATCGAACTGCCCGGCTCGTTGGCCGGCAACTTCACCTCGGCCAACCCGGCGCGCGGGCCGGAGCCCAGCAGGCGCAGGTCGTTGGCGATTTTCATCAAGGCCACGGCCAGGGTTTTCAGGGCGCCGTGCAGGGTGACCAACGGCTCATGGCCGGAGAGGGCGGCGAATTTGTTTGGCGCGGTCACAAACGGCAAGCCCGACAGCGCCGCCAGTTCGGCGGCAATCGCTTCGCCAAAACCCTGCGGCGCATTCAGCCCGGTGCCCACGGCCGTGCCGCCCTGGGCCAGCTCGCACACGGCGGGCAGGGCGCTGCGCACAGCGCGTTCGGCGTAATCAAGCTGGGCGATAAATGCCGAGAGTTCCTGGCCAAAGGTGATCGGCGTGGCGTCCATCATATGGGTGCGCCCGGTCTTCACCAGGTTCATATGCCGGGCGGCCAGTTCGGCCAAACCACCGGAAAGCGTGGCGATCGACGGCAACAATCGCTCATGTATCGCTTGTACCGCTGCGATGCTCATGGCGGTGGGGAAGCAGTCATTGGAACTCTGGGAACGGTTGACGTGATCGTTGGGGTGCACCGGGCTCTTGCCGCCGCGCTTGTTGCCAGCCAGCTCATTGGCGCGGCCGGCGATCACTTCGTTGGCGTTCATGTTGCTTTGGGTGCCGCTGCCGGTTTGCCAGACCACGAGGGGGAACTGGTCGTCATGCTGGCCAGCCAGCACTTCATCGGCGGCTTGTTCGATCAGGCGGGCGATGTCGGCAGGCAGGTCGCCATTTCGATCGTTGACCCGTGCCGCGGCCTTTTTGATCAGGGCCAGGGCGTGCAGTACCGCCAGGGGCATGCGTTGCTCGCCAATGGCAAAATTCACCAGCGAACGTTGGGTCTGAGCGCCCCAGTAAGCGTCATCCGGGACTTGGACTTCTCCCAGGCTGTCGGTTTCGATACGGCTCATCGGGCACACTCCTTCGGGTTCGTTTGCGCAGTTTAGGCCCTGATCGACCCAGCGGGTTCCATAAAAGGCTTTTCATCGGGTTCATTGCCCGCAAATCCAGGCCCGACAAGGGGTGGGGTTGAGCCTTGGCGTTTTTTAGGCGCAGAATGGGCGCCCTTGGGGTCTTACCTCGCCTGCTAGAAAAGGAAACTCGATGACTCGTCTTCGTGCCATCTGTACCGCGGTTGCTCTGGTTTGCGCCAGCGGCCAGGTTTTTGCCGATACCGCCAGCCACAACGCCAGTGCCGAAGCCTTCCTTACCCTGGCCCACGCTGACAAGCTGGGTACCCCGGTGTACATGCAAGTGCAGCAAATGTTCGCCCAGCGTTTCGAACAAACCAAGGCGCCTGCCGCCAAGCAGTCCGTACTGGACAGCTACCAGGCCAAGGCCAACGCTGCCCTGGACCAGGCTATCGGCTGGCCAAAGCTGAAACCGGACATGGTCAAGCTCTACACCACCAACTTCAGCGAATCCGAACTCAAGGACCTGGTTGCCTTCTACCAGTCGCCACTGGGTAAGAAAGTCCTGGAAAAAATGCCGCAACTGACCCAGCAATCGGCCCAGATGACCCAGGCCAAGCTGGAAAGCGCCGTGCCGGTGGTGAACAAGCTGTTGGAAGACATGACCAACGAACTGGCACCGGCGAAGAAACCTGCCGCCCCTGCCAAGAAGTAAGTGGAGCCGGCAATGACCATGCAACAGCGTATCGAAGTGGCGCTCGCCGAGCTGGGCCAGGACTATTTGAGCGTGCAGGATGAAAGCCATATGCACAGCCGTGGGTTGCAGACCCACTTCAAGGCCGTGCTGGTCAGCCCGCAGTTCGAAGGGCTCAACCGCGTCAAGCGCCACCAGAAGGTCTACGCCACCCTGGGTGACCTGATGGGCGAGTTTCATGCGCTCGCGTTGCATACCTACACGCCTGAAGAATGGGCGAAAATCGACGCAGCCCCGGCCTCGCCGACCTGCGCCGGCGGGCATGACTGATGATCGGGTGTCTCTGACACCGAGCATTTGTTAGAATCCGCAACGCGCCGCTCAGACGGCGCGTTTTTTTTGCATCCGGTTCACCCTTTACGAGGGTAGCCACCTGGAGAGAACACCCGTGACTCAACCGATTGTCGTGGCGGCACTGTATAAGTTCGTCACCCTCGAAGATTACGTCGCCCTGCGCGAGCCATTGCTGCAGGCGATGGTCGACAACGGCATCAAAGGCACCTTGCTGATCGCCGAAGAAGGCATCAACGGCACCGTTTCCGGAAGCCGCGAAGGCATTGATGGCCTGATGGCCTGGCTGAAAAAAGACCCGCGCATGGTCGACATCGACCACAAAGAATCCTACTGCGACGACCAGCCGTTCTACCGCACCAAGGTCAAGCTCAAGAAAGAGATCGTGACCCTGGGCGTCGAAGGCGTCGACCCGAACAAAAAGGTCGGTACTTACGTCGAACCGCAGGACTGGAACGCGCTGATCAGCGACCCGGAAGTGCTGCTGATCGACACCCGTAACGACTACGAAGTGTCCATTGGCACCTTTGAAGGCGCGATTGACCCGAAAACCACCAGTTTTCGTGAATTTCCCGACTACATCAAAGCCAACTTCGACCCCGCCAAGCACAAGAAAGTCGCCATGTTCTGCACCGGCGGCATTCGTTGCGAGAAAGCCTCCAGCTATATGCTCAGCGAAGGCTTCGACGAGGTCTACCACCTCAAGGGCGGCATTCTGAAGTACCTCGAAGAGGTGCCGCAGGCAGAAACCAAATGGCAGGGCGACTGCTTTGTGTTCGACAATCGCGTGACCGTGCGCCACGACTTGAGCGAAGGCGACTACGATCAATGTCATGCCTGCCGCACACCCGTGAGTGTGGAAGACCGTGCATCCGAGCACTACGTGGCTGGCATCAGCTGCCCGCATTGCTGGGATAAGCTGCCCGAGAAGACCCGTCGCAGCGCGATTGATCGGCAAAAGCAGATCGAGCTGGCCAAGGCCCGCAACATGCCGCACCCGATTGGCTTCAACTATAAGCAATCACCTTCCGAGGCTTGAGCCATGTCCACGCGCCTGCTCTATGTAATGGACCCGATGTGTTCCTGGTGCTGGGGCTTTGCCCCGGTGGCCAAGGCGTTGGTGAAGCAGGCCCAGTCGGCCGGTGTGGAACTGCACCTGGTGGTGGGCGGCCTGCGCACCGGCAGTGGCGCGGCGTTGGAGCCGACGACCCGCCGCTACATCCTGGAGCACTGGCAGGCCGTCACCGACGCCACTGGCCAGCCGTTCAAGCGCGAAGGCGCATTGCCTGACGGTTTTGTGTACGACACGGAGCCCGCGTGCCGCGCCATCGTTACCGCCCGCAGCTTGGCGCCGGATTGCGCGTGGAAACTGCTGGGGCTGATCCAGCATGCGTTTTATGTCGAGGGCCGCGATGTGACCCTTGCCAGCGTCCTGGTGGAGCTGGCCGAACAAGCGGGCATTCCACGTATCGAGTTCGCCGGTGCCTTCGACCGTGCGGAGCAGCATGCTGCCACGGCTGCCGACTTCACTTGGGTACAGGACTTGGGCATCGCCGGCTTCCCGACGCTGTTGGCCGAGCGTAATGGCCAGTTGGCCCTGCTGACCAACGGTTACCAGCCGCTGTCCGAGCTGTCGCCGTTGTTGGCCCGCTGGCTGGAGCGAGCGACCTGTGCATGATCAGCCAGACAAAAATGCCGGCAAACGTGTGGACCGACTGACCTGGGCGGAAATTCGCCGCCTGGCCCTGCGTCACAAGAAATCCCTGTGGATCGCCAATGGCGTTGCCGTACTGGCAACCCTGTGCAGTGTACCCATCCCCTTGCTACTGCCGTTGCTGGTGGACGAAGTGCTGCTGGGCCATGGCGATGCCGCCCTCAACGTGATGAACCACGCCCTCCCGCTGGGTTGGCAGAAAGCGGCCGGGTATATCGGCCTCATGCTGCTGGTGACCCTGTGTCTGCGCTGCGGCGCCCTGGTGTTCAACGTGGTGCAGGCGCGGCTGTTTGCGCGGCTGGCCAAGGACATTGTGTACCGCATCCGCGTGCGCCTGATTGAGCGGCTCAAGCGTATTTCCCTGGGCGAGTACGAAAGCCTGGGCAGTGGCACGGTCACCACGCACTTGGTCACCGACCTGGATACCCTGGATAAATTCGTCGGCGAAACCCTCAGCCGCTTTTTGGTGGCCATGCTCACGCTGGTGGGCACTTCGGCGATCCTGGTGTGGATGCATTGGCAATTGGCGCTGCTGATCCTGCTGTTTAACCCGCTGGTGATCTACGCCACGGTGCAGTTGGGCAAACGCGTCAAACACTTGAAGAAGCTGGAAAACGACAGTACTTCGCGCTTCACCCAGGCCTTGACCGAGACCCTCGACGCTATCCAGGAAGTGCGCGCCGGCAACCGCCAGGGCTTTTTCCTCGGGCGCCTGGGCCAGCGTGCCCGGGAAGTGCGTGACTTTGCCATTCATTCACAGTGGAAAACCGACGCCTCCAGCCGCGCCAGTGGTTTGCTGTTCCAGTTTGGTATCGATATTTTCCGTGCGGCCGCCATGCTCACCGTGCTGTTTTCCGACCTGTCCATTGGCCAGATGCTCGCGGTGTTCAGTTACTTGTGGTTCATGATCGGGCCGGTGGAGCAGCTGTTGAACTTGCAATATGCCTATTACGCGGCGGGCGGGGCCCTGACGCGGATCAACGAACTGCTGGCGCGTGCCGACGAACCGCAGTATGCCGGGGGGGAAGACCCGTTTACCGGGCGTGAGACCGTCGGCATCGAAGTGCGCGGCCTGAACTTCGGCTACGGCGAAGACCTGGTGCTCGACCAGTTGAACCTGGTCATTGCGCCGGGCGAGAAAGTGGCAATCGTCGGCGCCAGCGGCGGCGGAAAAAGTACCTTGGTGCAACTGCTGCTCGGGCTGTATACGCCACAAGCTGGAACTATTCGCTTTGGTGGTGCCACTCAGCAGGAAATCGGGCTGGAGACCCTCCGCGAAAACGTCGCCGTGGTGCTGCAACATCCCGCGTTGTTCAACGATACTGTGCGCGCCAACCTGACCATGGGCCGCGAGCGCAGCGACCAGGCCTGCTGGCAGGCACTGGAAATCGCCCAGTTGGATGCTACCGTCAAGGCATTGCCGATGGGCTTGGACAGTGTGGTGGGGCGCTCCGGAGTGAGGTTTTCCGGCGGGCAGCGTCAACGCCTGGCGATTGCGCGCATGGTGTTGGCCGAGCCGAAAGTGGTGATCCTCGACGAAGCAACTTCCGCCCTGGACGCCGCTACCGAGTACAACCTGCACCAGGCGCTGGCGCGGTTTCTCAGTGGGCGTACTACACTGATCATCGCCCACCGCCTGTCGGCGGTTAAGCAAGCCGACCGAGTATTAGTGTTCGACGGCGGTCACATTGCTGAGGATGGTGATCATCAGCAATTGATTGCAGATGGCGGCTTGTACGCCAAACTCTACGGGCACTTACAGCAAGTACGTTGATTCAGCCTAAGCTGAGCTATCGGAAGCGGTTTTTCGCGTGCGTATCCAGCAGTGCATGTGCAAGGGACTTCATGAAGCAAAAGCGTACTCTCGGAACGCCAAGGCTATTGGGCATTGTGTGGCCTTTCATCGCCGTGGTGCTGTTTCAGGCATTGTTGGGCTGTGTCAGTCTTTTCATGCTTTCAGCTGTGCGCGGCTATGTGGCCGGCGAGAGCCTGTGGTCGAAGGGCCAGAAAGACGCCATCTACTACCTCACGCTCTACGCTGACAACCGTGACGAAGCCACGTACCTCAGATACCAGCAGGCCATAGCCGTGCCCCAGGGCGGGCATGAGCTGCGCATCGCCCTCGATCGTCCTACGCCTGATCTTACGGCTGCGCGGCTGGGCATTCTCAAGGGGGGCAACCACCCGGATGACGTCTCGAGCCTGATCTGGCTGTACCTCAATTTTCGTCACTTCAGCTACCTGGAAAAAGCCATCGAGTTGTGGACCGTGGGCGATAGCTACCTGGTGCAACTCGATGGCCTGGCCCAGGAGATGCACGGCGCAATCCTCCGCGACCACGTCAGCGCCAACGATGTGCGGCAATGGAAGGCGCATATCATCGCGATCAATGAAGGCGTAACGCCAGCTGCCAAGGCCTTCAGCGATGCCTTGGGCGAAGGCTCGCGGATGATCCTGCGGCTGCTGCTGATTACCAACCTGGCCACGGCCCTTGGCCTGATTGTGCTGGCGCTGTTGCGCACGCATAAGTTGCTGGCCCAGCGCCACGCTTTCGCCAATGCCCTGCAACAAGAGAAGGAGCGAGCGCAGATCACGTTGGAGTCGATTGGCGATGGCGTGATCACCACCGACGTCGACGGCGCCATTACCTATATGAACCCGGCAGCCGAGGCGCTGACTCACTGGCATTCGGCCCAGGCTCAGGGCCTGCCGCTGGCAGCGTTGTTCAACTTGTTGGATGACGATGCCGAGCCCGACGGGTTTACCCTGATCGAACATATCGTCAAGGGCCAGCTCAGCGGCGGCAGCGAGCATTCAAAGACCATCCAGCGGCTGGATGGCAGCACGGTCTCGGTGACCCTGGTGGGTGCGCCGATCCGCAGCGACGGCAAGGTCACGGGGGCGGTGCTGGTGTTGCATGACATGACCCAAGAGCGCCAATACATCGCCAACCTGTCCTGGCAGGCAACCCATGACGCCCTGACTGGCCTGGCCAACCGCCGCGAATTCGAATTCCGCCTGGAACAGGTGCTGCACCCGGCAGGGCAGCAGCACGGCGGACGGCATGCATTGATGTTTCTTGACCTGGACCAGTTCAAGCTGGTCAACGACACCTGTGGTCATGCGGCCGGTGACGAACTGTTGCGACATATTTGCGCGTTGCTGCAGTCGGACCTGCGCGAGGGCGACACCCTGGCGCGCCTGGGAGGGGATGAGTTCGGCATTTTGCTGGAAAACTGTCCGGCGGTCGTGGCGGAAAAAATCGCCGAGAGCCTGCGCCATACGGTGCAGAGCCTGCATTTTGTGTGGAAGGGCCGGCCGTTCATGACCACTGTCAGCATCGGCCTGGTGCACCTTGGGCAAACGCCGACCACCCTGGAAACCTCGCTGCGCGCCGCCGACATGGCGTGCTACATGGCCAAGGAGAAAGGTCGCAACCGTGTGCAGGTGTACCACGCCGATGATTCGGAATTGTCCCTGCGCTTTGGCGAGATGGCCTGGGTGCAGCGCCTGCACATGGCCTTGGAAGAGAACCGGTTTTGCCTCTATGCCCAGGAAATCTCGCCCCTGGGACAGACCGATGCGGGCAATGGGCATATCGAAATCCTGCTGCGCCTGCATGATGAGGCCGGCCGCATTATCTTGCCCGACAGCTTTATCCCGGCGGCCGAGCGTTACGGTCTGATGACGTCCCTGGACCGTTGGGTGGTGGAGAATGTGTTCAAGATCATCGCCCGTTGCCTGCAGGAGCGTCCGAACCGCCCGATGGCCATGTGTGCGATCAATCTGTCAGGCATAACTATTGGTGATGATGAGTTCCTCGGGTTTTTACGTGAGAAATTTCATACTTACAATATTCCGCCCGGCATGATCTGTTTTGAAATTACTGAAACCAGTGCGATTGCCAATCTGGGCAGTGCAATCCGCTTTATTAATGAACTCAAAGCCTTAGGTTGTCAGTTCTCGCTGGATGACTTTTGTGCCGGAATGTCCTCATTCGCTTATCTCAAACATTTACCTGTAGACTTCCTGAAGATCGATGGAAGTTTCGTAAAGGATATGCTGGACGACCCGATTAACCGCGCGATGGTCGAAGTGATCAATCACATCGGCCATGTCATGGGTAAGCGCACAATTGCAGAATTTGTCGAGACACCGCAAATCGAACAGGCACTACTCGAAATTGGTGTGGATTACGCTCAGGGCTACCTGATTGAACGACCGCAATTGTTTACCTTTGATAGCTTGCAGTGTCGACCTGTGCGGCCGCAGCCCCTGTTATTCAAGGCGCCTGGCACATTCCGCTGAAACATTCGCTGGTCTGTACAATCACACTTAAAAAGGAGCCTTAAACAGTGATCGACACATTCAACAGAACCGGCCCGCTTATGGAAGCCTCGAGTTACCCCGCCTGGGCACAGAAACTGATCCAGGACTGTAGCGAGAGCAAGCGTCGCGTTGTCGAACACGAACTGTACCAGCGCATGCGCGATAACACGCTCAGCGCCAAGACCATGCGCCACTACCTGATCGGTGGCTGGCCTGTGGTGGAACAGTTTGCCTTGTACATGGCACAGAACCTCACCAAGACCAAATTTGCCCGCCATCCCGGGGAGGACATGGCGCGCCGCTGGCTGATGCGCAATATTCGCGTGGAACTCAACCATGCCGACTATTGGGTGCATTGGGCCCGTGCTCACGGCGTGAGCCTGGAAGAGTTGCAGGCCCAGAACGTACCGCCGGAGTTGCACGCACTGAGCCATTGGTGCTGGCACACCAGCTCTGCCGATTCGCTGATCGTGGCGATTGCCGCGACCAACTACGCAATCGAGGGGGCAACGGGGGAATGGTCTGCGGTGGTCTGTTCTACCGGCGTCTACGCGGCGGCCTTCCCAGAGGAAGAACGCAAGCGTGCGATGAAGTGGCTGAAGATGCACGCCCAGTACGATGACGCCCACCCGTGGGAAGCGCTGGAAATCCTCTGCACCCTGGCCGGCATGAACCCGTCCCAGGAATTGCAGGTAGAGCTGCGCCAAGCCGTGTGCAAGAGCTACGACTACATGTATCTGTTCCTGGAAAGTTGCATGCGCCTGGAGAAAGAGAAGGCGCCAACGTTGGTGCGTGACCGCCAGGCGCGGGTCGCCAGCGAAGCCTGATGCAGTAGGTAATGTGGCGAGGGAGCAAGCTCCCTCGCCACAGTTATTTCATTCGCCTTTAACGGTTAGGGCTTACCCCGCCATCGCCAAGCGGTTGCGGCCTTCGCGCTTGGCCACGTACAACGCGCTGTCAGCTCGGCGCAGCAGGCTTTCGGCAGATTCTGCAGCCAGCAAGGTCGAACAACCGAGGCTCACCGTCAATTCGATCCGTTCTCCATCCGCCCGGTAATCCTGGGTCTGTGCCGCTTGGCGCAGGCGTTCGCCGACCATTGCCGCCGCGTCTCGGCCGGTGTTGGACAGCAGGATCAGAAACTCTTCCCCGCCAAATCGAAACACCATGTCCACGTTGCGCAATTGACTCTTTATAGCTGCGGCGACGGCGCGCAACACGGTATCGCCGGCGGTGTGGCCGTGGGTATCGTTGATGACCTTGAAGTGGTCGATGTCGAGCATCAGCAAGGACAGCGGGTTCAAGTGCCGGCGCGCCATGTCGATTTCCCGTTGCAAGGTCTGGTCCATGGCAATGCGGTTGCCGGTCTCAGTCAACGGGTCGCGCAGGGCGCTGCGGGTGGCGGCACGGTAAAGCAGAGCGTTGCGCATCGGGTAGAGCAGGGTGGCCAGCAGGGATTCGAGCTGGCCCAGTTCTTCTTCCACCAGGCGCTGGTTGCGGCGAAAGATTAATTCACCGAGGTGCTCGCCTTCATGGCTCAGGCTGTAGCTCGCCGTATGGTGGCCGCGATGGCCGAACTCCAGGCGCAGGTCGCTGGCTTGATGGCGGTATTGCAGGGCGTCCAGAGGCACCAGGCGTTGGATCTCTCGGAAGAAAACACCGAGGATGCGCTCCGGTTCCAGGCTGGTTTGCAGTTGCAGGCCCAGTTGCTGGCGAAGTTGAGTGATGGTGGTGGGGCGGCGTGGGACGAGGGATGGCTGACCAAACCCCAGGCGCTGCAATTTGGCACTGTCGAAGTCAATTGCGTTGGTCTGGGTAGGTGTTTTCATAAGCGATCGGCCTCTAAGCTCTTAGCTGTCTTACAGGCTCGATGAGAGTGGCGAGTGCCAAGCGTCTAACTGTTCCTTCAGTTCCGTAAAACATTGGTTACAGTTTAGACCGCTTTTCACTGGGTTATAACCCCTGGGAACCGCCGCACGTCTTGTCATCGCTTAACCTGCTTGGAGAGGTTAGAGCGATATTCATGCCAAATGGTTTAACATTATTAAATGTTCTTATAAAACAACGACCGTTCTTATATATAGAAACAGTCGTTGAATAATGGCGCCGGTTATTTGGCCGATGGTTACCCGTTTTGAAGGTGTTGGCCAACCAAGGTAGTTTGGTCAATCTGGTCAATCGACGTCACGCCCGTGAGGGTCATGGCCACGCGCATTTCCTTGGCGAAGATGTCCAGCAGGTTTTCCACGCCATGCTGGCCATTGGCGGCCAGCGCGTAGGCACTGGCGCGACCCAGCAGGCAGGCTTTGGCACCCAGGGCGAGCATGCGCACCACGTCCAGCCCGGAACGGATGCCGGAGTCGACCAGCACCGTAAGGTCGTCGCCTACCGCATCGGCAATCGGTGGCAAGGCCTTAGCGGTGGACAGCACGCCATCCAACTGACGACCACCATGGTTGGAAACCACGATGCCATCGGCGCCGAACCTCACCGCGTCCTTGGCATCCTGTGGGTCGAGGATGCCCTTGATGATCATCGGGCCCTTCCAGAATTCGCGGATCCACTCCAAGTCTTTCCAACTGATCGACGGGTCGAAGTTGTTGGCCAGCCAGCCGATGTAGTCTTCCAAGTGGGTGGGTTTGCCCAGGTACTTGGAGATATTACCCAGGTCGTGCGGGCGGCCCATCAACCCCACATCAAAGGCCCATTGCGGCTTGGTGACAGCTTGCAACATGCGTCGCTGTGCTGCGAATGGCCCGGACATGCCCGAGTGGGCATCGCGGTAGCGCGCGCCGGGCGTGGGCATATCCACGGTGAATACCAGCGTCGTGACGCCGGCCGCCTGCGCTCGTTCCAGTGCGTTGCGCATGAAGCCACGGTCCTTGAGCACGTACAGTTGGAACCAGATCGCCTGCGCGCTTTGCGACGCCACCTCTTCAATTGGGCACACCGATACCGTCGACAGGCAGAACGGGATGCCTTTGTTCCCCGCTGCCTTGGCCGCCTGCACTTCGCCGCGTCGCGCGTACATGCCGGTCAGGCCCACCGGGCTGAGGATCACCGGCATGTCCAGTGTCTGGCCGAACACCGTGGTCTTCAGGCTCAGGTTATCCACGTTGCGCAGGACGCGCTGGCGCAGGCTGATCTCGGCCAGGTCCGAACTGTTCGCGCGCATCGTGTGTTCGGCGTAGGCGCCGCCGTCGATGTAGTCGAACAGGAAGCGCGGCAGCTTGCGCTTGGCGGCGGCGCGGTAGTCGGAGGCGGACGAGATGATCATGAACGGTGTCTCCACAAGCCAGGGCGGATCAGGATAGGCAAATATCTGGCATGATAAAAACAACTTTTATCACTGGTAGCCAGTCGCCAAAGGAATACCGATGAACCTGAGAACACTGCGTGCCTTTGTCGAAGTGGTGCGCCAAGGTGGCTTCTCCCAGGCTGCCGAGGTGGTGTCCCTGACCCAATCCACCGTGAGCAAGGCGGTCAAGACCCTCGAAGACGAACTGGGCACGCCGTTGCTCAACCGTCTCGGCCACCGCAACGAACTCACCGCCGCCGGCGAAATTGCCTACCGCCGCGCCTTGGTGCTGCTCGCCGAACACAACGACCTGGTGGCCGAGATCAACGACCTGCGCGGCCTCAAGCGCGGCGTGCTGCGAATCGGCTTGCCGCCTGTGGGCTGCGGCGTGCTGTTCGCGACGATGTTTGCCACCTACCGCAGTCGCTATCCGGACATCGACATCGAACTCACCGAGTACGGCAGCAAAAAACTGCGCGAGTGCCTGGAAGCGGGGGAGGTCGACTTGGCGGCGCTGCTGCTGCCGGTGGACGAAGGCTTCGACTACCAACCCGTACGCAATGAACCACTGATCGCCGTGTTGCCCATCAGCCACCCATTGGCTCGGCGCAAACGCATCGACTTCACCGACTTGGCGGACTCACCTTTCATCCTGTTTGAAGCCGGCTTCGCCCTGAACGCCAAGATTCTCACTGCGTGCGAACGCAAAGGCGTCACCCCCAAGGTGACGGCACGCAGCGGCCAGATCGACTTCATCGTCGACCTTGTCGCCGCCGGTTTGGGCGTGGCCTTCCTGCCGCGCATGCTGGCGCACAAACATCAACACGCCGGCATCGCCCTGATCCCCTTGGACGAACCTCACACCGACTGGCACATCGCCCTGGCCTGGCGCGCCAGCGCCCACTTACCACCCGCCGCCCTGGCCTGGCTGGAGTTGGCCAGCGAGCACGCGGATTCAACCGGCCATCCGGTTTAATCGCAGCGAGTGCCATAGAAAGCTTGACTTCTCCTTTTCAATCAGTAACATACGGCGCATTCCGCGATAGCTCAGTTGGTAGAGCAAATGACTGTTAATCATTGGGTCCCTGGTTCGAGTCCAGGTCGTGGAGCCAGATAGAGAAAGCCTGCAGAGATGCAGGCTTTTTTTTGCTTTGGATTTCCCAGGTGATCATAAATTGACTGCCATCGATGGCGACCCGATTCTCTCCAAACAATCCCAACTGCTGACACAGCACAACGAACTGGCGACAGACGCTTCGGATGGCCTTGCTGGCGTCTTTTCGGAAGTCGGCGATAGTCTTGAAGTCCGGCATCAAACGCCCAGTCAGCCACATCAATTCGACGTTACACTAGGCTTCTTGCTCCAGGCGCCGGCTCGACTGAATTCGGTGAGATAGCCGTAGATATAGATCTTCAGCAGGATCGCAGGGTGATAACCAGGTCGGCCTGTATCAGCAGGAATAGCGTTATCAAACCCCAAGTTGACCAAGTCGAGTTCGTCGACAAAGACGTCGACTACGCGCACCGGATTGGTACCGCTGACGTAGTCGTCGAGGCTCTCAGGAAGTAAGGTGTGTCATCACGCTAATTGACACGCCGGTCAATCCGCAGTGATTACTGTGCGCCTGCGCCAGCACTCGATTGACAGCCTGGAACGGCTGCACGCTTCTGTAGCGCGTTGATTGCTCATCCAATTGATCAGACGCGTGTTCAATTAACGGGGTGCGATTCAAGTCCCAGGTTTCGGTCTTGGCCAGGTTGCCTGTGCAATACGCATGAAATTATTGCCGTAGATCGCCTGGATATCCGCATCTGAGTAACCCAAGCGCGTTAATTGTTGTGCAACCTCACCCAGTGTCTCTGGCTGCAATTGAACATGTCCGTTCATCTGGCCATAGTGCTCAATCGGCCACCAGTCTTCCTCTTTTTCACCTTCCGGCAAATCTTTATGCTCAGGGTACAACTCGGTATCCAAGCCTATCCCAATATGGCGTGTCCCGATGCGCTCTGCCAGATAGTCGATTTGTCGAATGTAAGCGTCTACAGAGGCGGATGGGTCGCCCAAGAATATGCCTAAACCTGTAAGTCCGATCACCCCACCTTGAGCCGCACACGCGAATATTTGTTCGTCGTCGATTGTTCGCGGGTGATCAAAAACCGCTTTAACGTTGGTGTGAGAAAAAATCGCAGGGAGCTGTGAAATTTCCATAATTTCAAGACTGGCGCTTTTGCTGGCGTGCGAACAGTCAATGATAATTCCTGCTGTATTAATACCCTGTACGATCTTGCGTCCCAGGGGGGTCAATCCGGTACTTGCTCCATGGCAGCCGCCAGCGCAACTGTTGTCGCGGTTGTAGGCAAGCAACATTTGGCGAACCCCTAAGCTTGCGAACAGTGCCACCATCGCAGGATCCTGTAGCAGCATGTTTGAACCTTCGAGGTCAAAGGAGACCGCGAGCTTTCTATACTTGTGCGCCTGGTAGATATCGTCGGCGGTGGCCACCAGGACAAAGTCTTCCGGGTGATCAGCCAGCCAGCTTCTAAACCCCGCAATTGTTCGGATCACCGTTTCAAACGGGGTCATGTCCATGCCAACGTTGATCGACACATGATGGAAGCCGGCTGCTCGATACCTGTTCAGGCGGGACATATCCTGTCCGGGAATCAATGGCAAGCACGCATGGGCCTCCCATTGAATCACCGGGGGCTTGCTGACTCCTGATGGGTCAAGCTTCATCATTTAAACCCCGTCTAATCGCGTCGCTATCCATTAGTGCGCTAATGATGCCACGGCGCATTTCGCAATCTGAGCATCCTGCACGCCTAAGCCTGTAAGGTCTGCAATGGTAATCTGCGTGTCGTCCTGTCGTCCGATGGCGTGACCGCTCAATACGCTGCCGAGTGCTACAAGGCTGCCTTTGTCGATCAGGCCGGATTTGAAGGCTCCTGAAATCTCACCGAATTGGCAGCATTGCTCGATTGAGTCCACGACAATCACATCGGCACGTGCAACCAGGCGCACATCCAGCTCTTGCTTGCCAAAACTGTCTGCGCCAATAGCAGTGATGTGTGTCCCAGGGTTGACCCATTCATTCGCGATGATGGCTTCGCGAGAGGGTGTAGCCGTGATGATCAGGTTGGAGTTGGTCGCAACGTCCTTTGCATCTTGGGTAGCAACGACATCAAAGCCTAAAGCGTCGGCAAATTCACAGTATTGTTCCAAGCCTTGCCGGTTACGCCCGTAAACCGTCAAGCGTCGACATGCCGTGACGGGCATCAGGTGTTCCAGTTGCATGCGTGCCTGGTCGCCGGTACCCACCACACCGATGCCTCTCACCTGTGAGGGCGCCATGGCCCTCGCCACGATTTGCCCCGCCAGCGCTGTACGCATTGAGGTCAGCCAGCCGCCATCCCGAAGCAAAGCGACGGGTTGCCCCGTCAAGGCCGAGAAAATCAGCGTCAACCCACCGTTACTGGAAAAACCCTTCGCAGGATTGTCGTAGAAACCTGCCGAGACCCTGACTGAAAACACCTCGTCTCCTAGCATCCAAGCCGACTTCACGCAGCAGTCACCGTTGCTGGCCGGGAACTGAAAGCTTTGAACCTGAGGTAGCTGCACCCGTCCGTTAGCATGGGCAATGAATCCTTCTGCAATCAGCGCAGCAGCGTCCCTCGGGCACAAGGCACTCATGATTTGCGCTTGGGTGTAGATATTCATCGATTGCTCCATCGGCTATTGAAAGACGGGCGTTGTGCTTACCCGGCTGACTGGCGGTTACTCGCCGCCGTTAGACGGGATATGGCGCTACAATCGGGCGCTTCAGTAAAGGCGGGCATAACCATAGCACAAAAATACAATTAGTATCCTGAAGACGTTTTGTATTTTTTCGAGGCATATTTTTACCGTGAATAAACATCTGGATAATTACATCAGCAGCGCCCAGGCGATTGCGAAGCTCCTGGATCCGCACGCCGAGGTCATTATTCATGACCTGGCCTCCGGAAAGATTGCACATATCTTCAATGTGTTCTCTCAGCGGCGGGTCGGCGACAGTTCATTGACGGATATCAACGATGGGGCATCATTCGAGGGAGATGTTGCGGGCCCTTATAGAAAGGTGAATTTTGATCGCCGACAGCTAAGGTCGGTTACAGCGGTGCTCCGAGATCCTGAAGGGATCCAGATCGGGCTCTTATGCGTAAATTTTGACATTACTGTCATGAGCGGGATGGCAGAAATCGCTGCATCATTTTTAGGTTTTGAAAATACAGTTGAGAAGCCTCCGGCATTGTTTGCCACCGATTTCCAAGAGTCAGCGCACGCGATCATGGATGAATTTTTGAGGGCTCGCAGGGTGACATTGGCGTCGCTTACTTCAGAAGAAATGGTGGCACTGATTGGTGAAATGGATAAAGGCGGAGTCTTCGCGTTGCGCAATGCAACCAACTACATCTGCGAGCTGTTATCTCTATCACGGGCTACCGTCTACAAATATCTAAGGCGCTCCAGAGCAGCCACGGGTTTATAACGGTACTTTCTCCTTGCGATTTTTGGGTCTCAGATAACTGCTTTCCTCCTGAGTCTGTCCGCCCGACTTGCTGAGATTCACTACCAGCAGGCCAACAATAGTGAGGCTTGCACCCAGCAGAAATCCGTAACTTGTCTGTTCTCCAAGCCATAGGTACCCCATGAGTACGCCAAAGAGCGGACTCATGAAAGCCAGCACACCAAGGCGAGCTGCGAGGTAGCGACGAAGCATCCAGAACCAGATTAAGTAACTTGCTACTGACACAATCACTGTTTGAAAAATCAAGCTGGCCAGAGCTTGGGTTGAAAAGGTCACTGCGTTCTGGCCTAGCAGCAGGCTTAAGGGCAACAAGAGGAGAAACGCGCCCGCGAGTTGGTAGAACAGAGTCTGGGTTGCTGGTGCCTCACTGAGGCGACTGGTACGCACCGCTACGGTCGTGAACCCCCATGCAGCACCTGCGCCTAAACCCAGCAGATCGCCCAGCAGACTGTCCGTGATGGCTGGCTGAGTCGCGCCCCCATCACGCGGCATGAGAAAGGTGATGGCAATACCGGCGAATGCTAAAGACATGCCAAGCCATTGCATTGCACCAAGACGCTCCTCCGGCAGGCGCAGGTGCAGGCCGATGGCGGCGAATAACGGCGCTGTATAAAGAAAAACCGCCATATGCGAAGCACTTGTCCAGCGTAGTCCTTGCGCAACAAGCAGAAACTCAGCGGCAAATAAAACGCCCACGACTAACCCGGAGCGGCACCAAACGTTTGGTAACCATACCTCCCGCATGATCCATTTTCCTATTAGCCAGACCAGGAGTGCAGCGACTCCGGAGCGAACGGCGACCTGCATGATAGGGGCTATGTCGCCCGCAACAGCTTTGATCGCCACTTGCTGGGCACCCCATATGAGGCATAGCAGAACCATCACCGCCGTGGCGGCTCCGTCTACTGACTTCCTCATTCATCGATACCTTTTGATTGGGGCAACCCTTTATTTGCCTGCGACGACCAGCTGTTCACCTTGGGTGATTTATCGTCAAACCAGGTTGCTCGAACAATCGACATTGGCCTTTCCTTGGAAGTTGGGATCTGTTGTTGCCCTACGGCGAACGTGGATTGTGCGAAAGTAAGCAAGCCGCTACAAATCACGTGTTTTCAGCCTATAGAAGAGAAAAACTACGTTATGAGAGCTGATACGCCCCTTCGGGCCATAGCTTGTTTCGACGCGGTCATGCGAACGGGAAGCGTCAGTCTTGCGGCAAGCCAGTTGTTTGTGACGCCGGGAGCAGTAGGGCAACAAATTCGCAAGCTGGAAGGTTGGCTAGGAACGCCGCTGTTTGTGCGTAACGTTCGCAGGCTACGACCAACGGCTGAAGCGCTGAGCTATTGGGAGCAAGTCAAGCCGGCGCTTCGCCAGCTAGAGACCGCCAATCTCGCCGTCCGAGGGAGTAGGGACAAGCAGGTACGTTTAAGCCTGCCGCCGGCGTTCGCCAACTCCTGGTTCGCAAAGCGCATGCCTTTGTTCACGGAACGTCATCCAGAGGTGCAACTGCACTTGAGCGCATCTACCGATGCTGTGGATTTCAATGACGCTACTTGCGACCTGGCAGTGCGGCATTTCGATGGATATGGCAGTGACGTGAACGCAGAACTGCTGTTGCCGGACGAGGTAAGGGTTTATTGCAGCCCGGCTTACCGCGAACGGCTCCAGTTGCATAGCCTTGATTGTTTGCTGGGGGCAACCTTGCTCTATACGACGTCTCATGCCCACTGGTCTCAATGGCTATCATCGGTCGGGATGTCTCCCGATAGCTTCTCCAGCAGCCTCAAATTCGACCAGTCTGAGCTGGCAATCGACGCGGCCCGGCGCGATCAAGGTCTAGTGCTCACCAGCCCTTGGCTGGTTGAGGAGGACGTACAGCGAGGCCTGCTCGTACCGGTCTTTGACGCTGTCCTAAGGACAGGTAAAGGCTATTACGTGGTGCAGGCCAACGATGTGGTGTTGGGTGAGGCAGCCCAACTGTTGCGCCGATGGCTTTGCGACGTAGCGCAGCGAGCCCAACAAAATTGATAACTTGAGCACACTCTGTCTTGGCTTTGCGGGGGGATCTGCGCAAAGGGCATCTATCAATCGTATTTGGGCGAACAGGGGGTTACGTCGTACTGTCCGGCCGCCGTATTTTTTTGCCTGGCTCAATCTTTATTGTGTAATCAGTACGCGTCTCGGTTGTTCCCGGAACGGAGCCTTCATTTCTTCGTAGATGTCCATCGTCCGTTCTTACCTGAGCGCAATTTGCCAGCGAGCCATGACAGGGCTATCGCCGGAATTGAGAGAAGGGCCGCATAGATGATACCGACGCCTAGCAACGGGGATGCACCAGAAATCGCTAAAACCACTGGGATCTGGGAGAGCATTACGACGCCACCTGCGGACCACTGTGAGCTTCTTAGTACTGCCCCGAGGATTACCGACAGCGCTAGCGCGGCGGGATAGATGATCGTCCAGTAACTGGCCAGGTCCCACGGCTCCTCAGCCCCTGTGATTACTGAAACAACAGTCCAAAAAAATAGGGACACAACGCAGGTAACAATGAATGCCATGAATAATTCCTAAACTGTCGGAGCAAACTGAGTGAGGTTCGCACGCCATTGCTGAGTTTACTGATCCAGGCGCTGACGAAACCGAGGAATCGCGAAATCCAGAAATCGCCTCATTTTCAGGGGCATATGCCCAGGTGACATGTGGATCAGGTTGATAGGCGCCGACGGAGGCTCATAGTTATCCAGCACAATCTCCAGCAGTCCCTCGCTGATCGCCTCCGCGACTTGGTAGTGCAATAACTGAACGACTCCAACGCCATCAATGGCGGCCTGCGCTGCTGCGTCAGCGGTCGTCACCGATAAGCGCGGGGGCATCCGCCTCGTTGATTCTGCCACGCCATGTTTTGAGTGTTGAAAAGGCATAGGGGCGTCAAGTCGCACGGTTGGCAAGTTCTGCAGGTCTGCGGGACATTCAGGTCTTCCATACGCTTCCAGCAGCCTAGGACTCGCGCAAATTACAGTTCTCATGGCCCCCACCTGAGTGGCGATCATGCCGCTATCAGCGAGTGTTCCAATGCGCACTGCCATGTCCACGTGGTCGTCAACGAGGTGAGCGTTGCGATCAGAAAGCAGGAGCCGGATGTTGATTTCGGAAAACTCCCCTAAAAACGCGTTGACGATCGGCAGCACCTGCAGCCGGCCGAACATGATGGGCGCGGTCAGGACCAGTTCGCCTTTGGGGGCAATGAATTCTCCGGCAGCTTCGCGTTCGGCAACCTCCAACTGCTCCAATATTCGGCGTGCAGCAGCCACATAAGCCACCCCTGCATCGGTCAACGAGAGCCTACGCGTGGTTCGAATCAATAAGCGGCTACCTATCAGCATCTCCAGGTCAGAAATTTTCCTGCTGATGGTGGGAAGAGGGATATCGGCTAGCCGTCCGGCTGCCGTCAGGCTGCCAGCATCAATCGCAGCCACGAGCAGCTTCATTGCCTCAAATCTGTCCATGGAATGTTCCAATATTTGGTAGGGAGATTACCAATATTCTCAGATTATGTTGGTTTATTGAAACAGGCAATATAGCCCTATCAAGTGGGTGCGCCTGACGCTCGACAAGCCATGAACTCATCGCCTGATAGACCACTTATCTTTTTCATTCAGTGTCCAAGGAGTTTGCATGAGCATTAAAACGTTGTTAGCCGCCACTGCCCTCAGTGCAGCGCTCGCCAGCGCGGGAGTGGAAGCAGCCGACATTAGCCACCAAAGGGCAAGCGACGTCCAACACCATTTTGTAGAGGTAAAAGGGGTCCGCATCTTTTATCGGGAAGCGGGCGACCCATCGGCGCCAACCATCGTGTTGCTTCATGGATTTCCTACCTCATCATTCATGTATCGCGACTTGATTTCGAAACTAGCGGACCGTTACCACGTGATTGCCCCTGACTTCCCAGGTTTTGGATTCTCGGACAGCCCTGATCGGGCGAAGTACTCATACACGTTCGACAACATCGCCAAAACCATGGATGGATTTACTGAAGCGCTTGCGCTGAATCGCTACGCTCTTCAAGTCTTCGACTACGGTGCGCCTGTAGGCTGGCGGATGGCCGTCGCACACCCCGATAGAATCAGCGCAATCATTAGCCAAAACGGGAATGCTTACGTTGAAGGCCTCAGCGAGGGCTGGAACCCGATTCAACGTTACTGGAACGCGCCCACTGCCCAGAACCGCAACGCATTGCGCGAGCTGCTCAAACCAGAATCAATCAAGTGGCAATACACGCATGGCGTAGCGGACCCTGACAGTATCGCACCTGAAACATACACCTTGGATTACGCGTTCGTGTCGCGTCCCGGTAACGATGAAATCCAGCTGGACCTGTTCGCAGACTATGCCACCAACGTGAAGCGCTACCCCGAGTTCCAGGCGTATTTCCGCAAATATCAGCCGCCGATGTTGGCCGTCTGGGGAAAGAACGATCCGTTTTTTCTCCCGGCAGGCGCGAACGCATTCAAGCGTGATATTCCCAAAGCTGAGGTACATCTCTACGACACCGGGCACTTCGCACTGGAAACACACTTGAACGAGATCAGTGGTGAAATCCACCGCTTCCTGGACCGGAATGTGGTGCCGCAAAAATAAGTCCTGTCGCACGTCTGCAACAGCGGGTCATGCGCCCGCTGTTGCGGGTCCTCTCTACTCGCTCGTTAGCGTCTTGCATGTTGCGTGGCGGTCACGGCATTGCTCCCCCCAACAGCGTCAAGGTCCCTATTGCCTTGGAAGCGTTGGGCCTCAACTTTCGCCAAAGCGAGCAAAAGGGCGCGGCTTTCGTACTGCATCCCCGGCTCGCGCCGCCTCGACAGCGGCATTGAGTGCCAGCATGTTGAGGGGGCCTTGCCTTAACCTGTAGGAAAGCGGCCGCATGGGCCGCAATCGTCGACTTACCAGAGGGCGATGTCGTAGGTGAGGTAGAGGCGGTTGCTGTCGCGCCCTCGGGAGAACTCCGAGCGGTACACATAGTTGCGCATGCGCACACCCAGGCCCTTGAGCGTGCCGGCCTGTACAACGTAGGCCAGTTCGGTATCGCGCTCCCATTCCTTGACCGTGGTGGTGGACTTGCCGTCATTGCCGCTCAAGTAGCGCGCAGAGAAAGTCAGGCCGGGGACGCCGACGGCGGCGAAGTTGTAGCCGTAGTTGAGCATCCAGGTCTTTTCGTCTTCCTCGATGAACTTGCCAATGCCGGCGTTACTGAACGAGTACACGGTTGCGCCACTGATGTAGGGCAAACCGGCATCGCCGCGCAGGCTCTGGTAGCCCCCGCCAACGGTATGGCCAGCGATCGCGTAGGACAATTGCCCGCTGAACATGTCGTTATCGATTTTGCCTGCGTAGGCAGAGCCGCTATCAGCGCTGTTGAAGTACCGCAGGTCGCCAGTCAGCACGCCACCGGCCAGCGGCAGGTCGTGCTGGATACCGGCGAAGTTCTGGCGGTAAAAGTTTTCCAGTTCGCCGTAGAAATAACTCAAGCGGGTGTTTTTCCCCCATTTGTATTCGGCGCCGGCGTAGTTGAAGTCGCCTGACTTTTCGCCACTGTAGCCATCCGGCACAATCGGCACGCTGTCGGTGGAGTCGCGTAATTTGAAACGGTCCAGGTGCCCGCCGGTGACCGTCAGGTTCTCGATGTCGTTACTGCTGACCTGAGTGCCCTGATAGGTCTGGGGCAACAGACGTGCGTCGTTGTAAATCAGCACCGGGGTCTTGGGCAGCAGGGTGCCGTACTTGACGGTGGTTTTGGCGAACCGGGCTTTCGCGGTGGCGCCGGCGCTGGCAAATTCGCCCGCTGCGCGGCCGTCGTCATGAATCGGCATGAGCCCGGTACCGCTGCGACCGCGTCCTGAGTCGAGCTTTACGCCGTAGAGCCCCAGGGCATCAACGCCGAAGCCGAGAGTACCCGCAGTGAATCCGGACTGATAGTCCAGCAAGAATCCCTGGGCCCATTCGGTACGTTCGCTTTTTGCCGTTCTCGCGGCACGTGCACTCATGCCGTGCTCATCGCGAAAGTTCTCGTTGAAATACACATTGCGCAGTTGCAGCTTGAGCTTGCTGTCATCAATAAAGCCTTCGGCATTGGCACCGGCGATCGGCACCAGACCCAATGCACAAAAAAGGGCCTGACGGGTATACATAGGGTTCATGGCAAACGTCTCATTGTTGTTATTTGGCGTGCAGGGCGACACGCACCCCGTGAGCGAGGCGCGTTGCAAGGCAGCAGAGAGATGAATCAGGTAAACAGGCTGATGGCCCCAGTCAACAAGGCCAGCGCGGTGACGACCAAGGAGGTCAACACCGCCCACTTGACAGTGGCTTTCTGGAAGTCACCAATGTCACGGTCGACCATCCCCACCAGCAACAGCGTCGATGCGACCAGCGGACTCATCAGATGCACGGGTTGCCCGAGGATCGAGGCACGCGCGATTTCTACCGGGTCTATGCCGTAAGCGGCGGCCGCATTGGCAAGGATCGGCACTACACCAAAATAGTAGGCGTCATTGGACAGCACGAAGGTCAGCGGCATGCTGGTGATCGCAACCACCAATGGAAACAGGTGGCCCCAGGACGGAGGGATCCAGTCGACCAGCGTCTGGGCCAGGGCATCCACCATCTTGGTGCCGGAAAAAATCCCGGCAAAAATCCCTGCGGCGAACACCAGCAACACGACCGTCATAGCGTTGCCCGAGTGCGCCAGGATGCGTTCTTTCTGAATATCCAATTGCGGGTAGTTGATCATCAGTGCGAGCACAAAGCCGATCAGGAACAGGATCGCGGAGTGCATCAGCCCCATCACCAGGGCCACCATCACCGCAATCACCAGGACCAGGTTGACGTAGGCCAGTTTGGGACGCTTGTGGGGCGTGTCCTCAAGAATCGCGTTGATGTAGCAATCGCCGCCACCGCTTTGCAGTTGCACGTTGCCAATACGCTTGCGCTCGGCTCGCCCCAGTACGAAAGCCACAAAGACCACCCACATGGCACCGCCGATCATGGTCGGCAGTAACGGCACGAAGTATGCGCCGGCATCCAGGCCCAGCGCTGCGATGGCCCGTGTCGCGGGGCCGCCCCAGGGTGTCATGCCGCTCATGATGCTCAGGGACAGCATGGAGATAGTCGCCAGGATCATCGGGTTCATGCCGATGCGTTTGTACAGCGGCAGCATCGCCGCGCAGGTAATCATGTAGGTGGTGGTGCCGTCGCCGTCGAGCGCGACCACCAGGGACAGCAAGGCGGTGCCCACCGCGATCTTCATCGGGTCGCCATTGACGCGCTTGAGGATCTTGCGGATCAGCGGGTCGAACAGGCCCGCATCGATCATCAGGCCAAAGAACAGGATCGCGAACAACAGCAATGCGGCAGACGGCGCGACCATTTTCAGGCCGTCAAGCATCATCTTGCCCGTGGTGCCGCCGAAGCCGCCAATCACGGCGAAGACGATAGGTACGACGGTGAGCGCGACGATGGGCGACAGGCGCTTCGTCATGATGAGGAAGGTGAATACGACCACCATGGCCAGGCCAAGGAAAGCGAGCATAGGACGATTCTCTTGTTGTTATCGTAAAAATGGCTGACGCCGAGGCGCACGAGCCCTGACCCGCCGGGCGGCACAACGGCGCCTGGCGGGGAGGGGGGTTCAGTCAGGAGTAGGTGTTATTCGGTTTTTGCTAGATGCGTTTGGCGACCGTCAGGTCTTCCCAGGCTTGTCCCTGTGCCGCAGAAGATTTGCCGTCGAGCATCCGGTTCAGCGTTTCGCGGTGGCAGGCGTTTTCAGACATCGAAATCACCACTGTCGCAACTGCGTTGCTGGCCAGGCTGGTCAGGGCCCGGGCTTCAGACATGAATCGGTCAACGCCGATCAGCAACGCCAGGCCGGCCAACGGGATGTCGTGAATGACCGTCAGGGTCGAGGCCAGTGCCACGAACCCGCTGCCGGTAACGCCAGCGGCGCCTTTGGAGGACAGGAGCATGATTGCCAGCATGGTGATGATTTGCGTCAGGCTCAGGTCAATGTTGCAGGCCTGGGCAATGAAAATCGCCGCCAACGACAGGTAGATGGCCGTGCCGTCCAGGTTGAACGAGTAGCCGGTGGGCAGCACCAGGCCCACGACGCCTTTCTTGCAACCCAGTGCTTCGAGTTTCTCCAGCATGCGCGGCATGACAGGTTCCGTGGAGGAGGTCCCGAGTACCACCAGGAATTCTTCGCGAAAGTAGCGCAGCAATTTCCACAGGCTGAAGCCGTTCGCACGGCAAATGCTGCCCAGTACCGCGAAGACAAAGAAACCGCAGGCGATGTACAGGGTCATGATCAGCTTTGCCAGCGAACCCAGCGAGGTGATGCCGTACTGGCCGACGGTGAACGCCAGGGCCCCAAAAGCGCCGATCGGTGCAAAGCGCATCAGGTAAGCGAAAATCTTGAAGACCATGTGCGAGGCGGACTCGAGTACGTCGAGTACCGGCTTGCCACGCTCGCCCAGCGACGACAAGGCAAAGCCGGACAACACCGCGATAAACAGAACCGGCAGCACTTCACCTTTACTGAAGGCACCGATAAAGGTTTCGGGGATGATGTGCATGAAAAACTCTACAACCCCAAGTTTCGCGGCCGACTCCGTGTACTGGGTCAGTCCCTTGGTGCTCAGTTGGCTGGGATCGATGTTCATGCCAGCGCCCGGCTGGAACACATACACCGCCACCAGGCCAATCACCAGGCTGATCACCGTCAATACGAAGAACAGCAGCATGGTTTTGCTGAGCAGGCGCCCAAGCGAGCGTTTGTCGCTCATTCCGGCGATGCCAGTGACGATGGTGCAGAACACCACTGGAGCGATCATCATCTTGATGAGTTTGATGAATGCGTCACCCAACGGTTTGAGCGCGATGGCCTGCTGGGCCCAGAAGTGTCCGACGACGATACCCAGCACCACGGCGCAGAGAATCTGGAAGTAGAGCGATTTAACAACTTTCATGGCATCACCCATTTTTAGAATTGTGCGGATGCAAAAATGCCAACGATCACCGGAATTATCCGGCGAGGCGTTGAGAGTCCGTGGCATAAACGAAGCCGGAAAAAAGCCTGCGCGCTGTGCGAACGACGGAAGCCTGAATTGTCTCACCGTTAACACCCGTGTAGGACAATACGACATCAATCCCACCGCTTGGGTGCTCGATGCGCACCGCTTCAAGGCGCGGCGTACTGATGCCGCCGAGCATTTGCGCGACGATGCTGCCGTCGATCACACACGCGGTGGCCAACCCGATCGAGCCGGTAATGGCCAGCGCGCGGTGGCAGTTGTGTGGCATGAAATAACGAACTTGGAGCGTACCGCCAGCGTTGGCGGGCGAGACCAGCACCGGCTTTGGAATCACTTTGTCGCTGACATCACCCAGGCCCATCGCCAGGCCTGCCTGAAGTCGCAATGACTCTAGGCGCCGCAGGAAGTCTTTGTCGGCGTCCAGTTCTGCCGGGCTTTCATCGCCACGCTTGCCCAGTTGGCTGGCTTCGATCAGCACCATGGGCATTGCCATGTCGATGCACGTGACCGCAATTCCATCGATCACATCTTGCGTGTTGCCAGTGGGGAGGAGTTTGCCGGTCTTGCTGCCGGCTGCATCAAGGAACGTCAGTTGCACCGGCGCCGCAGTACCCGGCACACCGTCGATCGCGGTGTCGCCCTCGTAACTGACTTTGCCATCCGGTGTGCATACCTCGGAATGGATAAAGGTCCCGGTGTTCACATTGCGAATGCGCACGCGAGTGCGCCCCGGCGTACCTTTGACCAAGCCCTGCTCGATGGCGAACGGGCCGACGGCACACAGCATGTTGCCGCAGTTGGGGGCGCTGTCGACCCGGCGCTGCGAAACCATCACCTGGACGAACAGGTAATCGACGTCCGCGTCCGGGTGCAGGGAAGGGCTGACAATAGCGACCTTGCTGGTTTGCGGGCTGCCACCGCCAATACCATCGATCTCCAGCTCATGGCCGGAGCCCATCACGTTGAGCAGCAGCTCGTCGCGTTCCGCGATGACAGCCGGCAGATCCCAGTCGAGAAACACCGGCCCCTTGGAGGTACCACCGCGCATCAGCACACAGGGAATTCTTTGCATGACTCTGACTCTTGTTGATCAATCGACGTAATTGATGCTCTTGGAGCAAGAGTCTCAAGGTTTCAAAAATGTTTCCAATGCAAAAATTGACGAGATTATTGCGTTTGACGAATGATAGATTTGCTTTAAATTACGGATCGACTTCTTCTGTTGGTGAGGCAAGACATGGATTATGAGCTTAACGATATCCGATCTTTCGTGAAGATCGCCGAACTTGGCAGCTTTCACGAAGCTGCCGATGCGCTTCACCTGTCTCAGCCTGCACTCAGTCGTCGCATTAAAAAACTCGAAGAGGGGCTGGGCACCGCGTTGCTGGATCGCACCACGCGCAAGGTCAGCCTCACGAGCGTCGGCCGGGACTTCCTGCCCAAGGCGCGCCGATTGCTGGATGATTTCGATGAGTCGATTCTCAATATCCGCGAACTTGCCCAGCGCCAGATTGGCCGAGTCACCCTGGCGTGCATCCCGACGGCCGCATTCTATTTCCTGCCGTCGGTGATCCGCCTGTACAACGAGCGCTATCCGCAAATTCGCATCCGCCTGCTGGACTTGAGCGCAAACGAGGGGCTTGAAGCGGTGCTGCGAGGGGAGGCTGATTTCGGTATCAACATGATGAGTGGGCAGCATCCTGATATCGAGTTCGTGCCCCTTGTCATAGAGCCGTTTGTTTTGGCCTGCCGGCGTGATCATGAGCTCGCTGGACGCAGTGCTGTCACATGGTCTGAGCTCAGTGATTACCGTCTTATCGGGGTGGGCCGCCTGAGCGGGAATCGCATGTTGCTTGATCACGCGTTGTCAGGCTTGAGTTGGCGTCCACAATGGTTCTACGAGGTACAGCACCTTTCTACCTCGCTGGGTCTGGTGGAAGCCGGGCTGGGGGTGTCGGCGATGCCGAGCCTGGCCATGCCGGCGCATGATCACCCCACCTTGGTCAGCGTGCCGTTGATTGAGCCGATAGTGAACCGCTCCCTGGGTCTGGTTTACCGCCGCGGCGCATCACTCTCTCCCGCGGCAGAAAAGTTTGTTTCAATACTGCTTGAACAATGGCCGCAATGAGGTATATCGCGCTATCCGTGCGCGCCAAGCCGCTGGCGACCACGAAGAATGGCCAGTATTTGTGATTCCTCAAACACGACGAGGCTCACCTTCGACAATTTTGCGCATCAAGCTCAGGTAGCGACTGGCTGCAAGCCCCAGAGGTCGATTCTTCACCCAGATAATATCGACCCACAACCGCATCTGACTCGGCATGTAGTCAAACACCACCTCCGTCAATGCGCCCGAAGTGATGAGAGGTTGCACCAGGGGTTGGGGAAGATAAGCCCAGCCCAATCCTTGCTGCACCAGATCCAGCGTTGCCAGATAACTGTCGCTGAGCCAAATTCGCCGCGACAGCACAACGCGTGGGTCAGAGTCTGTAGGCCCTCCAGTAGCCACTATGATCTGCCGAATATCCACCAGTTGCTCTTCGCTTAAAGGGCTTTTTTTGCCGGCAGCCGCAGGATGATCTGGAGAGGCAACCGCTACTAACAACTGGCTTCCCGCCTCAAGAAACGTCTCCCGCTCGTCGAGCCCGGGCCGTTCAAATCCAAGTGCTAATTGCACACGCCCTTCATGGAGCATGCGAATCGCCTCCGGGTGGGAAGCCGAGCGAATCTCGATCTCAAGCGTGGGGAACTCTTTGGCAATAATGGACAATGGACGACTCCATACGCCTGTTTGCAACTCCGGCGCCATCGCCAGTATCAAGCGCCGCTCCAACCCCTGATGAAGCTGCAGGGCATGCGCGTCCAGCAGGTTTATCTGGCTCGCCACCTGTCGTGCTTGGGGCTCAAGTGCTTTGGCGGCTGCCGTAGGGACAGCTTTGCGGGTTGATCGGTCAAAAAGCAATAAATCAAGCTCTGCTTCAAGCTGTGACACAGCCATGTTGATGGCCGAGGGTACCCGGCCCAATTTCCGTGCGGCGGCAGAAAAGGATCCACTGTCGACAACCGCAAGGAAAACTTTAAGTGACTCACTGGTAAACGCCATGGTGGTTGTCAGATTTTCTGATGATGATCGTCTTTATTTATCAGGTCTACTGGCCTAATTTCTACTCTCTTTCGAATTAAATACGTGGGGCACACCATGTTGGGTACGGAATTGAGGGGGCATGTGGCACTTGTCAGTGGTGCCGGGAGTGAATCCGGGATCGGTATGGCTGTTGCTCGACGGCTAGGTGCAGCCGGGGCGAAGTTGATCATCACTGCTAGCAGCAACCGCATCGCGGATCGGGTTAAAGAGTTACGCCTTGAAGGGTTTGAAGTTGAAGGTCGGCCCACTGACCTCACCGATGAACGTCAGGTGCTTGAATTCAGCCTATGGGCAGAAACAGTCTGGGGACGGATCGATATTCTGGTAAATAACGCCGGCATGACCATGCAAGGAAGCCCTGAGGTTTTCTCGGAATTAGTAACAATGGAACTGTGTGACTGGAATCTTTCACTGGCAAGAAACTTAACGACAGCTTTTCTTCTGACTCGGGCCGTTTTACCGGGTATGCGGGCGCGACGTTACGGGCGCATTGTCAATATGAGTTCCACCACCGGAACCAGAGGAAGCAATCCGGGCGAAGCCGCTTATAGCGCCGCCAAGGCCGCAATGGTTGGCATGAATATGGGACTTGCACTTGAAGTCGCCAAGCAGGGGATTACCGTCAACAGCGTGGCTCCCGGGTGGATCACCACTGCGTCAACCACGCCCGTTGAAGCAGAGGCGGGATGTTTTACCCCAATAGGGCGGGCAGGCACGCCTCGCGAAGTGGCGGCGGCAGTTGCATTTCTGGCGTCGCCTGACGCCAGTTACATCACGGGTGAAGTCCTCGTGGTGGATGGCGGGAACTGTCTGGTCGAGAACAAAGCCCCTCAAACCTGAGTTCAGGACGCGGACGTTACGTTCTGTTTTATCCAGAAGTAAACAGCGCATTTTAACGCTTCAAGCCGGCTATTAAGTCTGACGCTCCCGCGCGATCAATCAATGATCCCGGGTGGGAGCGCGGCTGTCACTGCGATATATAAAAGTGCGACTTATCAAAGAGTAGGTGAATTCACTGAGCGGTATTCGGCCGTCATTCAGGAATAAACGTTTAATAATTAACTTAGGGTTTTGACCATGTCGAACAGTGGAATTTGTGAATCAGCGATTGCTGTTTTTACCGCCTCCGAGCGTGCCCGTTTTATAAAAAACAACCCAACGTCAATGGCACTGGCCAAGCGTGCCAAGGCGAATCTTTTCAACGGTGTTCCCATGCACTGGATGAGCGATTGGTCGATGCCTTCGCCGCTCTTCGTTCAGCGTGCCAAGGGTGCACGCTTCGTAGATGTCGATAATCATGAGTACGTTGACTTTTGCCTGGGCGACACGGGCGCCATGTTTGGCCATTCACCTGATCCTATCGCCCGTGCTATCGCAGAACAGGCGAATAACGGCTTAACGACGATGTTGCCTGGCGAAGACGCTGTGGTCTGCGGCGAGTTGTTGGCTCAGCGATTTGAGTTGCCATATTGGCAGGTCACTGCCACGGCTACTGACGCCAATCGTTATGTTCTGCGCTGGGCGCGCGCTATTACCAAGCGCAATGTCTTGCTGGTGTTCGACGGCTGCTATCACGGGACGGTGGATGACGTGATGGTGCGGTACCGCGACGGCAAAACGGTGCACCGTGCAGGCCTTGTGGGCCAAGCCTACGACTTGACCCAATACAGTCGATCTATTCCCTTCAACGATGTTGCCGCACTTGAGGCTGCTTTAGCCCAGGGGGACGTGTGTGCGCTGATGTGCGAGCCGGCGATGACGAACATAGGCATGGTCCTGCCAGATGCGGGTTTCATGCAA
Source organism: Pseudomonas sp. 58 R 12 (assembly GCF_900005865.1). Classification (NCBI taxonomy): domain Bacteria; kingdom Pseudomonadati; phylum Pseudomonadota; class Gammaproteobacteria; order Pseudomonadales; family Pseudomonadaceae; genus Pseudomonas; species Pseudomonas sp. 58 R 12. The sequence goes on from NZ_CVTP01000028.1 coordinate 179,105, forward strand.
AAGTGCCGAGTGTTGACCCGCAAATATGGCAGCCTGTTGGTCATTGACGAAACCCACACCATTTCCACCGGCATCGGTGGATGCACTCGCCTATGGGATTTGAAACCCGACTTTTTCGTGGTGGGTAAGCCCATCGCAGGTGGCGTGCCTTGCGCGGTGTTTGGCGTCAGTGAGCACGTCGCCTTGGCCATGCAAGACGCGCAGAGGAGCGTTAGCGAAGAGAGCAGCGGGCACGGCCACAGTGGGATGGGAACGACGCTGTCCGCCAATGCACTGGCGATGCGTTGCATGCGAGTCAGCCTCGAAGAGGTCATGACAGCGTCTGCGTACCAGCACATGCTGCCCCTGGCCTCAAGACTGGCGCAGGGCTTTCGGGCGTTGTTCAAACGGCACCAACTGAACTGGTCAGTCACGGAGTTGGGCGCGCGTTGTGAGTTTCAATTCTGTGCCACCCCGCCCAGAACGGGTGCGCAAGCCGAAGCGGCTTTTCATGACAGCCTTCAAATGGCTCTGCATCTCTATCTGATCAATCGCGGAATCCTGATCACACCTTTTCACAACATGACCCTGTGCTGTCCGCAGACAAGTGATGCGGATATCGACAGGCTGATCAGTGAGTTGGATAGCGCGCTGACCACGCTGCTTGCCCTACCAGGGGCTCGGGTCATCCCTTCATAAATAGCTGTGTGACACCCCGTTTTTCTCAACTACCGCCAAGTCGCTTGAATGAGCGCTAAGAGGTTTGACATGCAATTTGCTGATAAAAAAGAGGCCGAGGATTATCTGGCCGCTCACCCTGAAGTGCTGAGCATCGAGTTGTTCCTTATCGACGCGAATGGTGTTCCACGGGGCAAACTGTTGCACCGTGATGAATTACTGGCGATCTACGAAAATGGTCGGCCGCTGCCAAGTTCCATTCTCGCCTTGACCGTGCAGGGCGAGGACGTAGAAGACACAGGCTTGGTCTGGGATGTCGCTGACGCTGATTGCTGGACCTATCCCTTACCAGGAAGCCTGACCCTGCAACCCTGGCGCAGCCGTCCCACCGGTCAAGTGCAGGTCAGCATGCACCCGACCCAAGGCATTCCCGCCGCGCCCGCCGACCCGCGCCATGTACTGGTGAACACCATCGAACGGCTGAAAGCCGATGGATTCCATCCGGTAATGGCCGTTGAATTGGAGTTTTACCTGCTGGACCAACAGCGCGACGTCAACGGTCGACCGCAGCCGGCGTTGCAGACCAATGGCGCACGCCCAGTTGCACCTCAGGTTTATGGCGTATACGAACTCGAGCAGCTTCAACCGTTTCTTGATGACCTTTACGCGGCTTGCGCGCTACAGGGGTTACCCGTGCGTACGGCGATCTCCGAATACGCTCCGGGCCAGGTCGAGTTGACGCTGGAGCATCGTTTCGACGCACTCCAGGCCATTGATGAAGGCGTACGTTACAAACGCTTGGTCAAAGGCGTTGCCAACCAACATGGGCTGCAAGCGTGCTTCATGGCCAAGCCGTTCAGCGATCAGGCGGGCAGCGGTATGCATTTGCACGTCAGCCTGGCCGACGAGCAGGGTCACAATCTGTACGCGAGCGAAGACCCACAGGGCACACCGCTGTTGCGGCACTCCATTGGAGGGATGATGGCAACCTTGTTTGACTCGCTGGCAATATTTTGCCCCCATGCCAACTCATATCGCAGGTTCCAGACCGGCAGTTACGCGCCGCTGGCGAAAAGTTGGGGCGTCAACAATCGTACTGTGTCGCTGCGCGTGCCTGGCGGCCCTGCGATAAGTCGGCACATCGAACACCGCATTTGCGGTGCCGATGCCAACCCCTATCTCGCCGCGGCCGCCGTACTCGCGGGCATTCACTACGGCATCACGCATCAAAGCGACCCTGGCGCGGCGATTGAGGGCAATGGCTATGAACAGGCGACCGATTTTCTACCCACCGACTGGCTTACCGCGTTGCACGCATTGCAACGTTCAACGTGGGCACACGAGGCGCTGGGAGCTGAATTCCTGAAAGTGTTTCTGGCGATCAAGTGGCGCGAGTTCCGTCAATTCAATGCTGAAGTCGGAGAGCAGGACTGGCGCTGGTACCTCACTCACGCATGAATGTTGGCCCCTCAGCCTGCCTGGAAATGCTCATCCAGCTTGCCGCGTTTTTGCTTCGTGACGGATGACGGGGACTGTTCTGATGGGGCCGTTAAAAAAATTTTATGGGCGACGCTTGAAATTTTTCCTCCTGAACCTACTTAGGCTTTACGCGATGCCGAATCCGGGTCGCGTATCAAATCACTTGGAGAAAACTCAGGAGATTTTGCTATGGCTACTACTCTTTCCTTGGCCCCACTGTTCCGCCACTCTGTCGGTTTTGACCGTTTCAACGACCTTTTTGAATCGGCGCTTCGCAGCGAGGCCGGTACCACCTACCCACCCCACAACGTCGAAAAGCACGGTGATGACCATTACCGGATCGTCATCGCGGCCGCAGGCTTAGTGGAGGATGACCTGGAGATCCAGGTGGAAAAAGGCGTGTTGACCGTCGCCGGCGGCAAGCGCGAACACAATGAAGGCATCACCTACCTTCACCAGGGTATCGCCCAGCGCGCGTTCCGCTTGTCGTTCCGCCTGGTCGACCACATTGAAGTGCAGGGCGCGCAGCTCGCCAATGGTTTGCTGAGCATTGATTTGCTCAGGGTTGTACCGGAGGAAGCCAAGCCTAAGCGCATCGCGATTGGTGGTGCGGCCAAGGCTGATGTGAAATCCATCAGCGAGCAGTAACGTGAATAGAATAAAGGCGCTCCACGGAGCGCCTTTATTCGTAGGTACACGTTAGCCTGCAGGCATATTCCGAGTGCTCGGTTCATGTGCCGCTTTGGCATCATGGCCCTCCCACTTCGCAATCACCAGCGGTGCCAGCGCATTACCCAACACATTCAGCGCGGTAGTCGGCATTTCCATCAACCGATACACCCCGGCGATAAACGCGATCCCTTCCAACGGCAAACCGGCACTGGCGAGCGTCGCCGACAGGATCACAAACATAAACCCTGGCACCCCGGCAGCGCCTTTGGAGGTGAGCACCATGGTCACCACCAACAAGGCCTGATCGCCCAGGCTCAACTCTATGCCGTACAGCTGCGCGACGAACAAGGTGCCGATGCCGAGGAACAGCGAGGCACCGTCGAGATTGAACGAGTAGCCGACCGGCACCACGAAGCTCACCAGCGAAGGCGGCACGCCGTAGGTCTCGAGTTTTTTCATCAGTTGGGGCATCACCGCCGCCGAGCTGGCGGTGGAGAAGGCCAGTACCAGTTCATCCTTGATATGGCGCATCAGCGCGAACAGGTTGATCCCGCACACTCGCGCTACCAGGTTGAGCACCACCAGCACAAAAAAGGCGATAGCCACGTAACTGACCATGATCAGCTTGGCCAGCGGCAGCAATGAGCTGAAACCGAAGTTGGCGACGGTCACTGCGATCATGCCGAATACGCCGATGGGCGAGTAGGCCATGATCATCGAGGTCACTTTGAACATTGCATCGGCAACGCCGCGCAGCAGCGCAATCACGGGGTCTTTGCGCTCGGCCGGCAGGCGTGCCACGCCAAGGCCGAACATCACCGCAAAAAACAATACAGACAACAGGCTGCCCTGGGCCATGGCGTTGATCACGTTGTCGGGGATGATGCTGACGATAATCTGCCCCAGGCTATGACCGGCGCCGTTGCTGGTGGGCAGGGTGATGTTGGCGGCATGCAGGCTGGACAGTTCAGTGCCGGCGCCGGGCTTGAGCAGGTTGCCCATGACCAGGCCGATAATGATGGCCAGGGTGGTGATGCAAAAGAAATAGCTCAGGGATTTCACGCCGATTCGGCCCAGGGATTTGCCGTCACCATGGCCGGCAATGCCCACCACCATGCAGGAAAATACGATAGGCACGACGATCATCTTCATCAGCTTGATAAAGATATCGCCCGCCGGTTGCAGTAGGTTGTCCACCAGCCACGGCCGGGATTCGGGAAAGCGGTGCAGCAGGGCACCAATGGCGATACCGGCGAGCAAGCCGATCATGATTTGCCAGACCAGCGCGATACGGGGCGTGTGCATGGGAATGCCTCATTTGAGATCAATGATTTTGAGTTGTTGTTCTAGGCAGTCAATAAGCAGCCGTCCGTTGGCCGCAGGGTGTGGCAGGCAGCTGTCAGCGCAGGTCGTGGCATGCGTCTTTGAGTCGGCGGCAACCTTCTTCGATCACTTGCGGCGAGCTGGCAAAAGACAAGCGCACATACGGCGACATGCCGTACGCCGCGCCGCTGACCGTGGCCAGGCCGTAGTCGCGCAGCAGGTAGTCGACCAGTTGGCTATCGCTCTCGAGGCGATGACCCTGTGGGGGGCGTTTGCCCATCAGTCCGCTCACATTGGCGAACACATAGAACGCACCGTCCGGCGGGGTACAGCTCACGCCGGGAATGCCCTCCAACCGCTCCAGCATCAATGCGCGGCGTCGCCGGTATTCCTCACGCATCGCGCCAATGGGCGCCTGCTCGCCGGCAAACGCGGCCACCGCAGCGGCCTGGCTCAACGAACTGGGGCAGGTGGTGGTTTGCGACAGCAATTTGGCGATGGCTGCGATCAGCCAGGCGGGGCCCGCACCAAAGCCCAGGCGCCAGCCAGTCATCGCATAGCCCTTGGAGGCGCCGTTGATGATCAGGGTACGCGCCTTGAGGTCGGGCGCCAGGCGCGTTAACGGTACATGCCGGGCCTCGCCGTAGACGAAGTGTTCGTAGATCTCGTCAGCCATGATCAGCACATGGGGATGGCGGCGTAGCACCTGCGCCAGCGCGAGCAGTTCAGCCTCGTTGTACACCGCGCCACTGGGGTTGTTCGGGCTGTTGAGGATCACCCATTTGGTGCGCGCAGTGATCGCCTGTTCAAGGGCCTCGGGCGACAACTTGAAACCCAGGCTTTCATCACCGGGGATGATCACCGGGGTGGCATCGTTGAGCCGCGCTATATCCGGATACGACACCCAGTACGGCGTGTGCACGATGACTTCATCGCCGCGATTGAGCGTCGCCGCCAGCGCGTGATAAATGATGTGCTTGCCGCCACAACCGGCGACCACTTCGTCCAGGCCATAAGCCAAGTCGTTGTCGCGCGCCAGCTTGAGGCAAATCGCCTGGCGCAGCGCAAGGGTGCCAGTGGTGGCGGTGTAGTGGGTGTCGCCGCTGTGCATCGCCTGGCTGGCGGCCTCCAGAATATGCGCAGGCGTGTCGAAATCCGGCTCGCCCACGGTGAAGTTAACGATGTCGCGGCCCTGGGCACGCAACTCGCTCACCAACGCATTGGCGGCGATACTCGGGGAGGGCGCAATGCCCAGGACGCGGTCCGACAAAAATGCATGACTCATCACGGATTCCTTCACGCCAGGCCTGCGTTGTGCAGGACTTTGTCGATCCAGCTCTGGCGCACCGCGCCGCTGGCAATTTCGGCCTTGACCGTTTCTTCATGGTCGGCGTGCTGGGCGGCGCGGCGCAGCACTTCGCCAGCGTCTGCCTGGGAGAACGCGACCAGGCCATCTTCATCGCCTACCAGCAGGTCGCCCGGGTTGATGATCATGCCGCCGATGGACACTGGCACGTTCACTTCGCCGGGCCCGGTTTTGTACGGGCCGGTATGCACCACGGCGCGGGCATAGCAGGGGGTGTCCTCGAAGCTGGCGACATCACGAATCGCGCCGTCGATCACAAACCCTACGCAACCGCGTTGCTGGGCGTAGAGCTTGACCAGCTCGCCGATCACCGCGTTGTTGGTGTCGCCCTGGCCGTCCACCACCAGCACATGGCCGGGTTGCAGCATGCTCATGGCCTTGTAGATCAGCAGGTTGTCACCGGGGCGCGTCTTGACGGTGATCGCCGTGCCTACCAGCTTCCCGCTGCGGTTGTAGCGCGTGAGCCCACGGGCGCCGATGTGCCGGGCCAGGTTGTCGCTGATGTGCGGCGTGACTACGTGGGCAAATGCCTCGACCAATTCGGCCGAGGCCATGGGCGCGTTGGGAAGGATGCGAGAACCGGGCAAGGACATGGCAAATCTCCAGAGTCGTTTGGATAGCGATGGGCTATGGCCGGATCTTAGGAGCGATGAACGGAGAGTTTTAGCGATATTTTATGATGTGTTAGCATCGATTTTTTTCATGACTGGCACACCATGATCACGTTCAAGCAAATCGACGCGCTGTACTGGATCGCCGAGCTGGGCAGTTTCGAAGCCGCGGCCAACAAGCTGAACATGTCTCAGTCGGCCATCTCCAAGCGTATACAGGAGCTGGAAGACACCTTCGACGTCGAGGTATTCGACCGCAGCAAACGCAACGCCCGGCTGACGGAAAAAGGCGGTGAACTGCTTGATTACGCCCGTGACCTGCTCAAAAGCCGCGACCAATTGCTCGAGCGCGTCAGTGCCCGCGAAGTGCTGGTGCGCCGGTTTCGCCTCGGGGTCACCGAGCTGACGGCGCTGACCTGGTTGCCGGCGCTGGTCGAAGCGCTGCGCCAGGCCTACCCCAAGGTGCAGATCGAACCGTCGGTAGAGCTGAGCAGCGAGCTGTTTCGCAAATTGGAAAGCGACCAACTGGACCTGGTGATTGTGCCGGACGTCTACAGCGATCCGCGCTTCCACAGTACCGTGCTGCAATGCGTGGAAAACGCCTGGATGTGCTCCCCAGGCCTGATCCCGGACGCCGATCCCATCAGCCTGGAAACGCTCGCCAGCTACACCGTGCTCACCCAGGGTTCGCAGTCGGGTACCGGGATGATCTACGAACGCTGGCTGGCGGCAAACAATGTGCAACTGCCGCGCACCCTGACCAGCCATAACCTGTTGGTGCAGGCCGGGTTGGCGTTGTCGGGGGTGGGTGTGAGCTACCTGCCGGTGGTGTGCCTGTCCCATCTGATCGAGCAAGGCACCTTGCGCGCGTTGGTCACGCAGCCTGCGCTACCGGATATCCAATATGTGGCGTTGCATCGCGTGGACCGACAATTTGGCCTGAACCAGGACGTCGCAACGCTGGCCCAAGCCTGCTGCGACTTTTCGCGACTGCTGTTCTAGGTCATTTTTTGCCATTTCCCGCGTCAGCCTGCTCTTAGCGCTACCAGCGATACGTCAATGAACTGACCAACTGCCGCTCATCGCCATAGCGGCAAATCGCGAATTCGCAGTAGGTGTAGCGTTTGTTGGTGACGTTGTTGGCGTTAAGCGCGACTTCCCAATGCGGATCGATTTCGTAGCTGGCGCGCGCGTCGTACAGGGTGTAGGCGGGCATTGATGACGGTACGCCGGAGGCTTGGGTCGTGCCTTTGTAGCGGGCGCCGCCGCCGATGCGCAGTTGCGGGATACCCAATGCCGCCAGGCGGTAGTCGGCCCAGAGGGCGGCCTGGTGGTAAGGCGTGTCTTCACTGCGTTGGCCGATTTCGCTGGCGATATCGCTTTTGGTAATGCGTGCATCGATATAGGCGTAGGACGAGATCAGGCTGAGGTTGGGGGTGACTTCGGTCTTGGCTTCGAGCTCGAAGCCACGCGAGCGCACTTCGCCGACCTGCACCGAGAAGTTGAGATCGGTGCGGTCCTGGCTCAGCACGTTGCGCTGTTCCAACTGGTACACCGCTGCACTCAGCAGCGTGGCGCTGCCTTCGGGCTGATAGCGGATACCGATTTCATACTGCTTGCCCTCGGTGGGGACAAAGCTTTGCCCCGCCTTGTTGGTGCCGGCCACCGGGAAGAACGACTCGCTGTAGCTGATATAGGGCGCCACGCCATTGTCGGCCTTGTACACCAGGCCCGCGCGCCAGGTGGTGGCTTCATCGCTCTGGCTGCTCTTGGCGGAATTGCGGAACAGTTCGGTGTCTTGGTCGGCCCAGTCATGGCGTGCGCCCAACAGCAGAATCCAACGCTCATCGAACTTGATCTGGTCCTGGAAATAGAGGCCTTTTTGCAGGGTATCGATCTGCGAACCGCGGTCGGTTGCCGGGTTGCGGTTCACCACCACCGGCTGGCCGTAGTTGTAGGTTGCCAGGTTCAGTGACGGTGCAGTGCCACGGAAGTTATGCGAGTCGTAGCTGGTGTCATAGCCGTCGAAGCCCAGCAGGAAGGTGTGCTGCCAGTCGCCGAATTGCCATTTGCTTTCGATGTTGGTGTCGCTGGCCAGGCCCCGCGAGCGCTCTTGGCGGTCGCTGTATTGGCGGCGCAGGATGCCGGTGGTCTGCGCGGCGGCGATGCCGGCGGTGTTGACTTGCAGGTACCGCCACGTCACATCCGACTGGTAGTAGCGCAGCTTGTTGCTGATGCGCGTGTGCTCATCGAAGCGGTGTTCGAATTCATAGCCCAGCGCAGACATCTCGCCATTCATTTCGTCGTAGTCCGGCTCGCCGATAAAGTCGTGGCGGCCGATCTGGAAACCGCCGCTGCCCACGCCCTTGGTCAACTGATAGGGCAGGGGCGCGGAGAAGCCTGTCTCGGTCTTCTGATAGAACGACAGCAGGGTCAGCGACGTATCGTCATCCGGTTGCCAGGTCAGGGCCGGGGCGACGTAGACCTTGTCGTTCTGGATGTGATCGGCAGCGGTGTCGCTCTTGCGGTCGAGCAGGGTCAGGCGGTAGCTCAAGGTGTCACTGTCGCCCACCGGGCCCGTGAAGTCGGCGGACAGTTGCTTGCGATCGTTCTGCCCGGCTTGCAGGTTGATCTCGTGGTAGGGCGTTTGGCTTGGGCGCTTGCTCACGGTGTTGATCAAGCCGCCCGGCGACAGTTGGCCGTACAGCACCGACGCCGCGCCGCGAATCACCTCGGCGCGTTCCAGCCCATAGGGTTCCTGCACGCCGTCGTAGGAGTTGTTTTGCAGGCGCAGTCCATCGCGCAGGGAGCCACCCGTGGCGGATTCCACGTCGAAACCGCGAATACGGAAGCGGTCCGAGGTGCGGTTGAAACTGGTGGGCTGGCTGGTGAAGCCCGGCGTGAGGTCGAGGGTTTGCGAGAGCGTTTCGGATTGGCGGTCACGGATTTCGTCATTGGTGACCACCGACAGCGATTGCGGGGTTTCGATGATCGGGGTGTCGGTCTTGGTGGCGCTGAGGTTGCGCGTGGCGACGTAGCCTTTGACGTGGTCAGTGCTGCGTTCTTCGCTGAGGCCGGTGATGGCGGTGGGGCCCAGCTCCAGCGAGCCGCTGGTCGTGAGTGGCACCAGTACGTAACCGTTGGTGCCTTGCACCGCCTGCAAACCGCTGCCGCGCAGCAACTGGGCGAAGCCCTGCGCCACCGGGTAGTCGCCTTGCAAACCGGCGGTGTTCAGGCCAGCGACGGTCTTGCTGTCGAACAGCAGCGCCACATGCGCCTGCTGGGCAAACAGGTTCAACGCCGGGCCCAAGGCGCCGGCGGCGATGGCATAACGCACGGTTTCTTGCGCCGCCACCGGGCTGCTGATGGCCAGGGTCAGCGCAGCCAGGCTGGCCAGGTTGATCGCCAGGGCGAGGGGCAACGCAGAACGCTTGAAGTGGCGGGGCATGGAAGAAATTCCTGTGATTGAGGTGCTTTCTTCCTTGACGCAGCAGTCGTGAAAAGCGGAACCCGGCCCGCAAGACTATTTTTCGTGACGCTCAATCTGCAACCACAGCGGGCTGAACGCGCGGATACGCACCGGCAGACCATCGGCAATCAACTGCAGGGCGCGGCGTGGGTTATCCAGCGGCAATACGGCGGAAACACGCAGGTCGGCCAGTTGCTCGCGATTGAACTGCACATGGCCGCCGAATTGGCGCGCCAGTTCGTCGAGCACCTCCGGCAATGGCCGGTCCTGCACCACCAGTTGATGGCGCTGCCAGGCATCGTCGGTGGTGCGTGGGTCGATCTTGCCGAGCAGCGTGACAGCGTTCGGCGTGATGCGCGCTTGCTCGCCGGCGCTGACGTGTACGGCGTCATGCTGGCTGGCGCCAGTCGCCGCGACTTTGGATTCAAGCAGGCTGAGCAGGGTGCCCGGCGTCTCGCGCTTTACCGTAAAGCGCGTGCCAAGGGCGCGCATTTGGCCGTCATCGGTGACCACGGTAAACGGCCGTGTCGCATCATGGGCAACCTGCACCAGGATTTCACCGCGCAGCAAACGCACCTGGCGTTGCTCGCCATTGAAGGTCAGGTCCACGGCGCTGTTGCCGCTGAGGGTCAGTTGCGAACCGTCTTCCAGGTTGACGCGTTGCCATTGCGCCGGGGCGGTGCGCTGGTCTGCCAGCAGATAGCTGGGAGGGTAAGCCCGCAACGCGAGGGCCACCGGCAAGGCCACCAACAGTCCCAGCAGCACGCGGCCCGCCGGGTTGCGCCGACGCACCCGCGCGGCCTCCAGCGCAGCCTGCACCGGCGCCTGTTGCGGGCGCATTGCCTGCAAGCGTCCGACAAAGCCTTGCAAACGCTCAAAGGCTGCACCGTGCCGTGGGTCGGCGGCTTTCCATCGTTCGAAGTGCTGTTGTTCGCGCTTGCTGAGGTGGCCTTCGTTATGGCGAATCACCCAGTTGGCGGCCTGCTGGTCGAGGTCGTCGCTCATACGTCCAACGCGTGGTTGCAATGCATCAAGGCATTCATCAGATGCTTGCGCACCATGCGCTCGGAAATGCCCAGGCGGCTGGCGATTTCGCTTTGGCGCAGGCCTTCGAGGAAGTACAGCAGGAACGCCCGCCGCGCATTCAGCGCCAGGCCGTCGAGCACGAAGGCGATCTGTTCCAATGCTTCAAGGGTGACCAGGATTTGCTCCGGCGATTGCTGGCACTGCTCCATCATCTCGATGGTCAGCGCCAGTTCCCGCAGATACGCGTCTTCCAGCTGGCGACGGCGAGCGCGGTCGATAATCAAGTGACGCGCCGTGGTCGTGAGGAACGCCCGCGGTTCACGCATCGCTCCCAGCGCGTCGCGGGAGGCGAGGATACGCAGGAACGTGTCGTGGGAGAGATCCGCCGCGTTATACGGGCAGCCGAGCTTTTTCCGCAGCCAGCCGAACAACCAGCCATGGTGCTCGGTGTAGAGCGCCTGGACCGCCTGGTTCAAGGGAAGATTGCTGGCCGACATGGAGGCTAAGTCTGCGGATAAGAATTATTCGCAAGATTAGCGGTGTGTCATCAGCGAAAGCAAGCGTGAAGCGCCATTTCGAAGATTTGCAACTGGGCAGCCCCAGCAGCCTCACCGCCGAGTAAGGGTCGGTGGCAGTTTGGTGGAGGTGTTGCTGCCTTATCACGGACGCTCGCGGCCGTTTACCTTGCTGTATGCCCATGGGCGGTATGGGCCGCATCGAGTGCGGGCGATTGTGGATTTCCTGAGGCAACGTCGGGACGAAGGGGCGGTACAGCAGAGGCGGCGATATCCCAGGTGAGCAGCAGTTGGCTGATCGCCGCGTCGAGAGTGGCATGGGGCACATTGTCCCGTGCCAGGATCGAAATGCCCTGCAGGAAGCTGTCAAACACCGTCGCCATCACGGCCGGGTTGAGCGTCTGCGGTAACTGCCCCAGGCGTATCGCCCGTTCCACGCAGGCCACAATCCCAGCGCGCGTGCGCAGCCGCGACTGCGTTAACCCAGTCGCCACCCGCGCGTTTTCCGGGCTTGGCGCGCTCATCACCCCCAGTGCCACCATGCAGCCTTTGGGATGCCCGTCTTCACACTGCATGCGCGCCGACTGACGCAGCGCTGTCTCAACGGCCTGGCGCGGTATCAGGCTTTCGTCCCACAGGCATTCGGTGACCTGGGCGTAGGTCGCCAGGTAGCGCTGCACGCATTCGTCAAATAACGCCTCTTTGGAACCGAACGCCGCGTAAAAACTCGGCGCGGAGATTCCGCCACCCAGGCCGGCCTTGAGTTGGGCGAGGGAAGTGGCGTCGTAGCCGTGCTGCCAGAACAGGTGCATGGCCTGTTCCACAGCGTGTTCGCGATCGAAGGTACGGGGGCGGCCCATTTGCGCCATGTCAGGTCTCCGGTGGAAAGCGATATAAATACTAGTCGATACATAAGTCGTTGACAACGTGTTGCAGTCGCCGGCAACATCTATATCGATCAGTATCTAAGTCTCGCTCAAGGAGTTTACCGTGACACCCTCACTGACGTTATCTAGGTCATCCGACCGCCTGCCCATCGGCGCCTTGCTCGCCTTGGCCATGACCGGCTTTATCTGCATCGTCACCGAAACCTTGCCCGCCGGCCTCTTGCCGTTGATCAGCGACGGCTTGGCGATTTCGCCCTCTATGGCCGGGCAGATGGTCACCGCTTATGCACTGGGTTCGTTGTTGGCGGTGATTCCCATGACGATTGCTACCCGTGGCTGGCGCCGACGCAATGTGTTGCTGCTGACCATCGTCGGTTTTTTATTGTTCAACTCCATCACCGCGCTGTCGTCTCACTATGGCGTGACTCTGGTGGCGCGCTTCTTCGCCGGTGTGGCGGCAGGGTTGGCCTGGAGCCTGCTGGCCGGTTACGCCCGGCGCATGGTTGCGCCGCATCAACAGGGCAGGGCGCTGGCGTTGGCGATGGTCGGCACGCCGATTGCCTTGTCGTTGGGTGTGCCGCTGGGCACGTGGCTGGGTGGGCTGCTGGGGTGGCGCACCACGTTCGGTCTGATGTCGGCGGTTAGCCTGGTGTTGATTGTGTGGGTGCTGGTGAAAGTCCCGGACTACGCGCCCCAACCCGCGCATCAACGCGTGTCGTTGGGCAAGGTGCTGACGACGCCGGGCGTGTGGCCGGTGCTGGCGGTGGTCATCAGTTGGATGCTGGCGCACAACATTCTGTACACCTACATCGCCCCGTTCGTCGCACGGGCGGGGCTGGCTGGGCGGGTGGACGTGGTGTTGCTGGTATTCGGCATTGCCGCATTGGCGGGGATTTGGTTGACGGCCAAGCTGGTCGAGCCGTTATTACGCAAGACAGTGCTGGTCAGCCTGGTGGTATTTGCGGTGATCTCGCTGGTGTTTGGCGTGTCGGGCGAGGTGCCTGGCGTGGTCTACGTCGGTGTCGCCGTGTGGGGCTTGAGTTTCGGCGGTGCCGCCACCTTGCTGCAAACGGCCCTCGCGGATGCGGCGGGTGATGGCGCGGATGTGGCGTTGTCGCTGAATGTGGTGGCGTGGAACAGCGCGATTGCCGCGAGCGGCGTGATGGGCGGGGTATTGCTGGACCACTGGGGCGTAGCGGCGTTTCCATGGGCAATGCTGGTATTGATCGGCGTGGCGCTGGTGATCGCGTGGGCGGCACGTGATCATGGTTTTAAGCCAGGGCGACGGACCCATATAGAGGCCATGGCTCATTAAACCTTCGGTCGACCGCCATAGGGTGTAGGCTGGTACCTCAATTCATCAGATATTAGCCTGTCATGTCCACGCTAAGCGAAGAGAGCCGCCAGATCGTAGCGTCTCTGGCGCACCGTGTTGGTCCCACCGCTGATATCGCAGGCATCGCCGAGGCGATCATTTCGATATTGCAGGACATGGACGCAGCACTCACGCCCATCATCGGGCAGCAAGGGGTTGTGGCGCTCTTGCGCCGCAGCCTGCTCCTCAGTGCCTCGAAGCACTCCCGGCTGGCTGGCACGTACGAACGTGTACAGGTCACGCCGGATCTGATCGGCCTCAAAACCGTATTGATCGAGCAAAGCGAAGCCGATGCGCTGTTTTTCGGTGAGGTGCTGCTGACCACTTTTTATACGTTGCTGACCTCGCTGGTCGGGCGGTCGCTGACGGCCCGGTTACTGCGCAACGTGTGGGAACCTTCTTTGAGCGACACCCCTTCGCAGGAAAATTCGCCATGAGCTCCAAAGTAACTATCAACCGCCTGGCTACCGGTGTGCCAGGTCTGGACGAGGTGCTGGGCGGAGGATTGCCGGAATTTTCGTTCAACCTGATCGCCGGCCCACCTGGCTGCGGCAAGACCACGCTGGCGCATCAAATGATGTTTGCCCTCGCGACCCCTGAACGCCCCGCGCTGTTTTTCACCGTGTTGGGCGAGCCGCCGCTGAAGATGCTGCGTTATCAGCAGCAGTTCGACTTTTTCGATAATGAAGCGATCAACCAGTCGATCCGCTATATCAACCTGGCCGATGACACCCTGGCCGGTAATCTGGATGAGGTGTTGCGGCGAATTGTCAGCGAAGTGGAGACACATTCGCCGTCGCTGGTGTTTGTCGATTCCTTCCGCTCCGTGGTGCTGGCCAGCCAGACGCAGACCAACCCCAATAACAACCTGCCGCAGTTCGTTCAGCAACTGGGCATGTTGATGACGACCTGGCAGGCGACCACCTTTCTGATCGGCGAGTATTTCACCGAAACCGACACCAACCCGATTTTCACCGTGGCCGATGGGCTGATCTGGTTGCGCCAGAGCGTCGAGCGCAATTCGATGGTGCGCAAGATGGAAATCATGAAGATGCGCGGCCAGCCGACCTTGCCGGGGCTGCACACCTTCCGTATCGAGAGCTCCGGCATCAAGGTCTTCGCGCCCGCGGCCATCGACCCGGTCGAGACACCGATGCCGCGGCCTATCCAACGCCTCAAAATGGGCGTGCCACGCCTTGACGAGATGCTCGGAGGCGGCCTGCCACGGGGCTACTCACTGTTGGTCGCGGGGCCTTCGGGGTCGGGCAAAAGCATCCTGGCGGCGACGTTCCTGGCCGAGGGTGCGCGTAATGGCGAAACCGGCGTGATTGCGGTCTTCGAGCAACGGCCCAACCGCTCGCAAAACGCCACACTGGCCGACCTGATTACCTGTGGCAACGTCAGCCTGGTGGACAGCCGGGCGCCGGACCTGTCGATCGACGAAATCGTCCAGCAGTTGCTCAGTGAAATCAGGCGCTTGAACGCCACGCGGGTGGTCATCGATTCACTGTCGGGCTTTGAGCTGGCCTTGGCGCCGACCTTCCGGGCGGACTTTCGTGAGTCGTTGTCGCGCATGGTCACGGCGTTGACCCGCGTCGGCGTCAGCGTGTTGATGACCTCGGAACTGGAAGACCGCTACACCGACCTGCGCTTCAGCCCCTACGGCACGGCGTTCCTGACCGACGCGATCATCGTGCAGCGCTACATTGAAGTGCGTAGCCGCCTGTTGCGCATCATGGCGGTGGTCAAAGTGCGTGCCAGTGCCCACTGCGATGAGTTGCGCCAATACCGCATCACTGACGATGGCCTGCAGATCGGCGAGATGCTTCCCGATCAGGAAGGACTGCTCGGCGGTCGCCCGACTACCCGGAACACAGGGAGTGACAATGTTTGAGCTGACTCATGAGTGACCGTGCTGGAGAGGAGGAGCGTAAGGTAGCCAATGCTGCCCACGAACTCTTCCTGCTTGGCCGCAAAACCGTTGAAGCCCGCGCGGTATTGGCTGCGCTGCAGGATCAGCTGAGTGACGCGAATAATCGTCTGGAAGACGCCCAGCACGTCGAGCAACTGATCGAAGCCAATCAGCAACTGGTGCTGGCAATACTCCTGACGCAATCCGACGCAATCGCGGCGCCTCAGGTCGAGGAGCTGCTGTTGTTCCAGGAGCTGCGCGAAGCGAATGCGCAATTGGTGATCGCCGCACTCAGCGCCCAGGACCTTCAGGCCACGGCCGAGCTTGCACTGGGCCAGCAGAAAAGCATCCTGGCGATGGTCGCCCATGAACTGCGTAACCCGCTGACGCCTATCAGCCTGATTGCCGAGCGCATGGTCAGGCTGCCCAGCGACCAACTGCCGCGCATGCGTGAGTTGATCGAAGGCCAGGTCCAGCATATTTCCCAACTGGTCGACGACCTGCTGGATGTCTCACGCGCCAGCACCGGTAAGCTGCGCATCCAGTGTCGCGAGGTGGACATGCTGCGCATCTTGAATGCCGCGGTCGACGCGTGCAGCCCGGTGATGATCGCGCGAAATCAGCAGTTCGACGTGGCGCTTCCCGACGCTAGCCTGATCATGAGCGGTGACCCCGTGCGGCTCGCGCAGATCCTGCACAACCTGCTGGGCAATGCGGCCAAGTACACCCAGACCGGTGGCACCGTCTCGATGGTGGTCACTGTGGAGGCCGAGCAACTGAGGATCTGCATTTCCGATAATGGCATCGGCGTGACCGCCAATGCCCTGCCGTTCATTTTTGATCCTTATGTGCAAGACGCCCACGCCATCGGGTTCAACAGCGCCGGCCTGGGCATTGGCTTGACCGTCGTGCGCGAACTGGTCGAAGCCCACGGCGGCACGGTCTCGGGCAAGAGTGACGGGCATGGCAAGGGCAGCGAATTTGTGGTGATGCTGCCCCTGTCGGTGTAATGGGGCGAACGCGCGGCACCAAAGTGACTTATGAGGGTCCATAAACCCCGCACGGCTGTCTGTGGTCGTGCGCCTGTCGGTTCCGTGCCTCGGAACCTGTCGTCCGTTTTACCCTCAGCATAAGATCTAAAGCATGTACCTACGCAACATTGCAGTCGGGCTGTCGGCCCTTGTTTTGCTCTCTACCGCTGTAGAAGCCCGCAATCTGGCAAACCCCTACACCCCCACCGAGCAACGCGCTTCATTTGAGGGTTGCGCTGAGCTTTTCCCTGCCAACACGCCGATCAAAACCGCCACCATCCCCGCGTCGATGAAACCTCTGGCGCTGTGTTCCGACACGTTTGCAGTGCTGTACTCGCAAACCAGCAAGACGCCGCTGGTGGTGGTCGAACGCCTGAATGCCGCGCAGTTGAAAGAGGCGAAAGGCGAGGAGCGTACCAACCAGTTCTACCCCGACCCACGCATCCCCAAGGCTGGGCGCGCTGAGTTGAGTGACTACCGCAGCCAGCACCCGGCTGTGGACCGCGGCCACCAGGCCCCGGCCGCCGACGCACCGGATGCCCACGCGATGGCCCAATCCTTCGCACTGTCGAACATGGTGCCGCAAGACCCCACCAACAACCGCAAGATCTGGAGCAAGGTCGAGGCCGACGTGCGCAAGTTTGCCAAGCGTGCTGGCGGCGATGTGTATGTATTCACCGGTCCGCTGTTCGACCCGGGCCACGGCACCATTGGCGACAACCACGTCTGGGTGCCGACGCGGCTGTTTAAATTGGTGTACGACGCCTCAAGCAAGCGAGCCTGGGCGTATGTGCTACCCAACGCTGAGACGCGCATCCAGAAGCCGATGGACTACGACACCTTTGTGAAGAGCACCGGCCTCAAGTTGCTGGGGAATCTTCCGGTGTCAGGGTCGGTGGGGAGGGGTTGACCGACGCATCTCCACTCTCCTGACCGGCACGGCGGGCGCAGCACCCAACCGCAGCAGAGATCAAATGTGGGAGCTGTCGAGCCCAGGCGAGGCTGCGAAGGCGGCATTGCCAACATCTCCATCGCCTGACCCACCGCTTTCGCAGCCTCTCTAAAGCTCGACAGCTCCCACAGGGGATTGGCGGTGTTGGTTGGATTTCGGTTTTGGCCGCGAGCGCAATTTCAGCAGCGATAAAGATCAAATGTGGGAGCTGTCGAGCCCCAGCGAGGCTGCGAAGGCGGCGGCACTGCCAACATCTCCATCGCCTGACACACCGCTTTCGCAGCCTCGCTAAAGCTTGACAGCTCCCACAGGGGATTGGCGGTGTTGGTTGGATTTCGGTTTTGGCCGCGAGCGCAATTTCAGCAGCGACAAAGATCAAAGGTGGGAGCTGTCGAGCCCCAGCGAGGCTGCGAAGGCGGCGGCATTGCCAACATCTTCCTCGCCTGACCCACCGCTTTCGCAGCCTCGCTAAAGCTCGACAGCTCCCACAGGGGATTGGCGGTGTTGGTTGGATTTCGGTCTTGGCTGCGGGCGCAATTCCAGCAGCGATAAAGATCAAATGTGGGAGCTGTCGGGCCCAGGCGAGGCTGCGAAGGCGGCGGTACTGCAAACATCTCCATCGCCTGACCCACCGCTTTCGCAGCCTCGCTAAAGCTCGACAGCTCCCACAGGGGATTGGCGGTGTTGGTTGAGTTTTCGTTTGCCTGAGGTGTTGAGCGGTGGCTGAATCAGCTTTCCGGGGACACGCCTGGCTCTTGAACCGCTTCAGCCGCCAGCTTTTCCCGGTCTGCCTTGCTGACGTACGTATCCTTTTTCTTCGGCGCCAATTTGGCGCTGGCCTTTTTGGCCTTGGCCTTGAAGAGCTGCTTCAGTTTTTTCTGGCGGTTCATGTCTTTCTACCCGGGCTGTACAGGCTCGGGATGATACCAGCTTAAAAACCGACGCCATTCCCTGAGTCGCTTTTTAGCACCAATCTGTGCATTGAATCGCCCTCACTTTTGCCAATAATCGGGTCCTCCAGCGCACAACGGACGACACTGATGAGCATCCACAGCCGCACCCAACGCATGACCGTCCCGCAACTGGTCGCCATGAAGAGCCAGCAGAAAATCGTCTCCCTGACGGCTTACTCCAGCGCCATCGCCAAGCTGATCGATCCTTTGGTCGATTTCATCCTGGTCGGTGATTCCACGGCCATGGTCGGGTATGGCCGTCCCTCGACCTTGAGCATGCAACTTGAAGAAATCATCGGCCACACCCGGGCCGTGGTCGATAGCACGCGCCTGGCCTGTGTGATTGCCGACATGCCGTTTGGCAGTTATCAGGAATCCAATGAACAGGCCTTTCGCAATTGCGCCCAGGTGCTGGCGCGCACCGGCTGCGACGCCGTCAAGCTGGAAGCCAACCAGGCGTTAGCCGGCACCGTCGAGTTTCTGGTGGCGCGCGGTATTCCGGTGATGGCGCATGTGGGGCTGATGCCGCAGTTCGTCAACGTGATGGGCGGCTTCAAGGCTCAGGGGCTCACCGCCGAAACCGGTGCTCGGATTGCCGAGGATGCACGAGCCAATCTGCAGGCGGGTGCGTTCAGCCTGTTGCTCGAAGGGGTGGCAGAGGGCGTGGCCCGGCAGATTACCCTCGATTCGGCAATGCCCACGATCGGCATCGGTGCTTCACCGGCCTGCGACGGCCAGGTCCTGGTGACTGAAGATGTGCTGGGCCTGGGCGGCGAGCAGATGCCACGCTTCGTCAAACAATACGCGGACGTGGGCGCGGTGATCCGCGATGCCTGCGAGCGGTTTGCCGACGACGTGCGTCACGGTCGTTTCCCTGAGGCGCGGCACTGTTACGGGCTTTGACGGATTGCCCGGGCCAGTTGCTCCACGGCCTGGGCGATGTCCTTGCTCCAATCGAGGGTAAAGCTCAGGCGCACATGCTGCTTCCAGGCACCTTGCTGGCTGAACAGTTCGCCGGGGGCGATGACGATGCGTTCTGCCAGCAGGCGATCGAACACGCGGTGCATGTCGACCGGGTGCGTGGCTTCAAGCCAAAAGCACGCGCCGCCCTGCGGGATCTGCACCTCAAAGGCACCCTTGCCGTGTTCGTCCAGCAGGCCTTTCATCCGGGTCATACAGTCCTGCAACAAGGCCCGTAGTGTGTGCAGATGCGCGTCGATGCGCTTGGAGGTGAATAGCTTGGCAATCGCCTTCTGGCGGATCGGCGACAGACGAAATGCCCGCGCCAGGAACGCCTGCTGCAACTGCGCCCCACACCCACGGCACAGCACATAGCCGTAGGGTGCCTCCGAGCCGATCACCTTGTCGAAAGTCGAGAACACCAGCAGTTTCTGCGGGTCGGCAACGTCGCGATAGCGGGCCGGCCGGGGTGTGAAATACAACTCGCCGTAGGTGTCGTTTTCGAACAACCAGATATCCCGCTCCGCCAGCCATTGGCAGATCTGCTGTTTATCCTCAGCCGGCATGCGGCTGCCGTGGGGGATGTTCACGGTGGACGACAGCACCGCCAGGCGAATGGGCGCGTGCTTGAGCAGGTGATTGAGCGCAGGCAGGTCGAAGCGCCCGTCGGCGTCGAGGTGCAGTTCGATCACGCGGATGTTCGCGGCTTTGAGCTGGCGCAAGATCGCCCACGAGCACGGTGACTCCACCAACGCCACTGTGCCCGCCAAGCCCAAGGCGTTCAGCGACAACTCCAGCACGCTGTGCAGGTCCGCGCCGACGTAGACCTGATCGGCCTGCCAGTAGTTGTCAGTGGCGCAGGTGTAGCGCTCGGCCAATGCAGCGCGCAGCTCCGGTTCGCCAAAGGGCAGGTACAACGGTGCCAGTGAGCGCGGGTATTGGCGGGCCATCTCCCGCTCAATCATCAACAGTGGGTTTTCCAGCGACATCAGCATGGCCGGCGCGTCGCTGCTCAGGGCCAGCATGCCCGGCTGGCGGGCGCTGGCAAAGACCTGATCGAGCAGGCAGGGTGCGCGCTCAGTCAATAAAGGCGCCTGCATCAAACAAGTGAAGTAACCGAACTTGGCCCTGGCGTATACCCGTCCTTCATCCTCAAGGAGCGCGTAGGCGTACTTGGTGGTCGACACCGATACGCCGAGGCGCTGCGCCAACTGGCGCAGCGACGGCAACTTGTGGTCGCCTTGCGAAGGGCTTGCCTCGATCAACTCGACGAGGTAGCGGTACACCGCTTGATAGGCGAACGGGGCGCCTTTAGGTGTATCCATAACCCTTTGCGCCGCATGACTTGCCATTGCAGGGGACACGGGCAGGGTGCTCTGTTAAAGGTTGACGACGGTGCGAGTGTCAGCGCTCTCAGGCCTATGCTCTACAAACGTTGCCTGTACCCGCTTGGATACCAGCATGTAAGGCACCCAGATAAACAAGCCAAACAATGCCCGGACCATTTCTTTTAGTGTGTTGTAATCGAACAGGGGCTGATTCACCAGGACAAACGAGCAGACCCAGGCATCGAGAGGAATGAAAATCACCGAGAAAATGACCGTGGCGATATACACCTTGGGGAACAAGTAATGCTTCCTGAGGAACAGGTAGACCAAATAAGCATAGGTAGCAGCCAGTAGTACGCTGATGACTGTTTCTGAAATCAGAATCGGCGCCCATAGCGGGTTATACAAGGACGATCCCTGCGTGCTCACAGCCGTAAAAGTGCCATTTGCGAAGATGGGGTAATACACGGCGAGAACGTTATAGCTTAGGCGGATAACCGATATAAACAGGCCTATTCCAACGAGCACGAGCCAGCCTCGTAATCCTTTCAAATCGTTGCTCTCTTGCATGTTGCACTCCGTGGGTGAGTAAGGGTTCGAATTCATTTGCTGAACGATTGCCGCAGAAACGTAGTAATCAGTCCTACCACCTGTTGTTGGATCTCTACTCTGGGTCGGGCCCCTTCACCATCGCGGCAAATCATGCCATCGCCTGGCGAGTCCTCTTCGATCAACGCCATGCCGCCCGGCTTGCAGGTCGACATAAAGCTGAAGTGAGTGGCGTCGGCGATCTCTACGTAGTGCGTCGATGCTTTAGGCAACCGCTTGGCCATGTCGGCGGACTCCAGGTTGGGGTCCATATCCTCCGTTGGCACGCCCCCCGCAATCACCAGTGCCGGCACCGGCAGTGCGGCCAGGCTGGCGTCGGTGAAGCCGCGCGACAGGCCCAGGTCCAATGTCACCACGGCGCCGACGCGTGGGTCGCGCAGGGCAGCGGCCAGTTGGGCCTTCGCAGCCGGTGTCTCGGCGGGTTTGATCTGCTGGTAGCCGATGCAGCCACCCAACTTCGGGTGTGCAGTGCAGTCCTGGGCGAAGAGGTCCGGGTCGAAGCGGGCACCGGCGATTTCCATGGCCGTCCATCCCCCAATAGAGTGACCCACCACGGCGATCCGGTTTTCCGCCACCGTGCCGAACTGCTTCGGCTGGGCGATCACCGCATCGATGGCCCGGCTCAGGTCTTTGGGCCGTTGCCATAACTGCGCGGCAGCCTGCGGGCTGCGGTCCTTGCTGGTGGTGCCGGGATGGTTGACCGCCGCCACGATGTAACCCCGATGGGCCAAGGCGCTGGCCAGCCACACCTGATTGCCCCAGTTACCGCCGTAACCATGGGAGAGCACCACCAGCGGGTGTTCGCCGCTTTGCGCAGGCGCGTCGGGCACCGCGAGGGCACCGAAGGACACTGCGTCGTCACGAATCAGCTCGGGTGCGGTGGTGGTGGCGGTGGGGTACCAGACGACCATTTGCAACGGGCGCTGCTTATCAAGGACGGTGATGTTTTTGAAGCCGATAGCTGTGGTATCGGCGAATACCGGCGCCGCCATGATAATCAGCAGCAGTGCGGTGAGGGTGCTTTTCACAGTTTTATCGTCCTTGATGTGAGGGCCGCATCATGCCTTGAAACAGAACGTTTTAATAGAGGGGAGGCGGGACTAGGAAGTTGCTGACGTATTCCTACTTTTAAGTATGACGGCGTTGTCCTTCGTTATTTTAGGACGTGGGTGGCTTTATTCGGTTAATTAATCGTGCAATGGTGGGGGCGTAAATCTTACAGTTGGATTGATTTGAGCCTTATGTGTTTACTCCTGACGCTATGGTGATGATTATGGAAGGCACGATTGTGTTTGTTCGTAGTTCAGTCCCACGCAAATATCTGCTCGCATTGGTTGCTGCTTTGGTGATTTTCATTAACGAAGTAGTGCAGGCGCAGGAAAGGTCTATTCCTAAGTCTGAGGCGCCCGGCCCCGTGCTCGTGTTATCTAATTCCGATACCAGTCACGGTGTAGGGTTCGCAAGTTTCAGTGTTGTGAACTCTGATTTTCCACCCGGGACCCTCGCTGATCCCAAGCAGTTAGTGGAAGTGCAATGGAATACGACTTACTATCCTGAAAGCATCATGGAGGATGTGAAGTTGTGCTACTCGCGCCCCTTCAGTTCTCAAGAGGACTGCAGGAAAATTCTTCCAAACTCTTCTGGAATACTATCGGACTTCAATGTTCAATCTTTCGGTAATGGCTCGCGTGTCAGAATCTATCATGATGTATACGGGGGGACGCCCCGCTACACTCGGCCTTCGGGTGCAGACTCAGTGGCATTTAAATACAGGTACTAACTAAATGGAAACTGCTTGGGATTAAGTGGCTTTCGTGTTTATTTTTAAATAGATAACCAACGTATATTTAATGCCGGGTAGCTTCGGTTTCCTCCTGGGCTGGGAGAACATCCATGATCACTGTTCAACCTCAGGCATCCGCATCCTACGGGCGCATGACAACAAGTAGTTCCGTCAGTGCCGCGCCGTTGTCTACGGTTCCACACGCTAACGATAAGACGGCTGTGGCTTCAGCTACGATCCGTGACGTTACTAGCAGCACGGTCTCAATCCTGGCTCGTCAACTGAGCGAAGCCGCAACCCGGGCTGAAACCCGGGCCGGCCAGATGAGCGCCAACCCACTCCATTCGATAATGGGTGACAATTACCTCGCCAATAAAGCCCAGCACGATACGGAAACGCCCAGCACCGAAAACCCGGAGCTCCTGGCACGGGCGCGGCAAGCCACTGGTTTCGTCAACGGTACGGACAGCAACCCGTTTAAAGAACTCGCGCGCAATCAGCTCAGCCTGATTGCCGGGGATGACGATGGCTCCTTCACCGTCAATGAACGACGTGCAGCGTGGGAAGCGCTGGTATCAACGGCGCCCAAGGTCGCCACCCAGTCGGCCCCAGCTTCCGTTAACGGCCGCGACCTCATGATTTCGCGCTTGTACAACGGCAATGAACCCCCCGTCGCCAAGCCACCTGCCACTATCTACAACGGCACTCAAAACCACGCCGACTTCCTCAACCGTGATGACCGTGCCTTGATCTCGGATATGTACGCCTATGCAAAAGCGGAAGGTGCGGACCTGTATTTCGTAGATCGAGTGGCCATAGAACTCGGCACCTACCGTCATTACAGTGACGGCCTTCAACTCGCGGGGAGCAACGTTCGCTATAACTGGGACGGGTTCCAGGTGACGTTCGACTACAAGCCAGAGGACGCCACAAGCGCTTCAGGAATCCTGGAGGGTTCGGCGATCAACAGCACCCGTCTCGACCAAGGCTTTTTACGATATATCCTGAGTCCGAGCCAGGGAACGTTCTCCAATATTGGGGGCATACCCTTCCTGGAGCGGATGGTAAAAAAATTCTCCAGTGAAGGCGCTGATCAACCTCCACTGGGCAGCGAGTTCGCCACCTTCAAAAGAGCCAAGCGCGAAGACCATGTCGTTCAAACCACGGACAAAAACATAAGGCTCCCGTCTTTCAAAGCACTTACCGAAACCGTGAATGGTGTCTGGCACCTCACCGAGCACGGCAAGACCGATGGCTATTTGATGGATAAGTCCACCGGTAGGCTGTACAAGCCCAGTGATCCTCTAAGCGATCAAGTGCAACAGCGTTCGCCCTTGAATATTCCTGCCGGCGAAGCGCCCAACAACACCCTGCTCGACGCTCTCGCAGACACCCGCGAGCAGCCAACAACACGATGGATCTGGCCCGGCCATCTGTTCAAACTGATGAAAAACTTCAAACCCTGAAGCGCGACTGTCTGCCAGGCACTGCAAGCGCATTTTGCTGATGCGCATTGCAGCCCAGCCGCCTCAGGCACCCGCGCCTCCCCGTTAAAGCCTACGCGTGCGTAAGCCCCGTCAACGTATCCGCAATGGTCTTCGTGCGTTGCGCTGTCCCCTCAGTCGCACGGCTTGACGCCTCCAGTGCATCGAGCATTTCGCGCAGCGCGCCCACCCCAGTGGACTGGTCCTCAATCTGCTGGGCAACACGCTGGATCTCGCTCGACAGCAGATCGATATCCACACCAATCTCCGCCGCATTCTTACGCGTGATCTCTGCCAGTTTGCGCACTTCGTCCGCCACCACTGCAAAGCCCCGGCCCAGGTCGCCCGCGCGCGCCGCCTCGATGGCGGCGTTGAGCGCCAGCAGGTTGGTCTGCCCGGCGATTTGCTGGATCACCTGCACAATCGACTGGATACGCAAACTTGAACCCGCCAGGGTGCGTGCGCCTTCCACTGCGACATCTGCCTGGTTCGACAGCCCCTCCACCGTCGCTCCAGCCTGGGCAGACACGCTGTTCTGCCGATCAATGGTGCCCACCAAATCATCCATCGACGCATGCAACTCACCCGAGTAATGCTTGAGCTGCGAAGCAATGTCCTCCTGCTGCCGCTCGGCTTGCGCCAACACTTGGCCCAAGTCTGCCAGGCCTTCGAACACCGGCAGGATATTGCGGTCCAGCCCACGGGTATTCAGGGTGTCGGTAAAGTCTTTGTTCTTGAACGCGTTAATCTGCTTGACCACCACATGGTTCAATCCCGCCAGTTTCTTCACCTGCCGGCGCAGGAAAAACGCCTTGAACTCGCCGTAATGGGCGATGAAATTGTCGACGTACTCGTCATTGAAACTGGCGCCTTTGGCCACCCGAAAGAAGAAAATCGCCGTCAGCGTCTGGTTCAGGTTCAGCCCCAGGATTTCACCAAAGGTCGAAAACCCCGCCAGCGGCACATCCCCAAACGTGCCGGCCATGCTGCCCAGTTCGGCGCCGTTGTTCAGCCGGCGCAAAATGCAGTCATTTAGGATACCCGCCACCGGCTGGCCACCCTTGCCGCGCAAAAATTGCTCGTAGTCCAAACGCGTTGCCTCACGCAACGGCGTACGCCGCACCATCACCAACTCTTCACCGGGCGCCACGTCGCAAAACAGCTGCACGATCTGCTGCTCATAGTCGATGCGCGCGATGGAGCGCACGAACAATTCACTGCCCACGCGGATGGCAAACGAGTAGTCCGCCAGTTTCGATTCCAGCGCCTGGGGCGTGCAGTTGAACGCATCGCACAGCGCTTGCACCATGCTCTTGATGTTGCCGCTGCTGTCGATCACCTGGTCAATCGTGCGGTCCTCTACCGACGCGGTCAGCACGCTGAAGGTCAAATCCGCCGGCTTGAAATTCTGGCTCTTGAACACGCCAAACCGCACCTGGGCTGCCGTCTTCAGGAACACAATCTGCGCATGGTTCTGATAACTGCGCTGGCCGTCGTGGATCAGCGTCTTCTGGAAGTCCGACTTGCCCCCGGCCGACCCGCCCACGAATAAACACGGAAAACGCCCGGACTCATACAGTGCCTCCATGAAAAACGACTCCGACGCCGACAGCCCGTCGAACACCACGTAAGCCAAGGTATCGCGATGATCGATCTGCGTACGCACCTGCACCCGCTTGATATTGCTCACCAACTTGGCAATCCGCTCCTGCATCCCCAGGCGCTTGCCGCCACTGCGAATGTCCTCACACTCCAACGGCACCATCACCACCTCGGCGCAAGCGATCACGCTGTCGTCGAACAGCTGCAACACAATCCGGTCCCAGCGTTCGCCAGTGGCGCAGTAGAGCGAATTGGCTGCGTTGCACAACTCGCCGGACGTGGTGCACAGGCTGATGGTGCTTTGGGGAAAGCGCCGTTTGAGCTTGGCGGCGATTGGGTCGATGTCCAGGTGCGGGGAGATGAAGCCGGTGATGAGCGTAGGGTTGATGCGCAGGGTGGCTAAGGACGGCTCCAGTTCGCTGGCTGTGCAGGTGAGCGTGGTGGTGCCTTGACGGTCGGGCCGGGCTTTTTTGAGAAGGGCGAGTGGGTTCATGGTGGGGGCTCGATCGGGAGGGGGCGCAGGGTGTAGGCATGCGGTTAGTAAGGTTATCGGCGGGNGGGGGGAGGACAGGAGGGGAGGTTGGGGGGATGCGACGGATGGCCGCACTTGGCAGTGAGAACTATGTGAAGCCGCGGGTCCTGCAATTAGTGCGTGACCTTAGAGAGTAGTGGTTTAAATCCGGGACAATCTGCCGCTCAACCTTGGTATTGGTCAATACAACCCCATAACTACCCTGTATCCATTGAACACAAGGGGCAGACCATGACCAACCAAACCGAAACCGCCATCCTCGCCGGCGGCTGCTTCTGGGGCATGCAAGACCTGCTCCGACGCTATCCCGGCGTGCTGCACACCCGTGTCGGCTATACCGGCGGTGATGTGCCGAATGCTACTTATCGCAACCACGGTAACCACGCCGAAGCGATTGAGATCGTCTTTGACCCGGCTGTAATCACTTACCGGCAGATTCTTGAGTTCTTTTTCCAGATACATGACCCGAGCACGCCTAATCGGCAGGGGAATGACCTTGGGCCCAGCTATCGTTCGGCGATTTATTACCTGAGCGAACAGCAAAGGGACATTGCCGAAGATACGGCAGCAGACGTTGATGCTTCTAAGTTATGGCCGGGGCGTGTGGTGACTGAAATTGAGCCGGCGGGGCCATTTTGGGAGGCGGAGCCTGAGCATCAGGATTATCTGGAGCGGATACCGAATGGGTATACCTGCCACTTCGTGCGGCCGAATTGGAAGCTGCCGAAGCGGGGTTGAGAGGGGGCGGCAGAGGAAGATGATTAGGCCTTAAATCGCGTGGTCGTGATTCATCTCCCAGTGAAATTATTGACTGTTCCTTGCGTCTCACGCCAGCAGTGCTGGCGCGATGCTTTCACCTGTAGATAAACGACGAATCACTTGCGGTAATGGCGTCGAAACTCGGTTTTGCCGTCATACAGGCGCTTGCAGGCTTTTCTGGACAGAATGGCGCAGGGAGTGAGCACGGCTGCGAATACGCACCACAACAGCGTGGCGTTGGTAAACAGGTGGTCGTGGGCCAGCTTAGTGACATACCAGCTTGCCCCGACTGAGAGCACGATAAAAAAGATCACGCTCGCCAGAGGGGTGCCGTAGGAGATTTCTGCATGGCAGCCGCGACATACGCGGGCGCCCCATGGGACGTTGTTCATGCAGTGCGGGCAGGTGATGGTGCTGTTCGTTGACACAGGTTCATTCCTTTGAGGTTGTTCAAGGGGGCGCATTCTACGGTAAACCCTCCTGTTCTACAGCCTGTTTTGTGAGGACTGCTGCGCAGTCCCAGCGGGAGCAAGCTCCCTCGCCACAGGCTCTGTGACAGTTACTATCCCTTTGCTACGCCTACACGCCATTGCGCAGGTGGCAGGATTCCATTCACCAGGTAATTGCCCACAATCCGCGACTTGTATACGCGCGGGTTGTGGTTTGCCAGGGTTCGCGCGTTGCGCCACAGGCGGTCCAGCGCTTTGTTGCTCGCGGTGGCACTGGCGCCCAGGGCATCGAACAGTGCGGTGGTTGCCGCCAGCGTCGCATCCACCACCGGGTTCACGGCCAGGCACACTTCCAGCTCCGCCAACGCGACGTGCGGGTCGTCATCGTGCAACGGCTGATCGTGGGCGATCACGTACTGCGCCGTGTGCTCCAAACGCTGCGCGGCCTGCTGGGCGATGGCTTGCGCGGCGTAGGCTTGGCTGGCGACTTCGCCGATCACTTGCAGCAATTGCACATCCTGGCCTGCAGTGTCGGCATTGCCGGTGGTGAAGGTGCGGGCGCGTCTGCTCAGCTCTTCGGCGCCACTGAGGGCCGCGCGGCGGGCGATGCCGGCGAGGGTGCTGAGGTGGTAGAGCTGGAAGAACGATTGCCCATGGCCAAAACGCTGTTGAGTGGGGCGCACATCGTCGTCCACCACGGGCGCGTTATCGAAGAGGCAGGTGCCGCTGGCGGTGAGGCGTTGGCCGAAGCCGTTCCAGTCGTCGACGATCTGCACGCCGGGGGCTTTCAGGTCGACGACCACGCTGTAGATCGTGCCGTCTTCGCCGGTGGCGGTGGTGTTGATCAAGTCGCTGTAGAGCGCGCCGGTGGTGTAGAACTTTTTGCCGCTGATGCGCAACGCGCCTGCTTCGTCACTGTGTAGGCGGGTTTCGAAATCACCGCGCGTCTGGTTGCCGACTTCGGTGCTGCCTGGGGACAGCAGGGCGCCCTGGCCGAGGCGGTCCAGCCATTTGGCGCGCCAGTCGTGGTCCTTGGCGCTGAGCACGTCTTCGCAAAAACCGAAGTGCCCGCGCAGGGCTTGTGTGATGTTGGAGTCGGCGGCGGATAATTCCGTGAGCAGCGCCAGCAGCTCGACCAGCGTTGCATCCTGGCCGCCATAGCTGGCTGGCAGGCGCCAGCGCGGCAAGCCCAATGCGTTCAGTTGCTGGATCACTGTGGCGAGGCTGCCGCGGGTCTGATCAGCCACGGCTGCCTGGGCGAGAATCTGCGCGAAGAGCGGCCGAAACGGCGCGACCAGTTGTTCGTAGCGGGCAGTGGGCGGTGTGCCCCAGATATTCAAAGCGGGAATTGGCATGCAATGGACCTTGCTGAAAGTGGTTCAGGTGCTGGGGTCCAGTGGTCTGGTGACGTCACCCTAACCCAAGGGTGGCGAAGTTTTTAATACGAAAATTAGCTAGCGAGCTGTGAGACGGTTCTATCGATAGTGCCCAACAGTATTAAGCGTCGGGCTTTTATTGCGATAGTTTCTACGGCAAACGACCAGACTGAATGCCCACAGATGGTTCAACAGCCATCTATTCCTGTGGGATTTCTTATGATCAACCGTCGCACACTGCTGTCCTTGCTGGGCTTGGCCTCTCTTGCATGTTATGGCCCATCGGCAGGGGCAGCCGGACCGCTGACCCTCACCGTGGGCGACCAGTTCTTCTCCAACCGCATCGTGCTGGAGTTGTCGGGCGAGCTGAAAGACTTGCCCTACACCATCGATTTCAAGCGCTTCAATACCGGCTCCCCGGTGGCCTCCGCCGTGGCGAGTGGCGCGCTGGATGTAGGCATCGTCGGCGATACCCCGGTGATCAGCCTGGCCGCCAATGGCGCGCCGGTCAAAGTGGTCGCCAGCACCCAGACCAGCCTCGACGGCGTGGGCATCGTGGCGCGCAAGGGGATTAAGTCGGTGGCCGACCTTAAAGGCAAGACCGTCGCTATCTGGAACGGTTCGTGGAGCCAACAACTGGCGTACAAGGCGCTGGATGAGGCGGGTGTGCCGCGCAGCAGCGTCAACTTCAAGTACCTGTTGCCGGCAGAGGCGAGCCTGGCGCTGACCCAGGGTGACATCGACGCCTTCGGTACCTGGGAACCCTACGTGTCGTTGCAGGAAAAAGAGGGCAGCACCTTGATCCGCAATGCCAAGGGCCTGATGAGCGCGCCGACCTACATCGTGGCGTACGAGCCGGCCCTGGCGCAAAAAAGCGCGATCATCAAAGACTTCATTGCGCGCCTCACCCGCGCTCGGGCGTGGAGCAGCACGCACGTTGATGAGTACGCCGAGGCGTGGTCCAAGGCCAACCAGTCGGCGCCGGACATCGCCAAAGTGTGGTTCAAGCGCGATGCGATCCAGGTGCTGCCGATCTCGCCGACGATCGTCAGCGAGGCCCAGGCCACGGCGGATTTTTTGGTGGATGCGCAGATGTTGAAGCAGCGGTATGACGTGGCGCCGTTGTTTGATCGGGTGCTTTAAAACGCGGAGTGCCGAGTCTGGAGTAGGTGTCCCCAGCCTTCCTGAAACAAAGAATCCGTAGAGGCGGCGGGGGTTAATCGCGAGAGTCTTTACAAAACGCTGAAGGGCGGATCAAAAACGCGCTATGAGACGATTCAGAAGCTGATGATGGCGTTAGGGGTTGAGCTGACTGTGCAGCCGATTGCGATCCAAAAAACACCGGCAGTCGTCCGCAAACCTTAGTACGAAAACGCGCACTTAAGCACGAAGCAGTTCGAGTGTGGGAGCTGGCTTGCCTGCGATCGCGGTGGATCAGCTAAAGGTGTACCGGCTGACAGTCCGCCATCGCAGGCAAGCCAGCTCCTACAGTTGTTTGCGTGTTTTTGCCTTACCGCACCAGGCACGGCTGCTTGTTGTTGAAGCGCCATCCCGGAATCAGGAATTGCATCGCCACGCTGTCATCCCGGGCCCCGAGGCCCATGCCTTTGTACACGTCATGGGCCTTGGCCACGGCGTCCATATCGATCTCCACACCCAGGCCTGGCTTGCTCGGCACTTTCACGTAGCCGCCTTCGATTTTCAGTGGCGCCTTGGTCAGGCGTTGACCGTCCTGCCAGATCCAGTGGGTGTCGATGGCGGTAATGTCGCCCGGCGCGGCGGCGGCGACTTGGGTGAACATCGCCAGGGAAATATCGAAGTGGTTGTTGGAGTGCGAGCCCCAAGTCAGGCCCCATTCATGGCACATCTGCGCGACGCGTACTGAGCCCTGCATTGTCCAGAAGTGTGGGTCGGCAAGAGGAATATCGACGGATTGCAGCTGGATGGCGTGGCCCATTTCGCGCCAGTCGGTGGCGATCATATTCGTGGCGGTTTTCAGCCCCGTGGCCCGACGGAATTCGGCCATGACTTCGCGGCCCGAGTAGCCGTTTTCGGCACCGCAGGGGTCTTCGGCATAGGCGAGCACGTGGTGCTGGTCGCGGCACAGGCGGATGGCTTCTTTCAATGACCAGGCGCCATTTGGGTCGAGGGTGATGCGGGCATCCGGGAAGCGTTCGGCCAGGGCGGTGACGGCTTCGATTTCGGCATCGCCACTGAGCACGCCGCCTTTGAGCTTGAAGTCGTTGAAGCCGTATTTGGCTTTGGCGGCTTCAGCGAGGCGCACTACGGCGTCGGCCGTCAGGGCTTTTTCGTGGCGCAGGCGGAACCATTCATCGTCGCTGTCGGCCTCGTTGCGGTAAGCGAGGTTGGTAGCGCTGCGGTCGCCGACGTAGAACAGGTAACCGAGCATTTTCACGGCATCGCGCTGCTGCCCTTCGCCGAGCAAGGCGGCCACCGGGACGTCGAGGAATTGACCCAGCAGGTCGAGCAGCGCGGCTTCCATGGCGGTGACGGCGTGGATCGTAATGCGCAGGTCAAACGTCTGCTGGCCGCGCCCGGCAGCGTCGCGGGAAGCAAAGGTGCTGCGCATCTGGTTGAGCACGCGCTGGTACTGGCCAATGGGTTGGCCGATCACCAGGCTGCGGGCGTCTTCCAGGGTTTCGCGGATGCGCTCGCCACCGGGTACTTCGCCCACGCCGGTGTTGCCGGAGCTGTCTTTGAGAATGACGATATTGCGCGTGAAGTAAGGCCCATGGGCGCCGCTGAGGTTGAGCAGCATGCTGTCGTGGCCGGCGACGGGGATGACCTGGAAGTGAGTAATAACGGGAGTGTTCATGGCAAGTTCCTAAATGGGCTCAAAGAGGTTTGCTGAGGGCGGCGCCCGTAGGCACAGTTGGCGCCAGCGCGGCTGAGGGCGACGTCTTGGCAAAAAACACCAGGATCGCAGCGAGCACTGAGGTGCCGGCCAGGCCATAGAGGCCGCCCTGGATCGAACCGGTGGTCTGTTCCAGAAAGCCAAAGGTGGTCGGTGCAACGAAACCGCCCAGGTTGCCGATCGAGTTGATCTGCGCGATCACCGCGGCGGCGATGCGCGCATCCAGGTAACCCTGGGGAATGGGCCAGAACAGCGACGACGCCGACTTGAAGCCGATGGCCGCAAAGCAGATCGCCACAAAGGCAAAGATCGGCCCGCCGGTGGTGGACATGAACATGCCTGCGGCGGCAATCAACAGCGCCGCCGCCACCCAGGCCTGCTGGAACTTGAACTTGCCCGACAGCGAGGCGAAGGTGTACATGGCGATGATCGAGATCAGCCACGGAATCGAGTTGAAGAAGCCGACCTGTATATCACTCAAGTCGCCCATCTTTTTGATGATGCTCGGCAGCCAGAATGTCGCCGCGTAGATCGTCAGTTGGATGCAGAAATACAGCGCGCAAAACAGCAGGATCTGGCGGTCTTTCAGCAACTTGCCGATGGTCGGTTTGACGGTGGTGAGGGCTTCACGTTCGCGCTGTTCCTGGTCGATGGCATTGACCAATGCGTCCTGTTCTTCGCGGGTCATCCATTTGGCGTCGTGGGGTTTGGAGTCCAGCCAGAACCACACAAAGAACCCCAGCGCCACCGAGGCCAGGCCTTCAATGGCAAACATCCACTGCCAGCCGTGGAAGCCAAACCCTTCGATCTGCAACAGTGCGCCTGAGAGGGGGCCGGAAATCAGTGAGGCGACCGCCGAGCCGCTGAGGAAAATCGCGATGGCTTTACCACGCTCCACGCCGGGCAGCCAGCGGGTGAAGTAGTAGATCACCCCAGGGAAGAAGCCGGCTTCGGCCACGCCCAGCAGGAAACGCAGGATGTAGAAGTGGGTTTCGTTCTGGATGAACGCCATCATCGTCGCGACGATGCCCCAGGTGAACATGATGCGGGTCAGCCAGATTCGCGCCCCGACCTTCTGCAGCAGCATATTGGAGGGCACTTCGAACAGGGCGTAGCCGATGAAGAACAGCCCGGCGCCGAATCCATAGGCTGCGGCGCCAATGCCCAGGTCATGCTCCATGTGCGTGCGCACAAAGCCGATATTGACCCGGTCGATGTAGTTGAGGATGAACATGATCACGAACAGTGGGAGCACATGGCCCTTCACTTTGCTCACGGCGCGCGCGAGGACTGGATCACTTTCTGGTGCGGCAGATGCATGGCTTGAATTGTTCACAATTCAAAACTCCCCCTGATTATTTTTATGCGGGTTTGCGTGTTTTGTTGATAGACATCATACAAGTAGGTTTCTTGAAATCGCAATGCACTGGTCGGTGTTTTTGTTCTTCTAAAGCGCTGCGTAGATCAAGTTTTTTGGTTATTTGTGTAGGTTTTGTTGGGTTTTATGCGGTTTTTAGAGCGGTCGTGATTTTTGAAAGAGTCGCAATGGCTCGAGTGCACAATGTGAACGCTATGATTGGTTGTCATACAAGTTAGGGGTTTTTTGAATCAACCTGGGTCCCTCTCCGGGTGGGGTGTTAAGCTCCCTCCAGCTCAACCCCGTGGACTTGTAGCAATGCCCATTGAAAGTGGACCCCCCCTCCGTAGACGCTCCACCAACCTCGCCCAAGGCGTGGTCGATGCGCTGACCCAGCGCATCCTGCTTGGCCAATTGAAGCCCGGTGAGAAACTGCCATCGGAATCCACCATCGTGCTTGAGCATGGCGTGAGCCGAACCGTCGTGCGCGAAGCGCTCTCGAAGCTGCAGGCGTCTGGCCTGGTGGAAACCCGTCACGGCATCGGCACCTTTGTATTGGCGCTGCACGCCCAGCAGGGTTTGCGCCTGCATGTGGACACGGTGGCCAGCGTGCGCAATATGCTCGAGTTGCGTCTGGGCCTGGAGGTACAGGCCGTAGCGCTGGCAGCGGTGCGTCGAACCGACGCTCAATTGGCCCACATGCGCCAGGCGCTTGACGATTACCAGGCGTCCCTGGCGAACAACGACAATTGCGTGGAAGAAGACAAACGCTTTCACCAACTGATCGCCGAGGCCACCGGCAACACGTTTTTTACCGAGATCATGCTGCATTTGGGGAACGCGATGATCCCGCGCACCCAGCTCAAGGGGGACGAGCGTGGCGGTGCCGACTTTGCCCAATTGGGGCAACTGGCGAACCTGGAGCACGAGGCGATCTTCAACGCGATCAAACGCCGGGACCCGGACGCCGCACGCGCCGCCATGGTGCTGCACTTGACCAACAGTCGGGACCGTTTTTCGGGGGAGCAGGGCCGTTGAACGAACACACGTTATCCATGCGCCTGGAGCGCGTGGGGGCGAACGTACCTACTGGCGCGCGCCTGGCCGATATTGGCTCCGACCACGGCTATTTGCCGGTGGCGTTGATGCGCCGTGGCTTGATTGTGGCGGCGGTAGCGGGGGAGGTGGCTGCTACGCCATTCCATGCGGCGCAGCGCACCGTGCGTGACAATGGCCTGGAGCAGCAGATTACGGTGCGCCTGGCCGATGGCTTGGCCGCCATCGAACCCCGCGACGGCATCACCGCGATCAGCGTTTGCGGTATGGGTGGCGAGACGATTCGCGACATTCTCGAAAACGGCAAACCTTACCTGAGCGGCCAGGAACGGCTGATCCTGCAACCCAACGGCGGCGAGCAACCCTTGCGTCAATGGCTGATGGATAACGGTTATTCCATCCTCAGTGAAGAGCTGCTGTGGGAGAACCGCTTCTTCTACGAAATCATTGTCGCCGAGCGCGCTGGGCCGGTGGCTTATAGCGCCGAACAGCTGTACTTCGGCCCGCTGCAGATGCAGGCGCGCAGTCCGGCGTTCCTGGCCAAGTGGCAGCGCATCTTGCATCAAAAGCAAAAGACCCTGGCCAGCCTTGAGCGCGCGCGGCAGGCGGTGCCTGAAGAGACGCGGCAGGAGATTTCCCAGCAGGCCAGGTGGATCGCTGCGCTACTGGCTTGATACGCCTTTATTCAAACCTGATGACCTGGGGCACGCTTTACGATCAAACCTTTCAGCCGGGAGGTCGCGGGGTTGAGGGGCGGAGTGAGGTCAAAAATGTGGGAGCTGGCTTGCCTGCGATGGCGGTGGGTCAGTTGGCGCATGTGTGTCGGGTACGCCGCTTTCGCAGGCAAGCCAGCTCCCACAGGGGATGAGTGTTGTTTGGGGAATTTGCGCCATTAGTTACAGGGGCAGCTTTGGGATGAGTGTTTCTGCCCCATTTCCGTGCGTTTCTCGTTGTTTATTTGGTGCGAGCCCGCCTATTTCGGGGCGTTCCTCCACAGGCCCATTTTTTGCTTGTGCCTTCCCAATCAATGACATGGCATTTTGCCGTTAGTCATTTCAAGGCTTCACCCAGCGGTGCACCGCGTGGGTCGTTTTTGGAGAGTGGTCGGACATGCACAGCCTTTTATCACCGGGTATCCGCCTGCTGGGTCGTTTCGGCTTTGCGCGCAAGTTCCAGATCCTGTTCTTCCTGTTCATGCTGCCCCTGGCGGGTAGCCTATGGATGATTGGCTCGGACTATCGCGACAAATTAACCGTGATCTCGAGCGAGCAGTCCGGCGTTCGGCAATTACTAGCCTTGGACTCGTTGGATGGCCAATTGACGGCCCAGCGCAACCTGGCCGCGCGGTGGAAAGCGGCAGACATCCTGCACGCTCCGACGCCGGCAGCGAAGGCGGCGATGGACAAGGTGGACGCGAATTTCCCCGTGATCCTGCAAAGCCTGCAAGCGTTGGGCGATTCACTTAAATCGCAGAACGCCAGCGCCGATATCCTGGCCCGCTTCGAAGCGTTGCAGGCCACGGTCAAGGGCATGGATTCCCAATCCCTGCGCACCGTGGGCTGGTGGCCGGACGGCTACGACCGTTTCACCTCGGCCCTGACCGCGATGCAAACCCTGCGCGAGCAGATCACCCAGGATGCCGGCTTGATCCTCGACCCGTGGTTGGAGACCTACCTGTTGATGCAGATTTCCACCCAGCACACGCCTGACCTGATTGAGCGGATCGGCCGCATGGCCAGTGTGGGTCAGTCATCCATCGCCTCGGGGCAGTTCACCCTGCAAAGCCGTTTGCAGATGCGTGACTTGCGGAGCCGCATCGGCGATGCGCGGGACCAGTTGGTCAAGGCCGCCGCCTCCCTTAGAGCCAAGCAATACGCGGGTCTGGAGCCCTGGACCACGCAGTACGACAACAGCCTGCAACGGCTGGACAACGAACTCAAAGTGCTCGACGACGGCGTGTTCGGAGGCACCATCAAGCTCGATACGGCGGCCTTCGAAACCGGTGTCGACGGCATGCTCGACGGTTTGGCCGCACTGCGTAAGCAGTCGCTGACCTCGCTGGATGCGCGCTTGGGCCATTACCACACGCGTTCCATCCAGCAGTTTATCCCGGTGGCGGCGACCTTCAGCCTGCTGGCGTTGGCAGCGTTGTATCTGTTCATTTGCCTGCAGGCCTCGATTCGCCGTAGCGCCAGTGGCATCACCACCCTGGCCGAATCCTTGCGCGACGGCAATCTGTGTGTGGAAGTGGCCGTTGAGGGGCGCGACGAACTCGCCGCGATCAGCGCGGCCTTGAACGTTGCAGTGGTGCAATTGCGCACCAGTCTGCTAGGCGTCAATCACGAAACCCAGCAGCTTGGCTCGGCGGTACAGACCCTCAACGCGCAATCGGGCAGTACCCTTAACGAGGTCGAAGACCAGCAACACCAGATCAGCCAGATTGCCGCCGCTGCTACCCAATTGGCCGCCACCTCCATGGGCGTTGCCCGCAGTTGCGAACAAGCCTCGAGCAGCGCCCAACAAACCCGGCGCATTGCCGAGGACAGTAGTCGCGACAGCCAACGCACCACGGCCAGCATCCAGCAGCTCAATCAACGCCTGACTGACACCGCCAATGCGCTGGAGCAAGTCAACCAGCAGGGCCAGCAGATTCAATCGGTGGTCGATACCATTCGTGGCATCGCCGAACAGACCAATCTGCTGGCACTTAACGCCGCCATCGAAGCCGCCCGTGCCGGCGAGCAGGGCCGGGGGTTTGCCGTGGTCGCTGATGAAGTGCGCAGTCTGTCACAGCGCACCCAGGCCTCGACCGCACAGATCGCCGGCACTGTCGACAGCTTGCGCGCGACGGTCAGTCAGGCAGTCACGCTGATGGGCGTCGCCTGCGAACAAGCGCTGACGGATGCGCAATCGGTCACCGGGCTTGGCGTTCGATTGGGCGAGATTGCCGGTGCGGTGCAGAACGTTACTGACACCTTGGCGCAAATCGCCACGGCAGTGGAGGAGCAGGCCACGACGGCGGATGAAGTGAGCGGCAATATCCAGCAGGTCGACCAGGCCGCCGGGCGCTTGCTCGACGGCGCAAGGGCAGTCAACCGAGCGGCCGACACCCTGAGCAAGGGCAGCCAGGCGCTGAGCGACAACACCGCGCGGTTTCGCCTGGGCTGAGCTGATACCCCATCATTTTTACAGGCTGACGCACCCCCCCTGTGGGAGCGGGCTTGCTCGCGAATGCGGTTTATCAGTCACCAGATGGATTGACTGATCCACCGCATTCGCGAGCAAGCCCGCACACATTTGATTTCCGGTGTTTTCGGTAGCCAATCAGGCCCTCCACCTGAACCTTCGGCCGCTACAGCGCTCACTTACTAAGTCGCCCTGTTCCCCTGCCGAAAGGAATCCGCATGCCTGCAACGACCTTCCCGCACGGCCCCGTTACCCGAGAACTCAGCCTGCGCGCCGTTATCATCGGCAGCGTGCTCGGCATCTTGTTGACGCCTTCTAACGTGTATGCCGGGCTGAAGATCGGCTGGTCGTTCAACATGTCGATCATCGCGCTGTTGATCGGCTACGCCATCTTTCAGGGCGTGGCCAAGCGTTCCACCGACCACCTGCCGTGGACCTTGCACGAAAGCAACATCAACCAGACCGTCGCATCGGCCGCCGCTTCGATCATTTCCGGTGGATTGGTGGCGCCGATCCCGGCCTACACATTGCTGACGGGCAACCAGTTGGACGCCGTCCCGATGATCGCCTGGGTGTTCTCGGTGAGTTTCCTGGGCATCTGGATCGCCTGGTATCTACGGCCCTCACTGCTCAATGACAATGCGCTGAAATTCCCCGAAGGCATGGCCACTCTGGAAACCCTGCTGCACATCTACAACCACGGTCGTGAAGCCGCTACGCGCTTGAAGGTATTACTTAGCGCCGCGTTGCTCTCCGGGCTGGTCAAGTGGGTGGACACCTTTGCGTGGGCCTTCCCGCGCTGGTCGCCGAGCGTACAGCTGGAGCGTCTGACCTTCACCGCCGACCCTTCGCTGTTGCTGGTGGGCTTCGGCGGCATTATTGGTATTCGCGTGGGCCTGACCCTGTTGCTCGGTGCGCTGATCGCCTGGGGCGGCCTGGGCCCGTGGCTGTTGGCTCAACACTTGGTGGCCTTGCCTGCGGGCAGCAGCGGGCCGCAGTTCGCCGCGTTGGTGGAGTGGTTGTTGTGGCCGGGTGTGAGCCTGATGGTGTGTTCCACCCTGGCGTCGCTGGCGATTCGTTTGTGGGCGTTGTACAGGTCTACGCGGTCCAGCTGCGGTTCGACCTGGACGGTGCCCAAGCCAGGTCCGGCCGCCGGTTTTGCGCTGGCGATTGCGCTGGTGGTGAGCCTGCAGGCGCTGCTGTTCGGCATCCATCTGGGCATGGCATTGCTCACTATCCCCCTGGCGATCTGCCTGGCCGCCGTCGCCGCGCGCGTGGTGGGCGCAACGGGCATTCCACCTATCGGCGCTATCGGGCAACTCTCCCAACTGAGCTTCGGCATCATCGCGCCGGGGCAGGTGCCGATCAACCTGATGAGCGCCAACACAGCCGGCGGTTCGGCCGGGCAATGCACGGACTTGATGAATGATTTCAAGGTGGGCAAGGCCATTGGCGCCACACCGCATAAGCAAGTGATCGCGCAGATCCTGGGAATTTTCATCGGCAGCATCGTCGGCGTATTCGCCTACCTGGCGTTGATCCCTGATCCACAGACCATGCTGCTCACCGAAGAATGGCCTGCACCGGCGGTCGCCACCTGGAAAGCCGTGGCGCAAACCCTCACCCATGGGCTGGGTTCACTGTCCACCAGCATCCGCTGGGCGATTGTCATTGGCGGCTTGGTCGGCGTGGTGCTCGGTGTGCTGGACAGCACGTTGCCTGCTCATCGCGCCCGTTTCCTCCCGAGTGCGGCCGCCCTGGGCCTGGCCTTTGTACTGCCGGCCTCGGTTTCGCTGATGATGGCCCTGGGCGCCATACTGACCTGGCTGGTGAGCTGCCGCTGGCCGAGCCTCACCGAGCGCTTTGCGATCACCGTCGCCGCCGGCCTGATTGCGGGGGAGAGCATCACCGGCGTGGGAGCTTCACTGTGGTCGATGGTGAACTGACGTGTGGCTCGACAAAGGCCGAGCCTGCCGCCATGGCCTCAGGCGATCTTCACATTCATGGTGATCTTCGCGGTGAACACCTTTACGTCGCCCTCATCGAAAATATCCACCGGCACGATCTTGTCCCCAGCGGTTGACCAATCAACGCCGCTGCCATCCGCCAGTGCGTGGATGCGCAACCCGAGTGGGCGCGCTTTGTGTTCCAGAGCCGTTTTGCCGTGGCCAACGGCCCGCACAGCCACACGCCACCTCGACACCCAGAAATTTAATTGTCGGCACTCCCGGGCGCTGGCGTAGTCTGTTTCCAAGACACCCTGTCGCCCAGCGGAGCATTCAATGATCATCGTCCACCACCTCAATAACTCACGCTCGCAACGCATCCTGTGGCTGCTCGAAGAACTCGGCCTGCCCTACGAAATCAAGCGCTACCAACGCGACCCCA
Organism: Pseudomonas sp. 58 R 12; assembly: GCF_900005865.1. Classification (NCBI taxonomy): domain Bacteria; kingdom Pseudomonadati; phylum Pseudomonadota; class Gammaproteobacteria; order Pseudomonadales; family Pseudomonadaceae; genus Pseudomonas; species Pseudomonas sp. 58 R 12. The sequence goes on from NZ_CVTP01000028.1 coordinate 219,077, forward strand.
AAACCAACCTCGCGCCCCCTGAGCTCAAGGCCATCCATCCGCTGGGCAAATCCCCGGTAATCGAAGACGGTGGCCAGGTACTGATCGAATCTGCCGCCATCATTGACTACCTGATCCGCCACCACGGCCAGGGCCGCCTGCAACCGGATCCGGCCAGCGCCACCTACGACAGCTACGTGCAATGGCTGCACTTCGCCGAAGGCTCGGCCATGCTGCCGTTGATGCTCAACCTCTATGTCGGCCGCCTCGGCGACGCAGGCGCGCCGTTGCACCCGCGTATCGAATCGGAAGTGGCCAATTATTTGGGTTACTTGAACGACGTGCTGGGGCAGACGCCTTATCTGGTCGGCAATGAATTGAGCGGCGCGGATATCCAGATGAGCTTTATCGGCGAAGTTGCCGGGGCCCAGGGCAAGTTGCAGGCCTACCCGAACCTGACCGCGTGGGTGGAAAAATTCCAGGCGCGGCCTGCTTATCGCAAAGCGGTGGAGCAGGGCGGGGAGTATGCGTTTGCCAAGTAAATTGAAATAAACGAGGCAGGCCACGTCTATCATCGACGTGGTCCGGCCCAGAGGTCTCGGTCAATCATCCCGACCAGCAACACCGTCGCTATCGCCAGTGGCACAGTTGCTGTTTGACGTGCTGATGGCAGTAAAAAAGTAGCTTTATCGCTGTTGCAACGAACCCTTTGGTCCCAGGCTTCAGAAGAGGAATAGCGGCCGCTCGCTTGAAGGGCACGGCTGCGCGTTATCCTCCGCTGAACATTGTTTACAACTGTTTACGGATTGGATGACGCGACCGCTATAGGCTATGGGTATCCATAAGAGCCCCCAGCCATGAATCAGCAAGCCCTCGTCGCCACATTGTTTGCATTTGCCTTTTTGCTGGCGCCACCGGCCGAGGCTGCGACGCCCATCACCCATGTCGCCATCTACCGTGGCCCGGCAGGCTGCGATGACTGCTCTGAAAACGTGGCAAAGGCCCTGCACCGCCTCAACCCCAGTTATCACATCGACTTTGTCGGTGCCGATGAGCAGGTCGATATCACACCGCAAACCCTGGCGCGCTATGACCTCTATGTGCAACCCGGCGGTGGTCAGGATATTCCCGGCGCGCTCCGCAGCCTGGGTGATGCGCGCATCGATGCCATCCGTGGCTACGTCGCCGGCGGTGGGCGTTACCTGGGTTTGTGCATGGGGGCCTACCTGGCGGATGACAGCAACTTCGGCCTGATCCCCCTGGATCTCGACTCCGAAGCTGGCCGCCCCGGCTTTGAAGTGTCCGGCATCGCCGACGCCGCCGTGCAGGTCACGTGGAAGGGCAATGTCGACCATGTTTTCTACCAGGACGGTCCTTACTTCCCCAGCGCCCATACGTCCGCGTCCTACGAGGTCATTGCGACCTACCGCAACGGCGACGTGGCGGCGGCGCGGTATACCTATGAGAAGGGCGTGGTGGTGCTGAGCGGACCGCATCCCGAGGCCGGGCGCGAATGGTTCGAGAATGCCGAGATCCCGTTGAGCAAAATGCCCCGAGGCGATCTGTTCGGCTCGTTGATACGCAGCTTCTGAAGCCCACGCCGTCCTCTGTAGTGAGCGGGCTTGCCCCGCGCTGGGTTACGAAGGTATCACTTCGGTCCCCCAGTAAACCGCAGCGTCTGTATCGCTCCCGCTCCCCAGCCCGCTATTAGGATCTGAACCTCCTTTTTGACGGCCGTCTACCAGAACCTACGCCTGAACTCTAAGCGCACTGATGATAAACGCATGCAGACTATTAACCGCCTTGGACCCACGAGACGCTCGGCTACGTAGAATCGAAACCTCCATCGGTTCGATATTCCCCAAGCCGTGCTCGCTACTCAAGACCTGAAGTGACGGCTGCACAGTGCACTGCGTAATCGCGGCAATCGCGAGTCCGCCTTCAACGGCAGCCACTTGGCCCGCCAAGCTGGAGCTGTTGTACACCACCTTGAATTGGCGACCCTGCTGCGCCAGTGAATTCACCGCATACCGTCGCGCCAGGCTCTCGCTTTCGTAGACGGCGATAGGCACCGGGTCGCGCCGCCACAACTCGAACTGGGGCGACCCCACCCACACCATCGGCTCCTTGAACAAAAAGGTGCCGCTGTGCGGCGAGTCCCTGGACACCAGCGCCAGATCAAGGTCGCCGTTGCGCAAGCGTGGGATCAGTGCGGTCGACTGTTCACAGGTCAGTTCTATGTCCACCCCCGCGTAACGCGGTGCAAAACGTTTCAGAACCGGCGTGAGGTACCTTGCCGCGTAATCCTCCGCGACACCCAGCCGGATGCGGCCAGTCAACGCTTCACCATGAAAAGCCGCCTGAGTCTCGGCGTGAAGCGCCAGCATTCGACGGGCGTAGCTCAGCAGCGTCTGGCCGTCATCCGTGAGTTGCAGGTGCCGCGGGCCTCGGTTCAACAGGGAGCGTCCCAGCGCGGCCTCGAGTTTCTTCATCTGCATGCTCACGGCGGACTGCGATCGGTTCACCTCATGGGCCGCGCCCGACAGCGAACCGGCGTCCACCACCGCCACAAAGCACTTGAGCCAATCGATCTGCAAATCGCTGGAGGACATTGCACGTACCTTTATTCGTTAATCGAATGACTGCGACGTGAATTATGCGCTTTTAACGGAGCGAGTTCATTCGCAAGATGCTGGCTTGAACCCAGCCATTGCGGACCTGATCATGCCATTCGAGACCTGGTTGCTCTACCTGATTACCTGCTGCGGCATTGCCGTAGTGCCAGGCCCGAACGCGCTATTGGCACTGACCCATGGCGCGATCCACGGCAGCCGCAGAACACTGTTCACCATCAGCGGTGGCGTGCTTGGTTTTGCCTTGGTGCTGACACTGTGCGCGGTGGGCCTGGGGGCACTGATCCAGGCCTCGGCCACCTGGTTCATGGCGTTGAAGATTGCCGGCGGGCTCTATCTGATCTGGTTGGGGTTCGGCCTATGGCGCTCAGCCCCCGTCAGCCTTGATACACCCGGTAAAACAGGCCTGCGACGCTGGTCGCTGTTCCGCCAAGGGCTGGTATCGGCCCTATCAAACCCCAAGGCATTGCTGCTGTTCACCGCGTTTATTCCACCGTTCCTGGACCCGCACAGGAGCCTCATCGCGCAGACGGCCGCCATCGCGCTGACCTACGCCGTCGTGGAGTTTTTCGTTGAATACATGGTGGCCAGCGCAGCGCACCGGGTCCGGCCGTGGTTGGCGCGAACCGGGCGGCGGTTCAATAAAATCTGCGGCGGTTTTTTTGTACTGTTTGGGTTGGCATTACCCATTCATAGCTGAACGTAAGCTCGCTTGCGAGGGCCCCCGCGTTATTTTTTGCGGTCTTCGCAAACAGCTTTCAGGCCTAGATAGTCAGTCACTGAGCGCTCGCGAAGCCTTAGTAAAAATCATAAGAGAGCGCCCATTCCCCAGTCTCGATTTTCAAGAGGCCGCTCCATGCCGATGGCGGCTTCTGATTTTGGAAACTACGCGGCGATCACTAACGGCATGCCTTCGCGGTGTAGCTGGTAACAGGTTCACGGCTTACAGCTCCCGTTGTGCCGTTCTTGACGATTTTGCTGATCCAAATCCCGCACGGCTCTGAACTGGATTCATAGTCTGCGCCGGGCTCAGGCACAAAATAGAGACCGGTGACGCACTGATATTTCCGCGTAGCACCTGCATACACCAGGGTGATCGGTATGTTCGGGCTTACATAAACTTCGGCGCTATTTTGCACGCCGCCGCCCCCTGGAATGCCAAGGCTCCTGTCGTTGAATTTGTGATTGTTCAACGGCGCCAAGGACCTTGAATTGACTATTCCTGAGTCGGGTAAGTGCCAGTCAATGCATTGGCTGTTGGGAACCAGCCTGACGGTTTGATCAGTGATGACCCTTAGCCTGCTGGACGTGGCGGGCTGTGGTTCGTTATACGCGGTGGTATAGGACTTAAGCCCTGTGACCGTAGAGCATCCGGAAAAGAGTGGGATTGATAGCAGCATCAATAAGAAGGTTTTGTTCATGGTATCGATTCCATTCGTAGAGGGCGCGAGTCGCGCCGTTTCGGTCGCGGCGACGCTTTAGAGGGGGCTTGTTTGAATATCGAGGCGCACCCGTTGCCACTCATTCCAGCAGTCTTCGGCAACGATATCCGGATAACCGCGCTGTTCTTCCATCTCCAACGCGGTGCTGAAGGTGAGCGCAACACAGGTGGCTTGGTCGCGGATATTACACACCTCAAGCTCCGTAAGCGGCAGGCCCTTTTTGTTCTCGGCGGCGGTGAGCAAGACCACGAGGGCGGGCACGAAGACCAGGCATAGCGGATCGGTAGGCATCGATTTCTTCCCTGATGATTCGGGTAAAAGCGCCAGTGTAAACGTGTGGGGATGGGTGCGCATGTGTTCTGGTTTCTACTCACGGATCAGCGCGGTGCGCTCGAAGCGATGGCCGATCAACATGCAGGTCTCCGTATGCACTGCTTTTAAGATTGCTCGAAGGGCTGTTACGAGCGGTCGTTCGTCGCAGGCCAGGATCTTGTTTCACGCAGCGGAGAATACCTAATGCCGAGGATACCGCGTGTTGGGATGCAGAGTTCTCTCCAGGATTTCATCGGGTGCAATCGCTTTGATGGGACTATTAGCGCTGGCAGGATTCGGCCAACTGCGGACAGTGACCGAATCGTTGCGAGCAGCCCATCGCCGCTCAAGGTCGCGCGCTCGCTGGTGGACCTTGAACAAGCCGACGGGATCAGACGCGAACACAGGGCCGAGGGGCTGCAATATCGGCCAACAATGCTCCAGCCCGTTTCACCCCTTGGTGAGATCAACCAACGGCGTCTGCCGCACCTCAGTCTCCCGCCCATCCTGAATCTCGCTAACCTGCTTCAAGGCTCTATCCACCGCCGCCTTATCCGCCAACAAGCTATAGCTGATGCGGAACTGCTTGTGTTCCTTGGGCCCAATTGTCGGTACTAGATTCAGTGGCCGCTGATAACGGCGGTTGTAGGAAAAACTTGTCCCCGGCTCCAGCCCTGTGACGTAGCCCTGGCCTTCGGTGTCGGTGTTTTTCCACAGGGAAAACACGGGCAGTGTCTGGGTATTGAAACCGACCGAAACGCCCAGGCTGCCGGCCTTGTTATGCAACACGGTCAACGTATCGCCCTTGGCATCGGCATACGGCACCACGTTGTACACCGTTTCGTCGTAGTCCCTGGTCGGTGCGCGGTAGGTTTGCCAGTCGGGCAGATCGTCCTTGGCCTTGTCGTTGAAGGGCGACACCTGTTTCACCGGCGCGGCGAAACGAGCGCCCTGCTCCAGGAACGGGGTGCTGAAGTTGCTGTGATACAGCGCTTGGTATTCCTTCGGATAGTCGCCGTTGTTGGTCAGAGTGTCGTTGAGGGCGAACACGACGCTGCCGGGTTCGGTCACCAGTTCGGTCGCGACCGAGAAGTCGACCTTTTTGAACGCCTGCTCTTTCAGCTCGCCGCGCAGGGTAATGGCGTACGGTGGTTTTTCATCGATATGCAGCGTGACTTTATTCGCAGGAATGTTGGCGGCTCGACCGTGCAGGGTCAGCAGTTCGCCGTTGTCGACGCCGGGGTGGCCGACCCATTCGTATCCACAGCGGGTGACCAGCTCATTGAAACCCTCCAACCAGCCCAGACCACCGCGGCCATTGAGTTCGATAAAAGACGGATTGACCACTTCCTTGACCGGCGAATCCCAGCCCATGCGTACATTGCCAACTGAGGCCTGCAAGACGTTCATTCCGCGAGTCGGCACTACCGAGAGTTTCATCGTGCCGTTATCGATGTCGACGATGCTGACGCCCTCCTGCCGACCGCCGTGCAAGGTGCGCAAGGTAACGCTGAAGGGTTTGTCGGTTTTTATTCCGAGTTGCTGACTGGTGATCTGCCAGCCCTGCGCGGCTTTGTCAGTGTCGAGCAGAACGTAATCCCAGGCCATGGCGTGGGAGGCAGCGGACAGTGCGCTGATGGCAACAAAAAGTTTGAGCGGGGTCATGGCGGCAGCCTTTCTTGGAGTTGTGCCATTTTTATAAATGGGATGAAACGTTTCAGCAAGCTAAAAGATCGACACGGTGATGTCGCGGATAGCCCATTTCTGCATTCTGTGACCGGCTAAAATCGACCCCAAGATGCTCTTCGCGAAAGGCGGCAATCGGCCAAGAGCAGTCGTTCAGGACAGTGCAACGGCTGACCTTTGCCTCCGCGAAGAGCAATGATTGAGGTATCTTGTCAAGATGCCGATCCGCTGAAGACTCCAAGGAAGCCAATGCTCAGTTCACTCGTTTCAAATGGTCAGCTACAAGCGGCTGATCGCTCAGAACTGATGGTCCCCTGGTGGAGTTTCACGAAAACAGTCTTGGCTGCTACTGCCCTATCGTTGGTGCGTGACGGGTTGGTCGGATTGGACGACCCGGTTCTTGATCAGCCTTTTACGCTACGCCAGCTACTGCGGCATGAGGCCGGTCTGGCTGATTACGGAGAACTTGCGGAGTATCACTCTGCCGTTAAAAACAGTGAGCCAGCCTGGCCGGCCGATGAAATGATGCAACGCCTTGACGGTGCTCGACTCCGATACAGTCCCGGAAACGGTTGGCGTTACTCGAATGTCGGCTACCTGCTTGTCGGCAGGCTAATTGAACGGCTGACTGATCTGAAGCTTGATGAAGCGGTAATTCAACGGACACTTTCTCCTCTGGGCTTATCGAGTGTTCGCTTTGCAAAAACGCGAGCAGACTTACAAACGACCCACCTTGGAAGTGCCTCAAATTATGATCCCGCCTGGGTTTACCACGGCTTGTTGATCGGTGACATTTCGCAAGCAGCGTTATTTCTGGATCGACTCTTTTGTGCAGGCCTGCTCTCCACGGACTTGCTTCAGGAAATGCAGAGAGCACGAACATTGGGCGGCCCGATTCCCGGTCGCCCTTGGATCACGCCGGGCTATGGCCTTGGCGTGATGCAAGGGTCGATTGACGGCGGGTATTCGCTATGCGGGCACACCGGCTGCGGACCGAGCAATGTCATTGCTGTCTACCGTCTCTGCGACGGAGATGGATCGGCTTGTTGTGCTGCTTTTGAGGTGGGGTCCAGTGAAGGCTTCGTCGAAGCCATCGTCGTTGAGCAGCTCATGCAAGTTCTGCGTCAAAAGAGCTGACTGCATTCAACTCCTTTTAGCGTCGGTCAAAAGATTCGCCGAATGACCGCCTGGGTCGAAAGCTGCCTGTCCCCCCCGACTGCAATCGGCCATAAGCGGACGTTTGGAAACGCACGCTACCGGCCCATTAGCGGGCGTTGTCACTGCACCAAGCGTATAAAAAATCTGGACGACTCAGAGTGCTATTTTTCGAATCTCCTGGGCTTGTCGCATATAGTCTTCGTCTCTGCGTTTCAGGCATAACTTTAGGACTCGGAAACGTCCAAGACGAACACATCAATTAGCCCAACTAGCTCAGGCGGGAGCGTCTCTTTGATGCTGGCCTTCAGTTCCGAAGCGGAGTTTAAGGTTGTATTTTTTGTTTGCGACCAGTTCATCGCCGCCGAACCAGATCACAAGATAAATTCCCTGCTGCTCTGCGTCGGGATGGATGGAATATCGGTCATACAATTGCGCAAATGCGGCTGTGTATAGTCCTTTATGTCACTGACCTTTTCGCAACTATCACCGTAGACCGAGGGCGGCCTTTTTTTATTTTTTTGTAATCAGATCAGCCTGTTAGCTGTTAAGTAAGTGCCATTCAAATCTGTCCCCCTTTCCCCTATTCCTTCTTGTGTCATTTACCATTAAGCGCTGCCAGCAGTTTCCTCTCTAAAGCCTGAGCATATTCGACAGCGCGAGGCTCCACAGCAATAAGCTCTTTATCTCGCCTCAGAATATTCAACATTTTTTGCGTCAGCAGTAAATTTTTCGCCCAGACTGCCTCCGATAATTTTGAGGTTCCTTTTAGCAACTCGGCGTCATCCAGAAATCCTACCAGCACTTCCTTATCCAACTCGCGAACCACGATAGGCAATAATTCCGACGTATACATATCTTGCCTGACCGATCTGCAAAGGTCGCCAATATCGAGCTCAGTAATCGGAGTGTCCAGAATCGACCTGTGCCATGACTCAAGCGCAGACTCATCAGGCTCAACTTCCCACTTAAACCCATTACTCTCATCTATTTGACGAAATGTCTTTTTCATATACCCGCACCATTTAGAGGTCAGAGATACGTTTTAAAGTATCTAAAGCTGCCTGTCGGGCCGCTTGCGCCTCTGGGCTAATTACATTCTTAAGCGTTTCGGCATGGCTGGTAAGCCCTCTTAGCCATCCAAGCAGTTTCTCAGAGTGGCAGTATGCCTTCTCAATGCTGGGTAGTGATGTGCTTTCGAGCAGCCAGTGTCTGATCGCCGAGCTAATTGGCCTTCTCAACCGAGATTCCATCCTCACCTTTGAGCTCATTGGACCGTTTGGTGCCGTGGGCCGAGTGGCTGCTTCTGGCCGATAGCTGCCCGTCACGAACGGCAGTAATCGGCCAGAAGCGGTCATTCCGGAAGAAAAAAAAATCTGTCACCGTTTCAGTCACCTTTTCACCGTTGCGCTTGACCCTATTCCCTCCTTGCGGCCACATACGCGTACTGATCCAAAAACAAGGAAGACTCTCACATGCCCCGCTTGGTTTGGCTGCGTGACCATATGCAACACAGCGACACCCTGGCGCAGTGGCTGCATCAGCAGTTCGCATACGAGTTTGTTGAGCAGCCATTGGCCGATTGGCAACGCGAATTCGCGGAAGGCCAGGGCAACGGTGATTGGCAATGTCTGATCGCCCTAGAGAATGACCGGCTACTTGGCGGCGCTGCACTTGCCGCCAGCGACTTGCCCGAACGCCCGGAGCTGGGGCCCTGGTTAGCCTGCGTCTTTATCGCCCCGCAGACAAGGAAGCGAGGGTTGGCGGAACAATTGATAGAAGGCATCTGCGACGCCGCAAAGGCCAACGGCACCACGCGGTTGTACTTGCACACCTATGATCGCAGCGACTACTACGCCAAGCGTGGATGGCAGGTGCAGGAGTTTTTTCGGGCGTGGGGTAAGGAGCAGCGATTGATGCTGCGGGATCTTTGAACTCGCTCAGGTTTGCAGCATAAGATGGAGAGCAAACGCCTGGGAGCGCGGATGTTCGCAATAGGGACGAAAGGCTAGAAGCTGCTAATTCAGGAATGTCCGCCGCCAAAAGCAGTTATTAATAGATCCTATATGGCGGTAATTTAAGATTTGCGCCTTTAAGCGTTAGTGATCTGCGCTCTAGCGCACTAACAGGGCTTTAGCTTTTCGATCTGCGCAGTAGAGTGCCTGAAAGGAAATCCAAATTTTATGTGGCCGGCGAAGTGTATGATTACGCCAGCTGTATACTTGAAAGTGATGATCTTTATGTTTGCCATGATACGTCATGCGCGACGGAGAGCGCTTTAAGTAATTGCTTTAGGGAAATAAGCTTAACAGCCTTCGGCAGGAAGCTACTCATTAGCCTGCATCAGTTCCAGAGTGATATGATCTGGCCCGGTCACATATACAACTAGAGTTCCCTTGCGTGGGCCTGCGGGAATCGCTTGAGGCTTGCCTCTTGCTTTCCAGCCTGCTTGCTCAATGCGTTCGAGTACGGCGTATATGTCTTGCACTCTCAATGCCAAATGCGCTGAACCAATCGCTGATGCCGTAGGTGGGGTGATACCGTGGCGGTCACCCTGCGAATATTCCAGCAACTCTACTCGGCTGCCATCCGGGCCTTTGACTATCGCCGTTCGCACGCTCGGATCGGCGGTGCCGGTTACTTGCAAAATGAATGATCCGCCCATTTCCGACTGACGCTCAAGAGTGAACCCAAGTCCAATTGTCCAGAAGCGAATGGCTTCTTCCAATGAACTGACTGCGAAGCCAATATGATCGACGGCATGCACCATGTGGTTAGAATTCATCAAATGATCCTTTAAAGGTTCACGGGCCAAATAGGGAGGTGAGCTTGCGCATCCAGCTGTTACGGCCAAAACACAGAAAATAAATGTGTGAGAGGTACGCATAATCAGGCCAATCCAAGAGAAGCAACATTTGCGATTTTTAGACATTGAGTATTCCTCTGACCGGTCTTATTCTCCATTAGGCATTCAGGATATGGCTACCTCGGATATGACATTGGATAACGTAAACCAGCCATGAACCGCGCGCTTATGCCACTGTTGGCGATAGAGCAACGCGACCGGGCGATCCGCGAAACGGCGCCTCACACTCATACGACAGGCCAACTAATCGCAAGCCTTGCCGGCCTGCTTTCCGTCAGCACTGACGGCGGCTCATGGGTAGTGCCGGCTACCCATGCCATTTGGATACCTCCCCGTGTCGCACACGCGATGATGTCACATGGCGCTTTTGCAGGAGCGATGGTCTATATCGCGGAGCAAGAGTGCGGGATCCTGCATCAAATGCCATGCACATTTAGGGTCAGCAGTTTGCTGCGCGAAGCGGTAAGCCGCGCTGCGTCGTGGGGACAACCCCCCCGCAACGAAATGGAGTCGCGGGTTGCAGCAGTCATCTTGGATGAAATTGCTACCTCACCCGCTGAACCCATCGGTCTGACGCACCCCAATGACCCGCGCTTGAGGCGTATCACCGATGCGATACTTGCTCAGCTTGATGACAATAGATCACTTGAGGATTGGGCTGCTTGGTCAGGTATGGCACCTAGAACACTTGCCCGGCGTCTGGTCGCTGAAACCGGTTTTAGTTTTTCTGAATGGCGACAACGTGCACGCACGTTGCGCGCTATTCAACTATTGGTCGAGGGGATGTCAGTGACGACAACGGCGATTGAGCTTGGCTACGAAAATATTAGTGCTTTCATTGCCATGTTCCGTCGGATAATGGGTGTTACGCCAGGACAATATGTGCGAGCGCAGACACTGATTAGCAAAGAGGCAATTTCTAGATCAAGTTGATGGGTGTACGCGAAGTCCATGCTTCGCCTAATTGTGCGGCGCCAAGTGCTAAGGTGCTTTTGTAGAGAGCGCTGCGCGCACCACGCGATAGCCTTGCGTACGCCGCAATGATGTCCATTGGGAAAAGAGAACAGATTTATTTCTCTGTTCTAAACGTCCGCTTCTGGCCGATTACTGCCGCTCGTGACGGGCAGCTATCGGCCAAGAGCCGCCAGTCGACGTCCCTTAAATAAGCGCTAAGCAGGGTAAATTTCGCGATGAAAAGCGGGATAGCTCATACGAAAATTAATGCGCTGTTAGGGGCTAGCACCTATACGTGAGGCCGAGCGCGCAGGGTTCGGGGATCGGCTCGGTTGTACTCGCACAGATTTTCGAAGCAGCGGATGCAGCTGCACTGCCGATCACAGTAGGTGCCCTCAAAGAAAGTGCCTGGAACCGTTTTACATCCGCCATGGCTTCGTGTTCGTCGAAAGCAGTGAATTCGACAATTATTATGACCGTCAGCACCTTACGCCGCGCTGTGCACCTTGCCAGCCAGGTGAAATGATTTGAATCCAGCGCCCGCCTTCTAGACAATCCCCGCCTTTGGCTCGAAAGGATGCGTGCGATGAAGTTCGAAGGGACTTTCCAATACATGGGCAATCACGGGATCGTGTTCAACGTCTCGCAGATCACCCTCACTGACAGCGAACGCGGGCGGCTGCGCGAGCTGCATTTTGGTGAGGCGAAGAGCGCGCACTACGAGGTCAACCGCAAGGTCGTCGAGGTGTACGACAAGATGCTGGCCAAGAACCTGCCGTGCCTGATGATGATCGGCATCTCCAAGCCGCTGACCCGGCAGCAGGGCGATGTGCTCAACGCCCAGCGCACCAGAATCGCCAACCTGGCGGCCTCGGCGTTCGCGGGCGCCACCTCTTACGTTGCCTCCCCCTACGTGGGGGCCCCCGTCGGCGCCGGTGTGCGCATGTACGTGAATGAAACCCTGCCCACCTATCATGCAGGCGACATACTGGTGAGCATCGAGGCGCAGGTGAACGGCGGTATCGGCCCGCAACGTACCGCCTCGACACTGATCATCAAGACCTGACGGGAGAAACCCATGTCTGACATTACCCAACTGGTCGCTGCTCTGGTGCTGTTCTTTCTGCTCGATCGGTTTCTGAAGTCGTACCCGCTTCGCAAGTGGTTAGGGGTACTGCTGGTGGCGATGGGGGCGGTCGGCTGCGTTGCGGCGAGCCACATCCGCTTGCTTGGATTTGACCTGGGGTTGCTGTCGATCTTTGCCGTTGCACTGGGGGTGGGGTTGTTCCTAAAGCGGCGGCGGTTCGAACAGATGGGTTGAAGGTGGCAGGGGTTCTCCGCGGTTTAGTGCTCCAATGCCTGTCATACAGGAAGCAGCGGCGCAAACATTTGTTGTGATGCTTACGGCAGCGCTCTCTCTGCGACAGCCCTCCAGCGCCCAACCCATGATCGTTCCCAAGCACCGCGTGGGAACGATCAGCATGGCGTTACGCCGTGGCGTGTGCTCCATCCACAACGACGTTATACGGCGCTTGCTCACGATCCCGCAGGCCGTAGTCACGAATGACCGAAGTCACGCGAACGCGGTAATCGTCGAAGATCTTGTCGCGCCCGGCGCGTTGTGCAGACAGGTGCGCGGTGACGTTGCGCCACTGCACCACGGCTTCCTCATCGCGCCAGGTGGTCACCGACATCACCTTCTTGGGGTTCAGCGTACTCTGAAAACACTCGACGGAGATAAACCCGTCCATGGGTTCCAGCAACGGGGTCAGCTTATTGACCAGGTCCACATAGGTCTCGCCCTGACCGGGCAGTGCCTGCAATTCGAATAACACGACGATCATGTTTGACTCCTCATCCTTGACGGTTTTTTTCAGGTGGTCTTAAACGGCGGCGGTTGCCCGCCGCCAGTGGGTTAACGGGGGCCCAGGTTGTTCAGCCAGGCGCGCATCACGTTGCCAGCGGCGCGGGTCAGGCGATCGCCCAGGCCAGCGGCCGTGGCGCGCAGTGCGACGACGTCGATGCCGGCGTGGGCGAGTTCGCTGGCGTGGCCAACCAGCCACTGTTCGATGTGGGGGGTGTTGGCTTCGAGATGAAACTGCAGGCCCAGAATCGTGCGGCCCACGGCAAACGCCTGGTGGGCGCCCACTGGTGTGCTGGCCAGCAATACGGCACCGTCGGGCACATCGAACTGGTCGCCGTGCCAGTGCAACACGGGCGTGTCCATCAGCGCGGCGAGCGGTGAGTCCTGGCCGGCCGGAGTCAAGGTCAACGCGGAAAAACCGATCTCCTTGACGCCCATCGGGTAGACCTTGGCATGCATGGCGCGGGCGATCAGCTGTGCGCCCAGGCAGATGCCCAACAACGGTTTGCCGGACGCCACGCGCTGGCGCACCAGCTCCAGTTCGTCGTGCAGAAACGGGTACAGGTCCTCGTCATACGCGCCAATCGGGCCGCCGAGCACAATCAGCAAGTCGGCCTGCAGCACCTGCTCCCTGTAGATGGTGTCCACGGTGGGGTCGAGGTAAATCAGGGTGTAGCCTTCATCGGCCAGCACCACATCCAGGGTGCCCACGTCTTCAAAATGAATGTGGCGCAGTGCAATAGCAGTTTTCATGGAAACACTCAGCGGTTGAAATAAGGGCCTGACGGTTTATGCAGTGGGGTTGAGGTCGACCTTGATCGTCCCCGATTGCGGGAAGGTGCAGCAGGCCAACGCAAAGCCTTCGCCCTTGTCCTTATCGGTCAGGCAAAAGTCGGGCTCGAGGGTGTATTCGCCCTCGGACAATTTGATCCGACAGTGGCCGCAGATCCCGGCGCGGCACAGGCTGCGCACTGCAATGCCGCTGGATTCGAGCATCTCCAGCAGGCTCTTGCCGGCGGGCGGTTCCAGCAACTCGTCGGTGTGGCTTATGTGCAGGCGCAGCGCAGCGCTGGTCGCAGGTTGCGCCTGCGCGGCCCTGACCGGCGGGGTGAAGGATTCGATCAGCAATTGGCTGTCCGGAAACAGCGCCAGCGTCTGGTCGCGCAAGCCTTGGGCAAAACGATGACTGCCGCAGATCACCACCGTGTCCGGGTTACCCAGCAGGTTCAGGTCGGCGGCGGTGGGGCGGCCGGCCCTGAAATGGCCGTTGCTGCGCACCGCTTCGCGGGTAATGAAGACCTGCAGCGAAAACCAGCGGGTGTTCAGTTCCAGGTCCAGCAACTCATGCAGGAAGGGAATGTCGGCCACCGTCGGCACACATAACAGCAGGCTTACCTCGGGCACCGCCAGGCCGCGTCGTGCGCGTTCCAGCAGGCCGCGCAGCAAGGCGATTGGCAAGGTGATGCCGATGCCGCCAGCGAGCATGCCGACGTGCTTGCAGCCGATGATCGACCCCAGGCTGATGTCCCCGGCCACAAACTCCACCGCGACCTGCGAGCCCTCCTGCAAGGTAGCGTGCAACTGGTCCGAGACCCCGCCATGGCCTTCGCGCTTGACCGCAATCTCGAACCCGTCGGCGCCTTGCCTGCGAGTGATCGAATACAGCCGTTGCTGCGGCGTGCCCGTAGTGTCCGGAAAGCGCAGCGCCACGTGCTTGCCGGGTTCCAGGCGGTCAAGGAACTCGGCGTGGGCGCCCACGGCGCGCAGGCTGAAGACGTTGATCGCAGCGGTTTCAATGGTCACGCGTTCGCAACGGGCCTGCAGTGGGGTCATGGCGTTCATGCGCGGGCCTTCTCGCTCAAGGTTTCGATGGCGTGTTCGGCGCTGCTAAGGCCTTTGCCGGTCAGGCCGATACGGTCGATCAGGGCCTGGAGCGAGTCGGTGTATACGCTGATTTCGTTGTTGTCGCCCACGTCATGCAGGATCTCGCTGGCATGCGGCATCTGCAGTATCGAGAACACCTTGGCCCATGCGCCCATTTCGTTGTTGGCGAACATCTGCACGGTGCACAGGATGATTGAGCGCAGGTACTCGCGCTCGGTGCGGCTCAGGCCATGAACGATGTCGGAGGCGACGAAACTGAACACGCTGGAATGGCTCCATTCATCGATGGCGTGGGTGCGTGTGACCTCGTGGCACACCGCCTGGATGCTGGTGTCTTCGGCCATGGTCTTGAGGTAATCGGTGATCAGCGTTTCACTCGCGCACGCCACACCAAAACGGGTCAGGCGGCGCTCCCATTCGGCCGTGCAGTTGGCCAGCAGGGCTTCGCGCCAGGTCACCAGGTTGAACGCGCTGAAATCCAGCGGGGTCAGTTTGCGCATGTCGTAGATGTAGTTGCAGGCCATGCTCGACATGCGCGTGTGCAGGGCTTCGTCCAGCAGTGCCTGGGACATCACGTCCTGCAGCAGGGCGCGGTTCTGGCTGTGTGGCGGGGTCTTGATGATGTCCTCGCAGGCGGGCACCACCACGTCGCATTCGATGTAGATCGTCTTGAGGTTGTAGATGCCCCACGCGTAGGACAGGCACTTGGATTGCAGGTCCTGCGGTGCTTCGAGCCAGGCCTGGTGATGACGGAACGGCAGCAGCGACAGGCTGAAATCCTGCTTCTTCGGGTCAAAGGCCAGGCCCCAGTAATCCGGTTGCGGATTGTTCACGGCAGCGCGGGTTTTCCAGAGCCCGGACAACTTGGCGAGCATGTTTTGTACCACGTCATCGGTACCACAATTCAAACGGTCCATGTTTTAACTCCAAAGAAAACAGCTATTGGTGTTCGGGTTATGAGTGCAGTCCTTTGCAAACATGACGGGGCCGCACAAGCGGGTTGCCGCGTAATAAATGCGGGACGTTGCCCTTCAAGTTTGCGCCAAAAAAAGCGGGGGATATTGCTCCAGGTCAGTTGAATTGCGGGTGTAATGCGGGCATTTTCCGGGCTTTGGCCAAGTGCCGTTCTTGCATCAGGGTCAGCGCGACCGTCAGGCCCATAAAGGCAGCAATGGCCCAGAAAATCGAGTTGTGGTGGCCTTGGTCGAGTAGCCAGGCGAACCCGACCGGGCCGAGGGTGCCGCCGATATTGAAGCCGGTGGAGACAATGCCGAAAGTCTTGCCTTCCGCGCCTTTCGGCGACGCTGCGCGCACCAGCATGTCGCGGGACGGCGCGATCACCCCGGTCAGGAAACCCGCTACACCGAGTACCAGCAGCAGTGCCAGCTCGCTCAAGTGCGCCGTGGCGACCAACAGTATCAACCCGCAGGCCAGGGCAAACGCGCTGGCGGCCACCACGCCATGGCGGCGGGTGCGGTCGGCCAGTGCGCCGCCTGCCAGCACGCCAAAGGCGCTGGCAAACAGGAACGCGGTGAGTGCCGAGTTGGCCCAGGTCAAGGCCACGCCCTGGCCTTGCATAAGGGCCGCGACCGAGAATTTTTCAATTGCGCCGGTGCTCAGGTTCAGCAGCACGAATAACAACGTCAGGCTCAGCACCATGGGCGACAGCAACGGGCGCCGACGCGTGTCGAGGGGCGCCGGGTCGGCCGCTGGCGACACATAATTGACTTGGGCCAGTGCCGCGCCAGGTATCGACAACACCGCCAGCGCGACAAACCCTACGCCTGCGGCGGCGGCAAACGCCATGGCCGGCGTGCTCGCCACGGCGATGCTCAACAAAAACACCGGGGCCACGGCGGCGCCGAGGAAGCCGGCGAAGGTGTGCACGGAGAATGCTTTGCCAATGTGGGCAGGGTCAATATGGCGGGACAGCAGGGCATAGTCGGCCGGGTGGTAAACCGCGTTGGCGACGCCGGCCAGCGCCATGCCGATCAGCAAGCAAAGGTAGTTGGGCACGAGTGCAATCAACAGGAAACTGCTACTGCCCACTGCCAGCGCGGCTAACAGAAGGCGCCGTGCGCCGAAACGGTCCACGGCAAATCCCATCGGCGCCTGCACCAGCGCGGTGACGATGTTGAACAGGCTCAGGGCCAGGCCCAACTGCACGTAATCGACGTCGAAAAAAGCCGCGAGGAGGGGAAACAACGCCGCCAGCACCATGATGTGCAGATGACTGACAAAGTGCGCGGCTGAGACCTGCGGCAGCAGTCCGATACGAAAAGACGTCATGGCAGAACCTGTGGAAATGGGGGTGACAAAACCGGCGCAGAGCTTAGTGGGGCGTTGGTCTTGCGGGATAGTCCAATGTTCAAAGGTTCACCAGACCACTTTGCAGCGCTACTGGTCTCGCGCCGTGGCGCCGCGCCGCGCAGTGGTCTGCAACGCTGGCGCAAACTGGTATACCGGCGCGGGCCGTGTGCCGCTAGGGTAGACGCCGTTTGCCAATCGACGTTTTCACAGGGAGTGACCATGCCGCATTTCGCTTATCGAGACGGGCACGCGCTGCCGGTGCTCAGTGGCGTCGCACTGGCCCAGGCGGACGGGGATGTGTGGCGTGCCATCGACGCCGAGCGCCAGCGCCAGATGCAGTCAATCGAGCTGATTGCTGCCGAGAATTTTGTCAGCCGTGCAGTGCTTGAAGCCCAGGGCTCGGTGCTCACCAACAAGCATGCCGAAGGGTATCCGGGGCGCCGTTATTACGCCGGCTGCTGCAACGTCGACGCGGTAGAAGAGCTGGCCAACGAGCGCGCCCGGCGGTTGTTCAACTGTGCCTACGCCAACCTGCAACCCCACTCGGGCAGCCAGGCCAATCAGGCGGTGTTTCTGGCGCTGCTGGCACCGGGCGACAAGATCCTCGGCCTGGACCTCAAGTCCGGCGGGCACCTGTCCCACGGTGCGGCGTTCAATATGTCCGGGCGCTGGTTTCAGGCCCTCAGTTATGGCGTGCATCCGCTGACCCATCGGGTCGACATGGACCAGGTCGAGCAGATGGCCCGCCAGGAACGCCCGCGATTGATCATCGTCGGCGCTTCGGCCTATTCACGGGCGCTGGACTTCGCGCGCTTTCGCGCAATTGCCGACGAAGTCGGGGCCTTCCTGATGGCCGACATTGCCCACGTCGCCGGACTGGTAGCGGGCGGTGCGTACCCGTCGCCGGTGCCGTTCGCCCACGTCACCACCATCAGCACCCACACCACACTGCGCGGGCCGCGCGGCGGGATGATCCTGTGCAACGAGCCGGGCATTGCGCAGAAAATCAATGCGGCGGTGTTTCCCGGCCTGCAAGGCGCGCCGCTGATGCACACGCTGGCGGCCAAGGCAGTGGCGCTCGGCGAAGCCTTGCAACCGGCGTTCAGCACCTACGCGCATGCGGTGATTGCGAACGCCCAGGCCTTGTGCGGGCGTTTGGCCGAAGGCGGGTTGTCGGTGGTCTCGGGCGGCACCGACTGTCACCTTGGCGTGATTGACCTGCGGCCGTGGGGCCTGGTCGGCAATGTCGCCGAACAGGCGCTGGAAGCGATCGGGATTACCGTGAACAAAAATATCGTGCCGGGCGACGAGGTCAAACCCAGTGTCACCTCCGGCATTCGCATCGGCAGCGCGGCCTGCACGTCGCGGGGCATGGGCGTGGATGAATTTCGCGAGATCGGCGACATGATCCTCGCCATGCTCGGCGGCGTGCGCAGCGGCGCCCTCGACAGTCGCACCGAGCGCTCGATTCGCGAAGGCATCGGCGAACTGACCAAGCGTTTCAAGCTGCCTTACTGAGCGGCTGCCTCTAGATTTTCAGCGCATTGGCCAGGCGCAGCATGGCGGCTTCGATTTCATACGCGGTCAACGACGAGTAGCCCAGCAGCCAGCCGTATTGCTGCGGTTCGCCTGCGTACAGCTTGCTGAGTCCGGACAATTGCACGCCGGCGGTGGCCGCCTGGCGGATGGTTTTTTCTTCGCTCCAGCCCGCTTTCAGCAGACAGGGAATCTGCAACCCGCCCGGCGGAAACTGGGCGGTGACGACCTCGCCCAGGTACTTGCCAATGGCGTCATGCATGATCGAGCGGCGCCCGGCATAGAGCTTGCGCATGGCCCGCACGTGGGCGTTGTAATGGCCGTCTTCCATAAACCGCGCCAGGGTCAGTTGCAGCACTTGCGGCGTATGCCCGTCCATCATGCTGCGTGCGTAGGCAAAGGGCTTGACCAGTTCGTGGGGCAGCACCATGTAGCCCATGCGCAAGCCGGGGTAGAGCGTCTTGCTGAACGTGCCGATGTAGAGCGTGCGCTGATACTTGTCCAGACCCTGCACGCAGGCGGTGGGTTGTCCGTCGTAATGGAACTCGCTGTCGTAGTCGTCCTCGATCAGCCACTTGCTTTTTTCCGCTGCCCAGTTGATCAACTCAAGGCGCCGTTCCAGCGGCAGCGTCACGCCGGTGGGGTATTGGTGCGACGGTGTGACGTACACGCAGTTGGCGCCGCTGCGGTCGGCGTACAACAGGTCGGTGCGGATGCCGCGTTCATCGACATCGATGGGCAGCACCTTGGCTTCAGCGATCTCGAAGGCTTTGCGTGCGCCGTAATAGCCAGGGTTTTCCAGCAGGATCGGCTTGCCGGCATCCACCAGCAGCTGCGCGCAGAGGTACAAGGCCTGGCGCGTGCTGCTCAGCACCAGCACCTGATCGGGCGAACACTTGGCCCCGCGCTCTAGGTTCAGGTAGGTGGCAATCGCCTTGCGCAGCGGCTCGGCGCCTTGCGGGTCGCCGTGCAAGAGCACGTTGGCGCGATAGTCCTTCATCACCTGGCGTTGCAGGCGTTCCCAGACATCCGTGGGGAAACTGCGGGTTTCCGGCAAACCGGTGGCGAAGGCCTTGATGACTTGCTGGTCGCTGACGCCGCCCGTTTCGAAGATCATCCGCCCTCGCTGGCTCAGCTCGGCGCCGGGTGCGGCGGCGTTGCTGCGCACTTCCTGGGCCTTGATGCGCCGGCGTGTGGCGCCGCGCAATTCGACGCCGACCGTGTCGCAGACGTAACTGCCAGCACCCTCGCGGCGTACGATAAACCCGTCCCGATGCAACTGCACGTAGGCGTTCTCGACGGTGTCGCGGGCGCACCCCAGTGACGTTGCCAAGACCCGTGTGGCAGGCAGTTTCAGGCCGGGGCCGAGGGCGCCGTCGAGGATCAGTGCGCGCAACGCCCGCTGGATGCGCTGGTGCAAGTCCAGCAGCTGAAACTCCACGTCGTTGAGGCGCATTTTCAGGGTTTCGAGCTCGAAGGTTTTTGCCATGCGGTCTGCTCCGTCCTTTGGAATTGGCCTGTAATGGCAGGCCAGTCTATCCGTAGAATCCAGCCCTCGCCAGCCCGGCCCCGGCGCGTGGCAAGCCCGCACGATGCGAGTGTTCTTGAACAGGAGTTACGCGACGATGGCCAGATCCCACAACTTCAGCGCCGGCCCCACGGCGGTGCCGCTGGAAGTGCTCACCCAGGCACACGAAGAATTTTTTGATTTTGCCGGCACCGGTATGTCGGTGATGGAGATCAGCCATCGCTCCCGCGTGTTCATGGACGTTGCCCGCCAGGCGGAGCAGGACCTGCGCAACATTCTCGGCGTGCCGGACGCATACAAAGTGTTGTTTTTGCAAGGCGGCGCCTCGCTGCAGTTCGCCCAGGTGCCGATGAACCTGTTGGGCGACAAAGGCACGGCGGACTACCTGCACACCGGCCTCTGGTCGGGTAAGGCGATTGAAGCGGCGCGGCGTTATTGCGATGTGCGAATCGCGGCCAGTGCCCGCGCAACCGGCTTCGACCGCGTGCCTGACGCAGCGAGCTGGCACCTCAATCCTGACGCCGCCTACCTGCATTACACCGAGAATGAGACGGTCCACGGCGTGCAATTCATCGCCCCGCCCGACAGCGCCGCGCCGCTGGTGTGTGATGCCTGTTCAAGCCTTTTGTCCAAGCCGATGGACGTCGCCCGGCACGACCTGGTGTATGCCGCCGCGCAGAAAAACATGGGGGTGGCCGGGTTGACGGTGGTCATCGTCGACTCCGCATTACTGGAACGCTCCCATGCCTTCACTCCGGACATTCTCAACTACGCCCACATCAGCGATGCGCAGTCGATGCTCAATACCCCGGCGACGTTTCCCTGGTACCTCACCGGCCTGACGCTCAAGTGGATCAAGCACAACGGCGGCCTGCCGGCCTTGCATGAGCGTAACCAGGCCAAGGCGCACCGGCTCTATCGCGCCATCGACGAGAGCGGCGGGTTCTACCGCAATCGGGTGCAGCCGGCGTACCGCTCGATCAACAACGTGCCGTTCGTGCTGGCGGATTCGACGCTGGAGAAGACCTTCTTGCGCCGCGCCGAAGCCGCCGGCCTTAACGGCTTGAAAGGCCACGCCAGTGTCGGCGGCCTGCGCGCCAGCCTCTACAACGCCGTCTCGTTAACCGCAGTCGAGGCGCTGACTGACTTTATGGCTGACTTCGCACGCGCACATGGGTAACCGCTCCTGCGCGAAAAGTGGTCTGGTCTGCTGCGCACAAGCGTAGGGGCAAACCCCACCATTCAACGGCTATAAATGACCGCCTGGCCACGGCCTGATCCATTGTCCAGCAAGGAGCCAAGACTTATGCCCTCTACTCAATCCCAGTCGTCCCTGCGTCTGCGGGATGTGCTGCACCCGGTGGTTGCCGGGCTGATTTCGGTGATCGTCAATTACGGCGGCACCTTCATTCTAGTGTTCCAGGCCGCCAAGGTTGCCGGCCTCAGCCCTGAGCTGACGGCGTCGTGGGTCTGGTCGGTGTCGATTGGCGTCGGTGTGACAGGGTTGTTCCTCAGTTGGGTGAGCCGCGAGCCGATCATCACCGCCTGGTCGACCCCGGCGGCGGCGTTCTTGATCGTTGCCCTGGCGACCACGCCCTACGCCGAGGCGATTGGTGCGTATTTGATTTCAGCGGCGGCGTTCGTGCTGCTGGGGGTATCCGGCTATTTTGAAAGGGCTGTGCGCCTGATCCCGCCTGGCGTTGCGGCGGGCCTGCTGGGCGGCATTCTCTTGCAGTTCGGCATCGGTGCATTCGCGAGCATGACGGTCGACCCGCTGTTGGTGGGGCTGCTCATCGGCGCCTACATCGTGTTCAAACGCTTGAGCGCACGCTACGCGGTGGTCGGCATTCTGGTACTGGGGCTGGGCTTTTTGCTGATGCAGGGGCGAGTGGATTTTTCCGGACTGGCGCTGGCGTTCGCCACACCGGTATTCACGCGGCCCGAGTTCTCGCTCAATGCGTTGCTGAGCGTGGCGTTGCCGCTTTTTTTGATTACCCTCACGGGGCAGTACATGCCGGGCATGCTGGTGCTGCGCAATGACGGCTTCAAGACCAGTGCCAACCCGATTCTCAGCGTGACCGGGCTGGGTTCGCTGCTGATGGCGCCGTTCGGCTCCCATGCGTTCAATATCGCGGCAATCACGGCGGCGATCTGCACCGGCAAGGAAGCGTCCGAAGACCCTTCCAAACGCTGGATCGCCGGGGTAGCGGCAGGGGTGTTCTACATCCTGGTGGGGATTTTTGGCGTAACCCTGGCGGCGGTGTTCATGGCCTTTCCGGCGACGTTCATTACCACCCTGGCCGGGCTGGCGCTGCTCGGCACCATCGGCGGCAGCCTGGCCAATGCCATGGCGGACGTCAAATCCCGTGAAGCCTCGCTGATCACCTTTCTGGCGTGCGCCGCCAACATCACCTTGCTTGGCATTGGCGGCGCGTTCTGGGGCTTGCTCATCGGCCTCGCGGCGTATGCGGTACTCAATGGGCAACTGCCACGTCGTGAAAAAACCACTGCGGTGACCACCAAGGGAGCGACCCGCTGATGACTGGGCAAGCCGAACACCTCACCACGCTCCACGCCGACCATGGTCGCTATCCGCAGGCGGTCAGCGTCGAGGACTTTCGTCGCAATCTTGCCGCTGTGCAGCAACGCATCATTGATGCCTGCCACCGCGTCGGGCGTGACCCGGCCACCGTGCGGTTGCTGCCGGTCAGCAAGACCTTCGACGAAGCCCATCTGCGCCTGGCCTATGCCGCCGGTTGCCGCCTGCTCGGCGAAAACAAGGTGCAGGAGGCCCAGCGCAAGGCGCAAGCCATGAGCGACCTGCACGACCTGCAATGGTCAGTCATCGGCCACCTGCAAACCAACAAGGCCAAGCAGGTTGCGCGTTTTGCCAGCGAATTCCAGGCGCTCGACAGCCTGCGCGTGGCCGAAGTGCTGAACCATCGCCTGCAGCTCGAAGGTCGGCAGATGGATGTGTTCGTGCAGGTCAACACCTCGGGCGAAGCCAGCAAGTACGGCCTGGCTCCCGAGGATGTGGCGGCGTTCATCGCGGCGCTGCCGGCATTCCCGGCGCTACGGGTTCGCGGGCTGATGACCCTGGCGCTGTTTTGCGCCGACGTGGTGCGGGTGCGCCCCTGCTTCGTGCGCTTGCGTGAATTGCGCGACCGCTTGCTCGCGCAGGTGCCCGAGGGCGTGTCGCTGCAGGAGTTGTCGATGGGTATGTCGGGCGACTTTGAAATTGCCATTGAAGAGGGTGCAACCGTGGTACGCGTCGGCCAAGCCATCTTCGGTGCCCGCGCCATGCCAGATGCCTATTACTGGCCCACGGCCGACGCCAGACCGCGCAACGACGACGAGTTGCCGGCGCTCGCCCCTTAACGTTGATTGATCTCTATAGGAGGCCTGCAATGTCCGCAGCACCCGCTTACCTGATGCACACCTCGTCCCGTCAGCCGGTCTCGTTCAGCCGAGGCCTGGGCGCTCGCCTGTGGGACACCGACGGCGTTGAATACCTGGATGCCATCGCCGGCGTGGCCGTGACGAGCCTGGGGCATGCCAACCCGGAAATTGCCACCGCCATCGCCGAGCAGTCCACGCAGTTGCTGCACACCACCAACATGTTTCGCATCCCGTGGCAGGAGCAACTGGGCGAGCGGTTGTGCCTGTTGTCCGGCATGGAGCGCGCGTTTTTCTGCAACTCCGGCGCCGAGGCCAATGAAGCCGCGCTGAAGCTGGCGCGGTTGCACGCCCATGCCCGAGGCGTGGCCCAGCCGCAGGTGCTGGTGATGGACAACAGCTTCCACGGGCGCACTCTCGCCACGCTGGCGGCCACCGGCAACCCGGCGGTGCACGCCGGTTTCGAACCGTTGATGCCCGGCTTTGTGCGCGTGCCGTACAACGACATCGAGGCGATTCGGGCGGTTGCGGCGCAGTCACCCAACATCGTTGCCGTGCTGGTCGAACCGGTGCAGGGCGAGGGTGGGGTGCATGCGGCGTTCGCGGGCTACCTGCAAGGGTTGCGCGCCCTGTGCGATGAACACGACTGGCTGATGATGATTGATGAAGTGCAAACCGGCATGGGCCGCACCGGCGCCTGGTTTGGCTTTCAACACGCGGGCATCGAGCCGGATGTCATCACCCTGGCCAAGGCACTTGGCAACGGCTACCCGATAGGCGCATGCCTGGCGCGGGGCAAGGCCGCCGAGCTGTTTTCCCCCGGTCACCATGCGTCCACGTTTGGCGGTAACCCGCTGGCCTGCCGCGTGGGGTGCACGGTGCTGGACATCATGCAGCGTGAGCACCTGCCACAACGCGCCGCCGCCAGCGGCCGACGCCTGCTGGCCGCGCTCAAGCTGGCGCTGGGCAACCATCCCGAGGTGGTGGCCATTCGTGGTATCGGCTTGATGGTCGGCGTCGAACTCAACCGCCCGTGCGGCGAGCTGGTCGACCGCGCCCGTGAAGAACAACGCCTGCTGATCACCGTCACCCGTGGCACCACCATGCGCCTGTTGCCCGCACTGATCTGCGATGACACACAGATCGACGAGATCGCCGCACGTGTCATTCGCCTGCTGTCGCCCGCTGTTTGAATTTGTTAACCAAGGACGCCCCCACCATGTATGACTCAACGCTCACCCTGGATGCTTTCGACCCTGAACTGCGTGAGGCGATTCATAACGAAGCGCATCGCCAGGAAGACCACATTGAGCTGATCGCGTCGGAGAACTACGCCAGCCCGCTGGTCATGCAGACCCAGAGCACGGTACTCACCAACAAGTACGCCGAGGGCTATCCCGGCAAGCGCTACTACAGTGGTTGTGAATACGTCGATGTAGCCGAGCGGCTGGCGATTGAGCGGGTCAAGACCCTGTTCAACTGCGACTACGCCAACGTGCAGCCTCACGCGGGTGCGCAGGCCAACGCGGCGGTGTTCCTCGCGTTGATCAACCCCGGTGACACGGTGATGGGCATGAACCTGGCCCAGGGCGGCCACCTGACCCACGGTAACCCGGCGAACTTTTCGGGCCGGCATTACAAGATCGTGCCCTACGGGCTGGACCCGAAAACCGGTTTTCTCGACTACGACGAGATGGAACGAATTGCCCTGCAGACGCGCCCGAAAATGTTGATCGGCGGCTTCTCGGCGTACTCGCGCTACAAGGACTGGGCACGCATGCGCACCATCGCCGACAAGGTCGGCGCCATATTCTGGGTCGACATGGCCCACGTCGCCGGGTTGGTCGCCGCCGGCGAATACCCGGACCCGCTGCCCCATGCGCATGTGGTCACCAGCACCACGCACAAAACCCTGCGCGGCCCACGGGGCGGTTTGATTCTGTCGAAGGGCCAGGACGAAGCCTTCTACAAAAAACTCGATTCGGCAGTGTTTCCCGGCGTGCAGGGCGGCCCGCTTATGCACCAGATTGCAGCCAAGGCCGTAGCGTTCAAGGAAGCGCTGACGCCTGAGTTCCGCGTCTACCAGGCCCAAGTGGTGATCAACGCCCGCGCCATGGCGGCGGTGCTGCAAAAGCGCGGCTACAAGATCGTCTCGGGCGGAACCGACAACCACATGATGCTGATCGACCTGTCCGACAAGCCCTACACCGGCAAGGACGCCGATGCGGCATTGAGCAGCGCCTACATCACCGCGAATAAAAACTCGGTGCCGAATGACCCACGCTCACCCTTCGTGACCTCCGGCCTGCGCATCGGCAGCCCGGCGGTGACGACGCGGGGCTTCGGTGTCGAGGCCTGCGAGCAAGTGGCAGGGTGGTTGTGCGACGTACTCGACACCCTGGAATATGGCGACAGTGACAAGGTCGGCCACCACGTGCGCGAACAGGTTGTCGCACTGTGCCGGCGTTATCCGGTTTATCGCTGAATGGGTTTGGGGGGGGGCCGTGTGGACGGCCCCTGATTCACGCCTTTACCCGAAAAGGACGCTCATGCAGCCTGCTTCCAGCGTTATCAGGCGTTCGATCTGGGGGAGTGGGTGCGTCGTGATGATCTGCCGAAGACTGATCCCGGTGAGCCCGAAAGTCACAGCCCAGGGCACGCCCCAAAAAATGATCTCGATTTGCTGGCTCACCGGGTCCTGCCGCTTCAACTGCGTGTTGGAAGTGGAATCAACTTTTCATGTGATCGTAATGGCGGGTGGTCAGGGTTACATCGTGCACGTTCGTAACGGACTGCTCTTAAAGCACTTCGGTGGTGATATTGAGAATTTGATCCGCATCCCGGAGCTGCGTAGCACCCTCGTTTCACATGGGCTGTGGCTTAGGCTTTTCAAAGGAGAGGCTGAGGTCTGGTGCACTGAGCGTTAGTCTTTAGATGGGATTAGGAATATCCAAGTCTCGCTCGCGGATGGGTTATTACGGGGGAGGGGTGGTACTCACCCAAAAAAGTAGTCAGGAATGACGGGCAGTAAGCGGCCAAAAAGAGACGGTGGCCATGTGGGCTGTGGGCACGATTTCAGCCTCAATGTAAGCAATGAGGCTAGCGCGCAGCCCCTGCAAATGTGGTGTCCATCGTATGTCGGTCGTATTCCAGCAGGTATGTATGATGCAGACGATACAACTGTGAAAGCAGATTTTTGTTGGGGCCGACCACATCCATACCTCTGTCGTCGTAGGGAAAAACCATAACGTGCCTCTTCAAATTGAAGAGGTATAAAACGCAGTTGGGTTTAGGCTGAATTGCGGCAAAGTCCCTAGCCAAAGCACACCAAAGAAATGCTTGAAGCAGAGTCGCAGGCGCTTCAAATGCGATGTTGATCCAATATTCCGGCTCCCTTTCGCAAAACCATTCCTCCGGATCTATTTCCTCACTCCAGACTGAGCACTCCGTGGGTATGTTAATGCCGGCAGATCGAAGGGCGTGAATCAGGGGCCGATGAGCAAATCGGTTGCTGCCAGAATGAATGCGCAGACAAGCAACAAGCGTCGCGTCCTCAAGAAAGATATCGCTGCAGATCTTTGTTGATTTTCGTAGTGCTGATAGAAATTGCTCAATCACTCCACCAGTTTCAGAGAGCTCAAAACGCAGACCTCCTGGATAGGAATAGAAAAGTGGCCTGTCAAATGCTTTACCCCCAAAGATCCTCTCAATTTCAAGTTGTAGATTCACTTGATCCCTTCATGGCTAATAGCCCGGCTCCATAGTTTGGGCGGTGCAGACGGATATTACTGTATACGTAAAATCTGAGCTAAGCCGCGAGCGTCCGCTTTTGGCCGTTTTCTACCTGTGGCTACTGGTTGAAAACGACCCATAGCGTCCGGTTAGCATTTACTGAAATCGAGCGGCTATTGCCTGTCGCTGCTATGCAATCTGCTGCTAAGCGAATTTGCCGACCGTCGTCAAGCTAGCCCAAGCACACACAGGTTCACGTCGCGAGCGCACTGCCAGCAAGCGTAGAGGTTCGCAAAGTCGTAAACCCCGTACTCCATTTTAATTTACCATTCGCAGGCGTTCCGTTCCGGCGCCGCTCAGCCTACGTCTGCACTCCGAATTTCCAATGGAAGGATCCCGCTTCATGTCCAATACTTTGTTCCGTACACTCGCCTTATCCAGCCTGTTAGTCCTCGCCAGCTGCTCCACTGCAACACCAAGCGTATCGACGCCTGTCACCTCCAAGGCGATCGAAGCCTTCGTCGAAATTTGTCTGAAGACCGCCCCCTCGTTCGCCGGTTCTGCTGAAGCGGCCAAGCGCTTCGGCATCAACGACCTCCAGGACATGGGTTTCACGCGCATCGGCTTCACCGCGGACAAAAACCTCTCCGTGCAACTTTCCGAAAAGGAATGCGTCGTTACCACTCCGAAGCAACCCGACGACAGTCTGACCCGCCAACTGCTGAGCGCCGCGCAGACTTACTCGCAAACGTCGGTAGCAGATCGCGTGCCATCGAAGGTGCGCATCCAGGACAACAACTTTATTCTTCAGCATGATCGCAACGGCGGTGAAGCGTATGTGCTACTGCGGAACAAGTAATTAGCACTTTTACCCCGCGTACGAAAGGGCCCGCAAAGGGGCTTTTCTCGAAGAAGAACAGGGGTCAGACCACAGAAGAACAGGGGTCAGACCACTATTATTAATCGTGGTCTGATCCCATTTTCACAGGCGGTTACCTTGGCTAAGCGAGTACGATTTTTCAGCAGAATCGGCCAAGAGCGGTCAGTCGACTGATTAGGTGGAGACGGCCCACAGGCGGACATAACATCAGGAGGATAAATAACGCTCGACTCTCGCTTCCAGCAGCTTGATCAAAGCAGGTGCCATATATTCGTAATCATCCGAAATATTCAGACAGATGATACGTTTATTGGCCAATGCCGAGGTGAAGCGAGCAGTCAGTTTCTTTCGATGGATTTGCTCCATAACAAAAATGAGATCGGCCCACCCTAGAAGCTCCTGGCTTACAGGCACATCCGCATCGTTATTGACACCAGCCGATGCTGTATCAACTCCCGACCAATCAGCAAAAATTTGCTCGGCGGTCGGACTACGTAGGCGGTTTTTGCCGCAGATGAACAACACATTCAAAGTGGGTTAGCTCCAAACTGTTCCGGAGATCCGAAGCTCAGGTTCGGATACGTTGGCGTACTCACAGCGTAGCTTCTGGGAATAAAAGGAATGTGTCCGTTCTGGCCGATTATTGCCTGACAACAAGGGCTGCTATCGACGTTCTCTGCCAGTCGCGCGAGATAGAAAGCGATCCAATATAGATAGTCCACGTCGAGCGCAACAAACTGTCGGGATGAATTACTCCCCGGATTGCAAGCGCTCGATAGCTTCGAGAAGCTGGCCGTCGAAGTACTCGGTTTCATCTCGTTCCTGATCTTTCATGTGGCGCTTCGCTTCAATCAGCAAGTGTTCCGTCGCGATATTCTGATTCAAAAAAGTAGCGACCATAAGATCATTCAAACTCTCTAAAGGTGTGTCCCATGCCTCCCTGCAACGCTGAATGATTCCTGTGGGGGTATCGCCACTCCATGGACCTAAAATATCCGACACTGCCAGGGTAGAGGTCATGAGGCTGCCTTTGAGAGAAATTGCAGAGCTGGTAATTTCGCACGCTCGGGAGATTGATGAATAGCGAAATCGGCCAGAAGCAGCCCTCCGATGCGTCTGCAAAACTCGAAGCCATTCCAGCGGCGATTGCGTATATCCAGAATATTTGCGAAAACCTCAGTAGATTGAACGCGGAGAAATGTATCTTCGCGCCACATTGCTATTTGATGGACGGACGTAATGCAGCACCTGGATCACTTATCCTTGCACTTGTTCATTCTGGTCTGTGAAGAGGGCACGATTGCAAGCGCCAGTGAGCGAGCATTTATGGCGCCCTCGGCGGTCAGCAAACGTATTTCCGACATTGAGGCGCGATTTGGTACGGCGCTACTAAAGCGCAGCAAACGCGGGGTTGAACCGACCCCGGCGGGGTTGGCGCTGCTTCGGCATGCTCGGTCTCTGACACGGGCGATGGAGCGGCTCGATAGCGAGCTTGGCGAATACGCTGAAGGCGCCCGAGGGCATGTACGGGTGTTGGCAAACATCTCGTCAATTATGGAGTTTCTACCCGAAGAGCTGTCTGACTTCATGCTTAAGCACCCTGGAATCCAGGCCGACATCGAAGAACGTTTCAGTCCCGATGTGGTACGAGGTGTGGCTGAAGGCAATGCCGATTTGGGCATTTGTCGACGATCAATGGCCATGGGCGATCTGGAGTTTCTACCTTATCGTCGGGATCATCTGGCCGTCGTCGTAGGCTCGAACCATTCCTTGGCCAATCGCC
This sequence comes from Pseudomonas sp. 58 R 12, assembly GCF_900005865.1. Taxonomy (NCBI): domain Bacteria; kingdom Pseudomonadati; phylum Pseudomonadota; class Gammaproteobacteria; order Pseudomonadales; family Pseudomonadaceae; genus Pseudomonas; species Pseudomonas sp. 58 R 12. Next base: position 249,017 of record NZ_CVTP01000028.1, read on the forward strand.
CCCGTATTGCGTTCGCAGAGACCCTGGCCTTTGATCATTTGGGGTTGTCCGCTTTCGCCACGTTGAATAACTTCATGCGTAATGAAGCGACTAAGGACGGACATGAGCTGCGGTTTCGCTCCTATGTTTCGTCGTTCGACGCCGCATTCCGCCTGGTGCAATTCGGCTTGGGACTTGCTGTATTTCCACTGGAGGCCGTGGCGCGGTATGCCCAGTTGTTTGACTTGCGCATTATTCCGCTGACCGACGATTGGGCACTGGGTGAGTTTGTTATCTGTGTGCGTGATCGGGATGCACTGTCGCTGTCCGCACGGCGCTTGCTGGATCATCTGCTTTTGCGCGCAAACACCGGTTGAGCCTTGGGGCTGATTGAATCCATCGCGGTTGACGATGGATCACCGCGTAAATGACGTCTTTTTGCTAAGCCAGCGGCTCTTTAATCTGAAGTTGCGCTTCAGCCTGTGAGAGCTTTTTCATGACAACAATAACAATCAATGAAGTCGGCATGCGTGATGGTTTGCAAAGCCTTCAAACCGTAATGCCTACCTCTGCCAAACGACAATGGATCGATGCCGCCTATGCTGCCGGCATGCGTTATATGGAAGTCGCGTCCTTTGTTCCCGCCAAACTGCTGCCGCAGATGGCCGATGCAAAGGAAGTCGTCGCCCACGCCTTGAGTTTTCCAGATCTGGTCGTAACGGTCCTGGCGCCTAACCTGCGCGGCTGTCGTGATGCGCTGGAGTCCGGCGCTCACCGTATCATTGCGCCTGTCTCCGTCAGCGCTGCCCATAGCCTGGCCAATGTGCGGCGTACGCCGCTGGAAATGGTCGAGGAACTGGCGCGGATGTGCGAACTACGGACCCAAATGGGTTTGCACAACGTTCAAATAATCGCCGGGATGTCGGTTGCATTTGGCTGCACCCGCCAGGGCGATGTGCCATTGAGCGACCTCTGCGAATTGACCGGTCGGGTGCTGGAAGCCGGCTGCGATCTGGTTTCGCTTGGCGACACCACTGGCTATGCCAATCCCGGCCAAGTGGCGACCACGTTGCAGGCGGTTCGCGCTATTGCCGGTGACAAACTCCGGGCTGCGCATTTTCATGACACCCGAGGTCTGGCGCTGGCCAACAGCCTGGTGGCGGTGCAGCAAGGCATCACCGAGCTTGATTCTTCCCTGGCAGGGCTGGGTGGTTGCCCGTTCGCGCCGGGCGCGTCCGGCAACACCGTGACCGAAGACCTGGTGTTCATGCTGCAAAGCATGGGCTATGACACCGGCATTGATCTGCCCGCACTGATCGCTTCAAGGGATCTGCTGCGCGCCGCCTTACCGGACGAAACGCTTTACGGCTGCATTGCCCGCGCAGGCCTTCCACTCAATTACACGCCAGTCGCCAACCGCGCTTGAGCCTGCTTGATCGAGGAAAACGCTAATGTCCAGACTTCCATTGGACGGCATTCGTGTCGTCGAAATTTCTCATATGGTGATGGGGCCGACCTGCGGGATGATCCTGGGTGACCTCGGTGCCGAGGTGATCAAGATCGAGCCGATCCAGGGCGACGGCACGCGCCGCCTGCTGGGCGCGGGTGCCGGTTTTTTTCGCACCTTCAACCGCAACAAACAGTGCATCGCCATTGACGTCAACACCCCTCAGGGGCGCGACGCTGTGCTGGAACTTATCGACACCGCCGACGTATTCATCGAGAACTTCAAACCTGGCCGCATGCAAGCGCTCGGCTTTGGCTACGCTGCGATTCGGGAGCGTAACCCGCGCATTATTTATGCCTCACACAAAGGCTTTCTGAACGGTCCTTACGACAATCGCCTGGCCCTGGATGAAGTGGTGCAGATGATGGCCGGTCTGGCCTACATGACAGGCCCTGTCGGTAGACCGCTACGTGCTGGCAGTTCCGTGAACGACATCATGGGCGGGATGTTCGGTGCCATCGGCGTGCTTGCCGCGCTCAACGAGCGCAACGTCACTGGGGCCGGTCGTGAGGTGCAAAGCGCGCTTTACGAAAACTGCGTATTGCTCGCCGCCCAACATATGCAGCAATACGCGGTGACCGGGCAGGCAGCCGCGCCGATGCCGAACCGCATCAGCGCCTGGGCCATCTATGACGTGTTCGAGTTCGCTGGCGGTGAGCAGATGTTCGTTGCTGCCACCGGTGAAGGCCAGTGGAACGCCTTGTGCCAGCTGCTGGGCCAGACGGTGTTGCTCGACGATCAGACTCTTGCCACCAACAACGACCGCGTTCTACAACGACCACGGCTGCTGGCCCATCTGGCTGAAGTCTTCGCGACCATGGATGCTCAGGCTCTGGCGCTACAACTCGAAGCCCACGGCATTCCATTCGCGCCGATTCGTCGTCCGGAAGAGTTGTTTGAAGATCCTCACCTGCTGAAAAGCGGTGGACTGGCAAATCTTGAACTCGAAGACGGATCGTTCACCGCCATGCCACTGCTGCCGTTGTCCCTGGATGGCGAGCGTCTTCAACCCCGTCGATCAATTCCACGCATCGGCGAGCACACCCACAAAGTCATGTGCGAACTGGGCTACAGCGACGAACACATTGCCGAGCTGTGTGCTGCCGGTGTGCTGAAAACTGATGCTCAGGCCTGAGGAGGAGCTGCCGTGGCTATCTATCAATATGACACGCTTATCCCCGCCATCCACGCCGAAACCTTCGTCGCGCAAGACGCTACCGTCATCGGCAATGTCACGCTGCAGCAGGGCGTCAGTATCTGGCCACATGCTGTTCTGCGCGGTGACAACGAGCCGATTTTCATCGGTCAGCACAGCAATGTGCAGGAAGGTGCGGTGCTGCATGCCGATCCGGGATTTGCGCTGACGGTAGGCAAGGGCGTCACCATCGGCCACCAGGCCATGTTGCATGGCTGCACCATTGGCGATGGTGCGCTTATCGGGATTCAGGCGGTTGTCCTCAATGGTGCGGTCATCGGCAAGAACTGCCTGGTTGGCGCCGGTGCGATTGTCACCGAAGGCAAGGTGTTCCCGGATAACTCCCTGATCCTGGGCGCACCTGCCAAAGTCGTGCGCGAACTGACGCCTGAAGCGATTGCCGGCATGCACCGAAACGCCGAGGACTATGTCGTCAAGGGTCAGGTTTACAAGGAAAAACTGATCCTGATCAGCTAAACCCGTTGAGCAAAGTTCCTGAAGGAACTTGCCTCTCTCCAATAATTACAAGAATGGAGAAACATCATGGTTGCCATGACTGGCGAAATCGCCCTTGCGCGCAGCGAAGAAACGATCAACGAATTGCTGCTGTATCGGCGCGTGGCCTGGCGCATCATGCCGCTGGCCATTATCTGCTTTCTGTTTTCCTATTTTGATCGGATCAACATCAGCTTCGCCAAGACCCAAATGCAGCATGAATTGGGTCTGAGCGACGCGGCATACGGTTTGGCCGCGAGCATGTTTTTTTTCGGCTACGTGCTATTCGAAGTGCCTAGCAGTCTTGGTCTCAAACGCTACGGGGCGCCGGCCTGGATCTGTCGGATCATGATCTCCTGGGGACTGGCGACGGCGGCTTTGATGTTCGCCTACACGCAATACACCCTGTACTTCCTGCGTTTTCTGATCGGCGTGATGGAAGCCGGTTTTGGCCCGGCGATCCTGTTCTACCTGGCGTGCTGGTTTCCCAAGAAGCACCTGGCAAAGATGAATGGCCTTTGGTTCCTGGCGGTACCTCTGGCAGGCGCCGTCGGTGGGCCGGCGGCGGGGATCCTGTTGGGCACGATGGACGGGGTGTTCGGGCTGGCAGGTTGGCACTGGCTGTTCCTGATGTCCGGACTCCCCTGTGTGGTACTCGGCCTGCTGGTGTTGTGGAAACTGGACCGAGACATCGAATCGGCCAAATGGCTAAGCCGTAGCGAGAAGGACCTGCTGGCGGCCAACCTGGCGCATGACAAAGTCAACCAGAAGCCGGTATTGGGATCGTTGTGGCGTGTGTTGCTGACCCGGGAAGTGGCGCTCATGGCGTTCATCTACTTTGTGATCAAGACCGCTGCTTATGGCCTCAACTTCTGGATGCCACACCTGATCAAATCCTCCGGTGTGCAGAGTCTATTCTGGATAGGGATGCTTTCGGCGTTGCCTTACATCGTGGCCTGTATCGGCATGATATGGCTGACCCGGCGTTCTGATCGTACAGGTGAACGCAAGACTTACCTTGTGTGGTGCCTGGTGGCGGCGGCAGTAGGCTACGTGTTGGCCTGCCTGTTCTCCGACTCGTCATGGGCGATGATGGCAGCACTCGTACTCGCTACTGCGGGCACCTTTATTGCGATCCCGATTTTCTGGACCATCCCGCAGTCGACCTTCTCCGGCCTGGCTATCGCTACCGGGACAGCAGCAATCAACTCCATCGGCCAATTGAGCGGCATGGTTGCACCTGTGATGGTGGGCAAAATCAACGATCTGTCCGGCTCTACCTACATGGGCATGCTCTCCATTGCACCGCTGATTCTAGTCGCTTGTTTCGTCGTCATGCGCTACGTCAAGAATCCCAGGTCCTGACGAAATTCTCACGAATGACCGGACTTGCTGATTGTTGAAGGGCTTGAATCGCGCAAGCGCTCTTGAACCGCTTTCACCCGTGGGGGCCTCTTTCCATTCCGAGAGCGTTCGTCGTTACAGACGCATAGGGCAAAGTCTATTTCGGCCGAAAGCGCCCCCTTTCTTTCACAACCGGTCTACCATGCCACCCCCGGCAGTGGTTCACGCGCTACCGACCTCATTCTTAAAAGGTACCGCAATGTCCATCGACCAAATCTCCCTTCCCAAAGGCGTAGGCCCTCACGCCATCAAGCTCCTCGAAGCCATCACTGGCGCTTCAACCCATGAAGAGCTCAATCGCGCCGGTGGCAAAGCTGAGGGGTTTGTGTTGGGGCTTGAGTCCACCAAAGCCATCAAGAGCCAAATCGCCGAGTCGTTGTATGTGGCCTACGACGATGCGGCGAGTAACCGGGCGGGTGAGTTGAAGGGCTAACCATCAGCCGGGGCAGGGTGCTTCGCGGTCAAGGAGTTTGGCCGTGAGCAACACGCCCAGTTCGCTCAGTTGGTGGATCGCCAGGGCGACGTCGCGGTGTTTGCCGGACAGGTCGAGCAGCAGCGTGTTTTGGGCTGCTGCGCAGCCCAACGGGAGCAAGCTCCCTCGCCACAGGGGTTAGGGGCGTTAGTAGCCTTGGCTCACGCTCACGCCGCGCATGATCGAGAAGCGCGGGTCGAGCAGTTTCAAGCCTTGTTCACCTTTCACCCGGCCCACGGTCACGTGGTAAGTCTTCGGCACGTCGGAGAGGTTTTCCGGGTTGCGCGCCAGTTTTTCTATCGCTGGGGTTTTGGCCCAGGCGGCGATGGGTTTCTGGCGGATGTCCACCGTCACGATCCAGGATTTATCCACGGCGGCGCCCATTGGGCCGGTGTTGGGGGCGATGTCCTTGATTTTGGCGATTTCATAGCCTTGTGAGTAACAAAAGCCAGATGCTTGTTCCACGTAGGCGGCGCGGCCAGGGTCGGTGAGGCTGTAGGTCTTGTCGCTTTTGGCGAGCAGGCCGGCGTCTGTCAGCGCATCGAAGGCGGGCGCGTTGCCGCTGGAGACGCCGGTGCTGAAGGTTGAGCTCAGCGTGACCGGGAAGCTTTTGAACATCGCTGCTGTCACGCAGGAAGCCCCTTCCAGCCGGGGTTGCAGTGCGGCGTGGATGTCGGTGTCCGAAGGGCTGTCGCTGCAAGCGGTGAGCAGCAGGGCGCTGGTGGCGGCGAGGGCCAGGGCGTTGATTCGCATCGTTTTATCCTTGACGATTGGGAGGGGGTGGCACTGAGACATTAACGTCGAGCAGATGTTTCCAGGCTGATGCCTTTGCCTTACCTTGACCTGCATCTGCCCACCTTGGGCATGGGGATGACGAACCAGGCGCGAGCAATGGGAGGCGTTTTTCCCGCGTTCAGGATCAGAACCGCCCTCCAATACGCTATAGAATTGCCTCCTGGAACAGGCCTCACAACGAAGGATTGAGCATGACATTGACTGTCGAAACCCTACTCCAACTGGCCATGGCCAACCCCATCAACGCCGAAATCACCGCACGCCTGCCCGACCTCGGCGTGGACCAATGCATGCTCACCGCCGGCTGTCTGTTCCAGGCAGTGTGGAACCATCAAGCGAATCTTCCCGCCGCTCAGGGCGTGAAAGACTACGACGTCTTTTACTTCGACACAGACATGTCCTACGAGGCGGAAGATGTGGTGATTCGTTCGGCCGAGGCGCTGTTCCAGGACCTGGGCGTGAATGTGGAGGTGAAGAACCAGGCGCGGGTGCACCTTTGGTACGGCGAGCGGTTTGGTCGGCCCTATCCGCAGTTGCACTCGGCCAAGCAGGGCGTGGATCGTTACCTGGTGGCAGGTACGTGCATCGGCTTGGATATCGCGACGGGCGAGGTGTACGCGCCCTATGGGTTGGATGACGTGGAGCACGGCGTGCTGCGCATCAACCCGCAGCATGCGGAGCCGGCCTTGTTCATGCACAAGGCCAAGAGTTATCAAGCGCGTTGGCCGTGGCTGAAGATTGTGGCGCCGGGTTCAGCCCAGTAACCCTCCCAGCACAGCGCTGGCGGCCACCACCAACCAGGGCGGCAGCTTCCAGACCATCAGCGCCACCAAAGCGGCCAGTGCCAAGCTGAAGTCCAGCGCAGTGAAGATCGCGCTGGTCCACACCGGCTGATACAGCGCCGCCAGCAGTAACCCCACCACTGCCGCGTTCACTCCGGCCAGCGCGGCCTGGGTGCGTGGGCTGCGGCGCAGGGTTGCCCAGAACGGCAGTGCACCCATCACCAGCAAAAAGGACGGGGCAAATATAGCCAGCAGGGCAATCACGCCACCCAGCCAGCCGTTCGGGGCATGGTTCATCGAGGCGCCAAGGAACGCGGCAAAGGTGAACAGCGGGCCGGGCACGGCTTGCGTGGCGCCATAGCCCGCGAGGAATACGTCATTGTTCACCCAGTGCGGTGGCACGACTTTGGCTTGCAGCAACGGCAGCACCACATGGCCGCCGCCGAACACCAGCGAGCCGGTGCGGTAGAAGGCATCTACCAAGGCCAGCGTGGGATTGGGCAGCCAGCCGGCCAGAATCGGCAGGCCCGCCAACAACACGAGGAACAGCCCCAGCCACAGGGCGCCCGCGCGGCGGCTGATGGCGACCGGCAGCGCGTCAGGCTCGGCGCTCGGCTCACGTTTGAACAGCAGCAGGCCGGCCACGCCTGCGGTGCAGATCACCCCGACCTGGGCCCAGGCGGACGGTTCCAGCAGCGCCAAACACGCCGCAATCAGCATCAGTATCACACGCGCCAGGCCTTGGCACAGGGAACGCGCCATGCCCCAGACGGCTTGGGCGACCACGGCCACGGCGACGACTTTGAGGCCATGCAGCGCGCCGTCGGGGAGGGCGCTGCCATAGTGGGACAGGCCCAGGGCGAACAGGATCAGCGCGATGGCTGACGGCAGTGTAAACCCGGCCCAGGCAGCAGCGGCGCCACGGTAACCGGCGCGGGACAGGCCCAGCGCGATGCCGACCTGGCTGCTGGCCGGGCCAGGGAGGAATTGGCACAACGCGACCAATTCCGCGTAACTGCGCTCGCTCAGCCAGCGTCGCCGTGTGACGAACTCCTCGCGAAAATAACCCAGGTGCGCAATCGGGCCGCCGAACGAGGTGAGGCCCAGGCGCAGGAAGATCAGGAATACCGACCAGGGGTTGCCGGGATGATCAGCACAGGAATGGGCCAAGGGGTGAGGTCTCATGAGGGGTTGCGCCACCTTAGCGAATTTTGATGACGTGAAGAAGAGGCCTCTGTTTACGCCAATTGCAACGCGTGATGGAATTTTTGCGCGCGCATTTGAGTCATTGAAAGATGCACGGAGAAAGCCTTCCCATCACTGATACTGACGACAGCAAGGACAGACGATGACCTTTTTTATTTTCCTGCTGGCCTGCGCGGCGGCTGCCAGCACCGGCATCATTTTCAAACCAGGCGCCTGGTACGAATCCCTCGTGAAACCCAGCTTCACACCGCCCAATTGGTTGTTCCCGGTGGCGTGGACCATCATATACCTGCTGCTGGCCTGGGCCGGTTACCGCCTCAGCCTGATCCCAGGCAGCGAAATGGTGTTGGCCCTGTGGGCGGCGCAGATTGCGTTGAACACGTTGTGGACGCCGGTGTTCTTCGGCGCCCATCGCATCTTGGCCGGGATGGTGATTATTACCGTGCTGTGGCTCACCGTAGCGGCGATGGTGGTGTTGGCGGTGCGCCTGGACTTGATCACCGGCTTGATCCTGTTCCCCTACTTGGCGTGGCTGTGTGTCGCGGCGGCGTTGAATTTCTCGATCCTGCGGAATAACCGCTGATGGCCCATACGCTCTGGCCCGCCAGTGAGCCTGAACTGGCCGAGATGCGCCGTTTCAATCAAAAGCTCGCGTGGATGCCGCGCTTTAAAATCCGCAATCGGGTTACACCGCGTCTGATTCAGGCGCTGTTGCGCGTCAGCCAAAAGGTCAGGAAAGGGCCGGATGCTGAGTGCAAGGTGGTCGATTCAGTGCCCGTGCGCATCCTGCGGCCGAGCGGCAAACCCAAAGGCGTGGTGCTGGATATCCACGGCGGCGGCTGGGTGATTGGCAATGCGCAGATGGATGACGACCTCAATCTGGGTATGGTCAACGCGTGTGACGTGGCGGTGGTGTCGGTGGATTATCGGCTGGCGGTCGACACACCGGTCGAAGGGCTGATGGACGACTGCCTCGCGGCCGCGCGATGGTTGCTGGCCACGGATGAGTTTACCGACCTGCCGGTGTTCGTCGTCGGCGAATCGGCGGGCGGGCACTTGGCGGCGGCGACACTACTGGCGTTGAAGCAGTGGCCCGATTTGCTCAAACGGGTAAGCGGGGCGGTGTTGTACTACGGCGTTTACGATTTGGCCGGCACCCCCAGCGTGCGCGCGGCGGGGCCCGAAACCTTGTTGCTGGATGGGCCTGGCATGGTCGAGGCGCTGCGCATGCTGACGCCGGGGTTGAGTGATGACGAGCGTCGGCAGGCGCCGTTGTCACCGCTGTATGGCGACTTCGGCGGGTTGCCGCCGGCGTTGATGTTTGTGGGCGAGTTGGACCCGTTGAAAGATGACACCTTGTTGATCGCTGAGCAGTGGCCGGGGGCTGAGGCGCATCTGTTGCCGGAGTCGGCCCATGGGTTTATCCATTTTCCGGTGGTGATGGGGGCGGGCGTGCTTGCCTACAGCCGCCAGTGGATCAGTCAAAGAATGGGCGGGGGAGTACTCAATCTTTCTTCGTCCGGGTAACCTTGCGCTCCCCCCATTCAAGCCAAGGACAGCACGTGAAGGTTCTTCAAGGATTCATCGGGTTATCGACGCTGTATCTGCTGGCCGGCTGTGAGCAAGTCACCGAGAAGACACTGCGCTTCGACGTGCCCTACGGCTACTACGAGACGGCCTTCCGCCAGGACGTCACGGGCAAAGGCCAGTTGACCTGCAAGGTCGCCACCGACACCCAGGACCGTGGCGAAAAGTGGATGCCTTCGGTCATTCTTGCGGCCGCCGAGGATGCTGCGGAAGACGATACGCTGTTCCTGTCCAGCTATACGCCCGCCGACAGCGACCAGCGGCTATTCGAGCTGCGCACGTTCAACAAGGCAAAGCCAGTCATCGATACCTTCTTCCATCGAGCTCCCGACCATAACGGCGTGTACACCCTACGGCTGACCTGGCAAGCAGATGGCACGATCGGCTATCAAGTCGAAAACGGCGGTGTCTGGGAAGAGAAGAAGCTTGTCGAGAAACCAGGGTTTGCCGTACGCCACGTGAGCGTGCATGCGTCGGGGATGAAGGGCGGTGCAGTCTGTGAGTTGCGCCAGTGAGTGGTACCTGTGACTTGGGGCCGTTGAAAGGCTGATTCATTGAACTAAAAACTTGATCAATGAGTCAGGTTAATCAGCTGCTCTTCTCTCATCATGAGGACTCCACCATGCGCCAATACACGCTCAACTACCGATTCAACGAAGAATTGCGCACCCATGTGTTCGAATTCAAGCAGCCCGAATTGCCGGTGCATGAGGCGGCGTTGCACTTGCTGCAATTGCATTTCGGCGATGCCGAGAATGGTTTGATCCTGCCCCCTGCGGATGCGACGCCGGAGGAGATTCTGGAACAGGCGCAGGTGGTGGGAATCACGCAGATTGAGGTTGTATGAGCGAAAACCCTCGGATTCAGGCGGTCACGACTGCGGATATTCCTGACGTACTGAGGTTTGTGCTGCAGGCCCGCGCCGAGCTGTTCCCGAAGCTCAGTGCGGCGGGAATGCCAGCGGACCTGGCGCAATTCGAGGCGATCTATCTACAGGGCGATGGGCAGTTTCTAATCGCTCGGGAGGCGGGCCGGATTGTTGCGGCCATTGGTTACTTGCCTTACGACGGGCGTTTTGCGCAGTTGAATTACCAGGGCCGCAATACGGTGGAAGTGGTGCGTCTGTTTGTGCTGCCGGCCTATCGCCGCTTTGGTCTGGCGGGGGCGTTGTATGGGGCGCTGGAGGCAATGGCGAAAGCGGAGGGGGTTGAGGTGGTTTACCTGCATACCCACCCGTTTTTGCCGGGGGCGATTGATTTTTGGGTGCGGCAGGGGTTCGAAGTGGTGGATGTAGACGCGGACCCGGTGTGGCAGACGACGCACATGCAGCGACTGTTGTAGACGTGAAACGCCGCAAATCAATGTGGGAGCAGGCAAGCCAGCTCCCACATGTGTATTGTGTGAAGCCTCTAGTTCGGGCGCAACCGCAGTATCTGCACGCCATCAAACGGGTCTGTCAGGTAGTGCGCCTGCACCCCAAACGTCTCCTGCAAGCGCTGCGGCGTCAGCACTTCCATCGGCTTGCCCAGCGCCACCAACTGTCCACGATCCAGTACCGCCAGCCGATCACAGGTCAGCGCTTGATTCAGGTCATGCAGCGCAATCAATGTGGTCACCGGCAGCCCTTGCACCCCCTTCAAGATCGCCAACTGGTGCTGGATATCCAAATGATTGGTCGGCTCATCCAGTAGTAATATCTGTGGCCGTTGCGCCAATGCGCGGGCGATGTGCACGCGTTGGCGTTCACCGCCCGAGAGGCTGCGCCAGGCGCGTTTGCTCAGGTGAGTGGCGTCGACGTCATGCAAGGCCTGGTTCACGATGGCATCGTCTTCGCTGGACCACGGGCTCAGCGCCGACAACCAAGGCGTACGGCCCAGCGCCACGGCGTCGAACACGCGGATGGCATCGTCCGTGTCAGCCTGTTGCTCAACCACGGCCAGTTGCTGTGCGATGGCGCGGCGGGACAGGTCGCCCAAAGGCTGGCCGCCCAACAATACTTCGCCAGATGCCGGCGCGCGCAAGCCTGCCAGCAGTTTGAGCAAGGTGGATTTACCGGAACCGTTTGGCCCGACAATCCCCAAGGTTTCACCCAGCTGCACGTCCAGGTGAATATCGCGTAATAACTCAGCCTCACGTACCTTGAAGCCCAACCCCGTGCAGCTTAAAACGCTCATCGCGCGTTCCTCCGGCCAATGAGGATCAGCGCAAACACCGGCGCACCGACCAGCGCCGTGACCACGCCGACCGGAATCACCTGGCCTTTGATCAGCGTGCGCGACAGCACATCCGCTGCAATCAAAAACAGCGCGCCGCCGAGCGCGCTGGCCGGCAGCAAGCGTGAGTGCCCGGTGCCGAGCAACAGACGCACGGCGTGGGGGATCACCAGCCCGACAAAGCCGATGGCGCCGACAATCGACACCATCACCGCCGTCACCAGTGCCGCGCAGCCCACCAACACAAACTGCACGCGGCGCACGGGGATACCGAGTGACGCCGCCGAGTCACTGCCAAAGGTGAACGCATCCAGCGCCCGACGATGCCACAGGCACACCGCCAAGCCCACGACCGCCACCGGCACCGCCAACCACACCGACGGCCAGCGCACGCCGCTGAGGTTGCCCAACAGCCAGAACATGATGCCGCGCGCCTGTTCGGAGCTGGCCGACTTGGTGATCAGGAACGCGGTAAGCGCATTGAACAGCTGCGATCCGGCAATGCCGGCGAGGATGATCTGGCCGGTGCCGCTCGACGAACCGCTGGCGCGCGCCAGCATAATCACCAGGGCAAACGCCGCCACCGCGCCGACAAACGCACCCGCCGACAACGAAATCAGCCCGCCGCCCACGCCCATCAACGCCACCAGCACCGCGCCAGTCGAGGCGCCCGCGCTGATGCCCAGCAGGTACGGATCGGCCAATGGGTTGCGCAATAACGACTGCAGGATCACCCCGCACGTCGCCAGCCCCGCCCCGCACGCGGCAGCGACCAAAGCGCGCGTGAGGCGGTAGTTCCACACCACGCCCTCATCGATCGGGTCCAGCACATAGCCGGCCGCCCACAGTTTGTTGGCGAGTACCTGGAGCACGACCTGCGGCGAGATGGCGGTTTCACCGATGGCCACGCCGGCGAGCACGGCGATCAGTAGCAAGGCCAGGGCAACTAGGGTCCGGATCACGCTGGCAGTCATTTGTGCAGGTCGTAGCCGTCGATGGCGGCCGCCAGTTGTTCAAGGCCGTCGAACGTACGAATGCTGGCCTGCAGCGCCATGGCATCAAGGATGATGATGCGGTTGTTTTTCACCGCGTCCATGTTGCGCGTGACCGGGTCGCTGCGCAAAAAGGCCAGTTTCTTTTCATGGTCGTCAGCCGGGTAACGGCGCCGGTCCATGCGTGCGATGACCAAAAAGGTCGGGTTGGCCTTGGCGATGGTTTCCCAGCCGACGGCGGGCCACTCTTCATCGGACTGCACCACGTTGGAAAGGCCGAGGGTTTGCAGCATGAACTCGGGAATGCCTTTGTGGCCGGCCACGTACGGGTCGCTGGCCATCTCGGAACTGGAGAACCACACCAACGCGCTGGCGTGCTTGAGGCCTTTGCTTTGCACAGTGGCGACCGACTTGGCCAGGCGCGCCTTGAGTTCGTCGTTCAATTGTTCGCCGCGGTCCTGTACGTCGAAAATCTGCGCCAGTTGGCTGATGCTTTTATAGATCGTCGCGATGCGGAAAGGCTCCAGCCGCGTGCCATCGGCGCCCACCAGGTTGTCTTTGCCTTCGCAGTCGGAGGGCAGCAGGTAGGTAGGGATCTTCAGCTCATGGAATTGCTCGCGGGTGCCGACCACGCCTTGTGGCCCGACCACCCATTCCAGCTCGGCGGCTACCAGTTGCGGGCGCTTGGCGATCACCGCTTCGAAGCTCGGCTCGTTGTTGGCCAGGCGCTCGATGCTGTCGTTCTGCGCCTTGAACTGCGGCAATACGCTGTTGAACCACAACGAAGTGCCCACCACCTTATCGCCCACGCCCAGCGCGTAAAGCATCTCGGTAGCCGCCTGGCCAATCGTCACGCTGCGCGCGGGAGCCTGCTGGAAGGTCAGGCGGCTGCCGCAGTTTTCCACGGTCAGTGGGTAGTGGGTGGGCGCGGCTTGGGCCAGGGCACAGAAGCTGACGCCGGCGAGCAGGGCGGTGACGCGTGGCAGCATGGGGCAATCTCCGAGTGAACCGTCGTGGAACTGGGGAGGTACGGTTCGGAAACACACCCTTGGGCACTGTGGTGGAGACAGGCAAGCGTGTCCTTCCCGGACACCCCGCCGGTTAGTGATTGAGCTTAAGCCGGCAGGTCTCCTGACTGATGCGTCGTCGCCACGCTCCAGCCTTCCCGGACGTGATCCAGTGGCATTAAGGAGCAGGCTCAGCACCTACAGTTGCGGGGGCAGTTCCGATTGGCGCGGGTGTAGCGCGCTTCGGATTCCCTATTAGTCCCGTTTGGGAACCGGCGCGGTATGGTAGTCGATCAGGCACCTTAGCGGGAGCTCCAAATACTCGAGGCGTGAACACGGTGGTAGCTCTCGCGGAGTTCGTCATCCTATGATGCGCATCCCATGGATAGTCTTCACACAAGGAAAGCACAGTGAAATCATTAATCGTCCTCGCCCTTATCGCCACGCTCGCCGGTTGCGCCACGCAGGGCAAATCTGAAAAGCAGATTCTTGACGAGGCCGCCACTGCGTACGTCAAGTCGATGCCCGCCGGGTCGGACAAGCTCCGTTTGCACACGATGAGCATCCCAAAAACCGGTTTGTTTGGCGATACGCTGGCAATTGCCATGGCCAGTGATCAAAACGCCGCCCACCTCAGGGGCGAATTGCTGAATGCAAAACGCATGGGCGATGTGTTCTTTTTGATTATCGGCGCCGGCAGCCCGGTCGACGTTGCTGTGATCAGCAAAGCGGTCGAAGGGCAGGATTTGAAAGGGATGCAGATTTACTACTCGGGCACCGACGCGCAGAAAGACACAGTGCGGGCGGCGGTCGAGAAATCGCAGGCGCAATTTCATTACATCAATGCGCAATGATTGCTCGCACTTTGAGCCGTCTGGGTGAACTGGCGATGTTGTTCCGCGTGTAGGCCGATGTTGGACGGAGTCGGCCAATTACCGCAGATCAAAATGTGGGCGCTGGCTTGTCGAACCGCTGCGACAGCCAGAAGTATCCACACATCTTGAGCGAGCGCTCTGCGTAGCAGCTGTCGAGCCCTGGCGAGGCTGCGTCAGCGGTGTGTCAGACAGACCGCAAACGCAGCCTCGCCAGGGCTCGACAGCTGCTACGCACTTTCACATTGAAAATATGTAGATACCTGTGCCGCCGTCTTCGCAGGCAAGCCAGCTCCCACACTTGATGTACGTCGTCCGTTCGGTCAGAGACGAATGTCTTCCGGACCTTGTATCAGCGCTTCAATCCGCGTGCCGGTGGCGCGTTCTTCGTTGCTGAAGCCGTCGTAGTCGGCGAGGTTGGCAAAACGGAGGCCGGTCAGCCGTTCTATCTGGACCACACTGCGTTGGTAGGTCCTGAGCTGGCCAAACACCAGCTCGAGCTGGCCCAATTCGCGGTTCTGGTCAATCATGTAGGCACTCGTGCGAGGCTTGCCGTCGTCGCCGAGGTAGGCGACGACTTTCCAGAAGGCCTTGGGGATTTTAACGCCCCGGTACACTCGGTCGTCGTCGGCAAACACCGGCCCGGTAAACACGGTGGCGCGGGCTTTCCAGCGTTGGGTGTTATCGAGAATATAGTCTTCGAGCTCCAGCCAGGTCTTCTGGTTGAACCCACTCATCTGCGGCGAGCAGTTGGTGAAGTGGAATGTGTCGAAGTTGGCGATTTTCGCCTCGTCGCCCCAATTGGGGTCCTGTCGGCGTACCAGGTGGCCGCGATCAAGGCCATTGCTGGCGTAGAGGTCTTCGCCCACCTGCGCGTCGATGGGCAGGCGGCCATCGTAGGCCCAGATGTCGTTGCTACGGGCAACGTCCACATGCAGCCCCCCGTCGATATTGGCGCCCACGTACAGCGCGAGGCGCCTTGAGCGTGACATCGTCACCGAGAAGTGCGTGTAGTCCAGGCGGTCGCCGCCCTCTTTCAGCGTCTGTACATCATCCGCAATCGCGTCCTCAACGGTGGGCCAGGGCACCACGAAGCTGCCGAGAAAATCCTCGGCGTAGCCGCTCCGGTCCTTGAGATCCTTGGCCGCAGTGACGCGTGGCGTCGCCGCCCTGGCCTCCAGCAGAGTGGGGCTCGGCGCGAGCAGCGGGCGCAGGTCGGCGAGCCGTGGGCGGTACGAAAGGTCGATTTTGGTTTTGCGTGCGGGCATCGTTCAGTCCTCCATGGATAAACACGACTGCAACATAGGTTAATGACAATTGATGACACGCGTTAACCCCAGGGGGCTATCCTGAGTCGATACCCGGACGTTGTCACATGCCAAATGGAGCCAGCCAATGTGTGTTCGCCAGCAGCATCGCAATCCGATTTTCTGCCTGATCCCGCCCTACATGCTCGACCAGATCGCCCGCAACGGTGATAAAGCGCAGCGGGAAATCGCGTTGCGCACCCGCGCCAAAGACAGCACGTTTCGCTCGCTGCGTATGGTCGCGGTGCCCGCCAAAGGGCCCGCTCACATGGCCCTGGCCATGGGCGCAGGCAAGCGGCGTTCGATCTACAGCGCCGAGGGCACCGACAGCCTGCCGGGAACGCTGGTCCGTGGCGAAGGGCAGCCCGCCAGCGGTGATGCGGCGGTGGACGAGGCCTACGATGGCTTGGGCGCCACCTTTGATTTTTTCGAGCAGGTCTTCGACCGCAACTCCATCGATGATGCCGGCATGGCATTGGACGCGACCGTTCATTTTGGCCAGAACTACAACAATGCGTTCTGGAACTCGGCCCAGATGGTGTTTGGTGATGGCGATGAGCAGTTGTTCAATCGCTTCACAGTGGCGCTCGACGTGATTGGCCATGAGTTGGCCCATGGCGTCACCGAGGATGAGGCCAAGCTGATGTACTTCAATCAGTCCGGCGCGTTGAACGAGTCGCTGTCGGACGTGTTCGGCTCACTGATCAAGCAATATGCACTGCAGCAATCGGCACAAGACGCCGACTGGCTGATCGGCAAGGGGCTGTTTACGCCAAAGATCAAAGGCACCGCCCTGCGCTCGATGAAAGCCCCCGGTACCGCGTTTGACGACGAACTGCTGGGCAAGGACCCTCAGCCTGGGCACATGGATGATTTTGTGCAGACCTACGAGGACAATGGTGGGGTGCATATCAATTCCGGCATCCCCAACCATGCGTTCTACCAAGTGGCGACGAAGTTGGGCGGGTTTGCCTGGGAGCGCGCCGGGCGTATCTGGTATGACGCGTTGCGCGATGCGCGGCTGCGGCCCAACTCGGGGTTTCTGCGCTTTGCGCGCATCACCTACGATATTGCCGGCCGACTCTACGGCGCGAACAAGGATGAGCAGAAGGCGGTCAAGGAAGGTTGGAAAGCGGTCGGCATTTCGGTCTGACGTGAGGAACAACCATGCAGATTTCGATCAAGGAAAACGGCGGACCGGCGTTTTTTCCCGGCTTGGCCCAGCCTCGTACGGTAAAGCTGGACGCTCTGCCTGAGCAGGATCAGCAGGAGTTGCGGCAACTGATCGCGGCTTCAGACTTTTTTCAGTTGCCGCAGAGCACCGTTCCGGAGTCCGGGAAGCCAGGCCAGGTGCATTACACCCTGACCGTGACAGAGGGCCAGCGCGAGCACACGGTGTGCGTGCTGGCGCCGGTGAAGTCCCAGGCACTGGACGGGCTGGTGCAGTGCGTGCGCAGGCATATTCGGTGTTGAGGCCGTTTTAGGTCTGCTGCGCAGTCCAGCGGGAGCAAGCGCCTTCGCCACAGGGAGTGCTCGGCTTATTTGCGGTCCAGCCACACGGTTTGCGCGTTGCAGAATTCGCGTACGCCGAAGTGCGACAATTCGCGGCCGAACCCACTTTTTTTCACGCCGCCGAACGCCACCCGAGGGTCGGAAACGCTGAAGGCGTTGACGAAGATCCCGCCGGTTTCCAACTGGTTGGCGATATCGCGTGCCTTCGCCGGGTCGGTGGTGAAGATGCTGGCGGTGAGGCCGAACTCGCTGTCATTGGCCAGGGCCACGGCGTGGTCGGCGTCGCGGGCGGTGATGATCGAGGCCACGGGGCCGAACAGTTCCTGCTTGAACGAGGTCATCTGGTCGGTGACGTCAGCCAGTACGGTCGGTTCGTAGAAGTTGCCGGCGCCGGGTACTTTGTGACCGCCCAGCAATAGGGTTGCGCCTTCTTCCAGGGTGGCCTGGACCTGGCCGTGCAGCTCGTCGCGCAAGTCAAAGCGGGCCATCGGGCCAATATAAGTGGCGGCTGAGGTGGGGTCGCCCATCGCCAAGGCGCGGCTGGCCTCCAGGAATTTGGCGGTGAATGTTTCCACCACGCCGGCCTCGATGATCAGGCGCTTGGCGGCGGCGCAGACTTGGCCGCTGTTCTGGAAGCGGCCGATCAGGGCGGCTTGCACGGCGGCGTCGAGGTCGGCGTCGTTGAGTACGATGAACGGGTCGGAGCCGCCGAGTTCCAGCACGCATTTTTTCAGTGCAGCGCCGGCCTGGGAGCCAATGGCGATGCCGGCACGCACGCTGCCGGTCAGGGTAACGGCGGCGATGCGTGGGTCGGCGATGGCTTTGGACACGCCTTCGTTGGCCACGTTGATCACTTCGAACAGCCCTTCGGCGAAGCCAGCCTTTTTAAACGCTTGTTGGATCAGATAGGCGCTGCCCATTACGTTCGGTGCGTGTTTGAGCACGTAGGTGTTGCCGGCAAGCATGGTCGGCACGGCGCCGCGCAGCACTTGCCATACGGGGAAGTTCCACGGCATGACGGCCAGGATAGGGCCGAGCGGGCGGTATTCGATCTGGGCGCTGCCGTTGTCCACCAACGTCGGTTCCGGGGCGAGCATGGCCGGACCGTGGGCGGCGTACCATTCGCTGAGTTGCGCGCATTTTTCGATTTCGGCACGGGCTTGGGCGATGGGTTTGCCCATTTCCAGGGTGATGGTCTGGGCCATTTCTTCGGCTTGGTCACGCAGGGCGTTGGCCAGGC
Source organism: Pseudomonas sp. 58 R 12 (assembly GCF_900005865.1). NCBI lineage: Bacteria > Pseudomonadati > Pseudomonadota > Gammaproteobacteria > Pseudomonadales > Pseudomonadaceae > Pseudomonas > Pseudomonas sp. 58 R 12. The sequence continues at coordinate 267,582 of NZ_CVTP01000028.1, forward strand.
TCAGCAGCAACTCGGCGCGCTGGCTCACTGGCTGGCGGCGCCAGGTGCGGAACGCGCTGGTGGCCCGATCGAGGGCGGCGTCCAGTTGCTGATGGGTTTCGTAGGGATAGCTGCCAACGGTTTCGCCGTTGGCCGGGTTAATCGAGAGGGCATGTGTGGTTGCGTTCATGGCGCCGTCCTGCTGAATGAATACGTTGAGTTCAGCCTACGGGGCTATCTCTTTTCTTGAAACTGAATAATATTAAGCAATACGTTCACGATTGGAGAATGATGTGGATCTGGTGCAGCTGGAAATCTTCAAGGCCGTTGCCGAGCAAGGCAGCATCAGCGCCGCCGCGCAGTTGATTCATCGGGTGCCGTCGAACCTGACCACGCGCATCAAGCAACTGGAGCAGGACCTGGGCGTGGAATTGTTTATCCGCGAGAAAAGCCGCTTGCGCCTGTCGCCGGCCGGCTGGAATTTCCTCGGCTATACGCGGCGCATCCTCGACCTGGTGCAGGAAGCCCGCGCGACGGTGGCGGGGGAGGAGCCCCAGGGCGCGTTTGCCCTCGGCTCGCTGGAGAGCACCGCGGCGGTGCGTATCCCGGCGTTGCTGGCGGCGTATAACCAGAAGCACACCAAGGTTGAGTTGGACCTGAGCACCGGGCCATCGGGCACGATGATTGAAGGCGTGCTGTCGGGACGGCTGACGGCGGCGTTTGTTGATGGCCCGGTGCTGCACAGCACCCTTGAGGGCGTAGCGGTATTTGAAGAAGAGATGGTGGTGATTGCGCCGCTGCATCACGCGCCGATTACCCGGGGGCAAGAGGTGAACGGCGAGAACATCTACACCTTTCGCTCGAACTGCTCGTACCGACACCACTTTGAGCGCTGGTTCTCACAGGACGGCGCGGTACCGGGCAAGATCTTCGAGATCGAGTCCTACCACGGCATGCTTGCCTGCGTCAGCGCCGGGGCCGGGGTGGCGCTGATGCCGCGCAGCATGCTGGAAAGCATGCCGGGGTTTGCGGCGGTGAGTGTGTGGCCGCTGACGGAGAGTTTCCGGATCTTGCACACCTGGCTGATCTGGCGCCGGGGCACGGTGTCGCAGAGTTTGAACAGCTTTGTGAAGTTGCTGGAGGAACGCGCTTTGGTAACGCAGTAGATCGAATGTGGGAGCTGGCTTGCCTGCGATAGCCACAGATATCTACACATTTTCAATGTGATAGTGCGTAGCAGCTGTCGAGCCCTGGCGAGGCTGCGTTTGCGGTCTGTCTGACACACCGCTGACGCAGCCTCGCCAGGGCTCGACAGCTGCTACGCAGAGGGCTCGCTCAAGATGTGTAGATACTTATGCTGCGATAGCATCAACTCGTTTTGCCTGATACACCGAGGTGCTGGCATCGCAGGCAAGCCAGCTCCCACATTTGATCGCTATCAGCCGCCGAATTGCAGGGTGCCCATCGCCAGTTTTGCCATTAACGCGGTCGCACCCAATTGCACCAGCCACAGTGCCAGGCCTCCGAGGAACACGCCGAGCGCTACCTGCAACACCAAGCTCTTCTGGCGCTTGGCTTGCGGCGCGCGTGGGGTGAAGTGGTCCAGCTCGTCGCGGTCGGCACGCAGGTCCAGGTCATCGTTTCTCATAAGGCTCTCACAGCAAAGGGGCAATCAGGGTTCAGTCTAGGGGAGCAGGGCATTTTCTGACAGGCATTAAAAAGGGAAGCCGTAGCTTCCCTTCTTGCGGCGCCGCCAGGTTATAGAACCTGAACAATCGCCTTTGTGACCGCATCAATGTTCGACTGGTTCAGCGCCGCCACACAGATACGCCCGGTATCCAGTGCGTAGATCCCAAACTCGGTGCGCAAGCGGGTGACTTGCTCAACGGTCAGGCCGGAGTAGGAGAACATCCCGCGCTGGCGGCCGACAAAGCTGAAGTCCTGGCCCGGAGCAGCCTTGGCCAGCTCGGCGACCATCTGCTCGCGCATGCCACGGATGCGCAGGCGCATTTCCGCCAGTTCGGCTTCCCACTGGGCGCGCAACTCAGGGTTGTTCAACACCGCTGCAACAATGGCCGCGCCGTGGGTCGGCGGGTTGGAGTAGTTGGTGCGGATCACACGCTTGACCTGGGACAGGATGCGCGCGCTTTCTTCCTTGGAGTCGCCAACGATGGACAGCGCGCCCACACGTTCGCCGTACAGCGAGAACGACTTGGAGAACGAGCTGGACACAAAGAAGGTCAGGCCCGACTCAGCGAACAGACGTACGGCAGCGGCGTCTTCGTGGATGCCGTCGCCAAAGCCCTGGTAGGCCATGTCGAGGAACGGCACCAGGTTCTTGGCCTTGACCACGTCCAGCACGTTCTGCCAGTCGGCCGGGCTCAGGTCGACGCCGGTCGGGTTGTGGCAGCAGGCGTGCAGCACCACGATGGACTGTGGCGGCAGGGCGTTGAGGTCTTCGAGCAGGCCGGCACGGTTTACGTCGTGGGTGGCGGCGTCGTAGTAGCGGTAGTTCTGCACCGGGAAACCTGCGGTTTCGAACAGGGCGCGGTGGTTTTCCCAGCTTGGGTCGCTGATGGCGACAACGGCGTCTGGCAGCAGTTGCTTGAGGAAGTCGGCGCCAATTTTCAGGGCGCCGGTGCCGCCAACGGCCTGGACGGTCACAACGCGACCCGCAGCCAGCAGTGGCGACTCAGCACCAAACAGCAGGGTTTGCACGGCCTTGTCATACGCCGCGATGCCGTCGATCGGCAAGTAGCCACGGGCGGCGTGTTGCGCCACGCGAATGGCTTCCGCTTCGGCAACGGCACGCAAGAGTGGAATCTTCCCCTCTTCGTTGCAGTAAACGCCCACGCCAAGGTTGACCTTGGTGGTTCGTGTATCGGCGTTGAATGCTTCGTTGAGGCCCAGGATAGGATCGCGTGGTGCCATTTCGACAGCGGAGAACAGGCTCATTTTGCGGCAGCTCTATGGGGGAAGGGAGGGACGTGTCGCGCTCCAGCCGAATGCACTAGAGCGGTGCACAAACGGGGAGCTAGTATAGAGGCCATCACGGCTGAGGGCGACAGCCGAAACGGCTTTTCGGCCAAGTTTTTCGGTTTATTTGCTGACCGTTAGTCTTATTGCAACAGGGATCGGAAGGGTCGCGTAGGACGATTGCCTTGAAACCCGGCGCACTCGCCACCACTTCTATGGCTATCATGGTTTTTTCCTACTATCCGCTCTGAATCTTCGCGGGTGGTGGTCTATTTCGTCCTCGACGGGTTTACAGTCTGGGGTGACTACACGAGGTATGTTATGTCGGATTTCCAACTCGTCACCCGCTTTGAACCCGCTGGCGATCAGCCGGAAGCCATCCGCCAGATGGTCGAGGGCATCGAAGCCGGCCTGGCCCACCAGACGCTGCTCGGGGTGACAGGTTCGGGCAAGACCTTCAGCATCGCCAACGTGATCGCGCAGATCAACCGGCCCACCCTGGTACTGGCGCCCAACAAGACCCTGGCCGCGCAGTTGTATGGCGAGTTCAAGGCGTTCTTCCCGAATAACGCGGTGGAATACTTCGTTTCCTACTACGACTACTACCAGCCCGAAGCCTATGTGCCGTCCTCCGATACCTTTATCGAGAAGGACGCGTCTATCAACGACCACATTGAGCAGATGCGGCTCTCGGCGACCAAGGCGCTGCTGGAGCGCAAAGACGCGATCATCGTCACCACGGTGTCGTGCATCTACGGCCTGGGCAGCCCGGAAACCTATTTGAAGATGGTGTTGCACGTTGATCGCGGCGACAAACTCGACCAGCGCGAGTTGCTGCGTCGCCTGACGAGCCTGCAATACACGCGCAACGACATGGACTTTGCCCGTGCCACCTTCCGCGTGCGCGGCGATGTGATCGATATTTACCCGGCGGAATCCGACCTGGAAGCGATCCGCATCGAACTGTTTGACGATGAAGTCGAGAGCCTGTCGGCCTTCGATCCGTTGACCGGCGAGGTAATCCGCAAGCTGCCGCGCTTCACGTTCTATCCGAAAAGCCACTACGTGACCCCGCGCGAAACCCTGATGGGCGCCATCGAGGGCATCAAGACCGAGTTGGCCGAGCGCCTGGAGTACCTGCGTTCCAATAACAAGCTGGTGGAAGCCCAGCGTCTTGAGCAGCGCACCCGCTTCGACCTGGAGATGATCCTGGAGCTGGGCTACTGCAATGGTATCGAAAACTACTCGCGCTATCTCTCGGGTCGTGATTCCGGGCAGGCGCCGCCCACACTATTTGATTACTTGCCGGACGACGCGCTGTTGGTGATCGATGAGTCGCACGTCAGCGTGCCGCAGGTCGGCGCGATGTACAAAGGTGACCGCTCGCGTAAAGAAACCTTGGTGGAATACGGTTTCCGTCTGCCGTCGGCGCTGGATAACCGGCCAATGCGTTTTGACGAGTTTGAGAGCATCAGCCCGCAGACGATTTTTGTCTCGGCCACGCCGGGTAATTACGAGGCCGAGCATGCGGGCCGTGTGGTTGAGCAGTTGGTGCGCCCGACGGGGCTCGTCGACCCGCAAATCGAAATCCGCCCGGCGCTGACCCAGGTCGATGACTTGCTCTCGGAGATCGGCAAACGTGTGGCCCTGGAAGAGCGGGTGCTGGTCACCACGTTGACCAAGCGCATGTCTGAAGACTTGACCGACTACCTGGCTGACCACGGCGTGCGCGTGCGTTACCTGCACTCGGACATCGATACGGTGGAGCGCGTGGAGATCATCCGCGACCTGCGCCTGGGCACCTTTGATGTGCTGGTGGGGATCAACCTGCTGCGTGAAGGTCTGGACATGCCGGAAGTGTCGCTGGTGGCGATCCTCGATGCGGACAAGGAGGGCTTCCTGCGTTCCGAACGCTCGCTGATCCAGACCATCGGCCGCGCGGCACGTAACCTCAATGGGCGGGCGATTCTCTACGCGGACCGCATTACCGGTTCCATGGAGCGGGCGATTGGCGAGACCGAGCGCCGCCGCGACAAACAGATTGCTTTTAACCTGGAGCATGGCATCACGCCCAAGGGCGTGTTCAAGGACGTTGCCGACATCATGGAAGGCGCCGTGGTACCGGGCTCGCGCAGCAAGAAGCGCAAGGGCATGGCCAAGGCTGCCGAGGAAAGCGCCAAGTACGAGAACGAACTGCGCTCGCCGAGTGAGATCACCAAGCGCATTCGGCAATTGGAAGAGAAGATGTACCAGTTGGCGCGGGACCTGGAGTTTGAGGCGGCGGCGCAGATGCGGGATGAGATTGGTAAGTTGCGTGAGCGTCTTTTGGCTGTTTGATCTGCGCTGACAGGACTGGCCTCATCGCAGGCAAGCCAGCTCCCATATTTTGATTTGTGAATACAGTCAAATGTGGGAGCTGGCTTGCCTGCGATGGCCGCGCCTCGGTCTCCCGGATTCACCCAGGCTGGAGCCCAACCACCCCAGGCTGTTACCATTCCCCCCTTGTTTCAATTTTCAGCTTTATCGCCCATTCGAGACCTGCCATGACCACCGTCCGCACGCGCATTGCGCCATCGCCTACTGGGGATCCCCACGTCGGCACTGCTTACATCGCCTTGTTCAACTACTGCTTTGCCAAGCAGCACGGCGGTGAATTCATCCTGCGGATCGAAGACACCGATCAACTGCGCTCTACCCGTGAGTCGGAACAGCAGATTTTCGATGCCCTGCGCTGGTTGGGCATTACCTGGGCGGAAGGCCCGGACGTTGGCGGCCCCCATGGCCCGTATCGCCAGAGCGAGCGCAGCGACATCTACAAGCAGTACACCCAGCAATTGGTCGACATGGGTCATGCGTTCCCGTGCTTCTGCACCGCCGAAGAACTGGACCAGATGCGCGCCGAGCAACAGGCCCGCGGCGAAACCCCGCGCTACGACGGCCGTGCGCTGCTGCTGTCGAAAGAAGAAGTCGCCCGCCGCCTGGCCGCTGGCGAACCGCACGTTATCCGCATGAAAGTGCCGAGCGAAGGCGTGTGCGTGGTGCCGGACATGCTGCGCGGTGACGTCGAAATCCCGTGGGACCGCATGGACATGCAAGTGCTGATGAAGACCGACGGCTTGCCGACGTACTTCCTCGCAAACGTGGTCGACGACCACCTGATGGGCATCACTCACGTGCTGCGCGGTGAAGAATGGCTGCCGTCGGCGCCGAAACTGATCCTGCTCTACGAGTACTTCGGCTGGGAACAGCCGCAGCTGTGCTACATGCCGCTGCTGCGTAACCCGGACAAGAGCAAGCTGTCCAAGCGCAAGAACCCGACCTCGGTGACCTTCTACGAGCGCATGGGCTTCATGCCGGAAGCCATGCTCAACTACTTGGGTCGCATGGGCTGGTCGATGCCGGACGAGCGCGAGAAGTTCTCGCTGCAGGAAATGGTCGACAACTTCGACCTTTCCCGCGTGTCTCTGGGCGGGCCGATCTTCGATATCGAGAAGCTGTCGTGGCTCAATGGCCAATGGCTGCGTGACTTGCCGGTGGAAGAGTTCGCCAGCCGCGTGCAGCAGTGGGCGTTGAACCCTGAGTACATGATGAAGATCGCGCCGCTGGTGCAGGGCAGGGTGGAAACATTCAGCCAGGTCGCACCGTTGGCCAGCTTCTTTTTCGCGGGTGGCGTGAACCCGGATGCCAAGCTGTTTGAGTCCAAGAAACTCTCCGGTGATCAGGTTCGCCAGTTGATGCAATTAATCCTGTGGAAGCTCGAAAGCCTGCGCCAATGGGAGAAGGATGCGATCACCGCGACCATCCAGGCGGTGGTGGAGTCCCTGGAATTGAAGCTGCGCGACGCCATGCCTTTGATGTTTGCCGCGATCACCGGGCAGGCCAGTTCGGTGTCGGTACTCGATGCGATGGAAATTCTCGGCCCGGACCTGACGCGTTTCCGTCTACGCCAAGCCCTTGATTTGCTTGGTGGTGTGTCGAAGAAAGAAAACAAAGAGTGGGAAAAACTGCTGGCTGCTATCGCCTAAGCAGGCTGCTGCAACGGTGAAACCCCGGTTTTCCGGGGTTTCACCGGTAAGTGATTGTTATCCCGGCAAAAAACTTTGGAAATTGTTGAAAATAAATTTGACACACTTCTAAACCGCCATTAAGATTCGCCCCGTCCTCACCGATGAGGGGCTATAGCTCAGCTGGGAGAGCGCTTGCATGGCATGCAAGAGGTCAACGGTTCGATCCCGTTTAGCTCCACCAATTTACAGGTTCAAGGTCTGGCCACACCGTCCTTGAGTTGATGTACAGAAGGTTTTGTCCCCTTCGTCTAGTGGCCTAGGACACCGCCCTTTCACGGCGGTAACAGGGGTTCGAGTCCCCTAGGGGACGCCAGTTTCAACAAGCAGTTCGAAAGGTCTGCTGCGTCGAGAGACGAAAAATCCGGGGCTATAGCTCAGCTGGGAGAGCGCTTGCATGGCATGCAAGAGGTCAACGGTTCGATCCCGTTTAGCTCCACCAATTTTACAGGTTCAAGGTTGCGGTCACTCGGTCCTTGAATCGATCAGTTCTCAGCGCTGATCAGTGTATAGAAGGTTTGTGTCCCCTTCGTCTAGTGGCCTAGGACACCGCCCTTTCACGGCGGTAACAGGGGTTCGAGTCCCCTAGGGGACGCCACGATTACCCGCTCTGCGGGATTTTTAAGGGTCATTCAATTATTGAATGGCCCTTTTGTTTGTCTGGCGTTTGGCCAATTCCTCTCTCAATTCCCTTTATATCTTCTGACCAATGGTCACGCCTGTCGCTTGCCAAATATTATTATGGTAATAATATTCAACCCATGAACATCGGAGGCAATGATGAGCGATAAAAAAGCGCAAACCCGCGAACGCATTCTGCAGGCTGCCAGCGCCGCGTTGATCCAGCGTGGCCCGGCAGAACCAAGTGTGGGTGAGGTCATGGGGGCCGCGGGGCTGACCGTCGGTGGTTTCTACGCGCACTTCGAAAGCAAGGACGCGCTGATGCTGGAGGCCTTTACACAGTTGCTGGCCAAGCGTCGCGCCTCGATCGACGACATCGATCCACAGCTGACCGGGGAAGAGCGCAGAAGCCTGGTGGCGGCGTTCTATTTGTCGCGCAAGCACCGTGACTCAACCGCCCAGGCATGCCCGATCCCGGCCACGGTGGGCGAAATGAGCCGTCTGCCGGATGAGTTCCGCCAGGCACTTAATGAGCACTGCGAGTTGATGGCTGCGCAGCTCGCCGCCAGCCCTGAAGACACTGACAAAGGCCTGGCTGACATGGCGCTGATGATCGGTGGCCTGGCCCTGGCCCGCGCGCTGGGTCCTGGTGAATTGTCTGACCGTGTGCTGCGCGCCGCCAAGTCGGCGGTGCGCTAGAAGAGGGCTCTCATGATGGGCACGCTAACCTGGACTCGTCGCTTCAACGGTACGCTGGGACACCTCGCTCCGCAAATGGTGGCCAACAAGATGCGTCGCGCCTTCATGACGCCGCGCCATCTACCGCCGCGCGATTGGGAGCTGCCGCTGCTGGCGCAATCGGAGCGCATTACCTTGCGTTTCGGTTTGTCTGCCTTGCGTTGGGGCCAGGGGCCTGCGGCGTTGTTGATGCACGGTTGGGAAGGGCGGCCCACTCAGTTCGCGAGCCTGATCACTGCGTTGGTCGACAATGGTTATTCGGTGATTGCCCTGGACGGTCCCGCCCATGGCCGTTCGCCGGGGCGCGAAGCCCATGTGCTGCTCTTTGCTCGCGCCATGCTTGAGGCGGCGGCAGAGTTGCCGCCGCTGCATGCCGTGATCGGCCATTCAATGGGCGGTGCCAGTGCGATGCTGGCAGTGCAGTTGGGCTTGCGTACCGAGGCGTTGGTGAGTATTGCCGCGCCGTCACGCTTTCTGGATGCGCTACGCGGCTTTACCAAGATGGTCGGTTTGCCAGCGCGGGCGCGTTCGGCGTTTATCCAGGAGGTCGAGTTGACGTTCGGCATGCCGCTCAAACACTTGGATGTGGCCCACTACCAGATGAATATCCCCGGCCTGATCGTGCATGCCGAAGACGATACGTTCGTCCCGGTCAAGGCGTCGCAAGCCATTCACGAAGCCTGGTTCGACAGCCGCCTGCTGCGCCTGGAGCAGGGCGGTCACCAGAAAGTGCTGGCCGATCCACGGGTGATCGACGGTGTGCTGGCATTGCTGGCCGGCTGCTGTCTACAGGAGCGGCAAAGCGCCTGATACACTCCTCCCGCCGACATTAATCGACTGGAGCAAGGCATGGGCTGGGATTTGGCAACGCCGTTTATCATCGATCTGCAGGTCGCCCCTGAAGACATCGACGGCCTGGGGCACGCCAATAACGCGGTGTATGTGTCTTGGCTGGAGCGCTGCGCCTGGCGCCATTCCCAGCGCCTGGGGCTGGACCTGACCGAATATCGTCGACTTGACCGCGCCATGGCCGTGGTGCGGCACGAGATCGATTACCTGGCCGCAGGCTACGAAGGCGATGAGCTGCAACTGGCCACCTGGATCGTCGACTGGGACCAACGCCTGAAGATGACCCGGCGCTTCCAACTGGTACGCCCGCGTGACGGCGTCACTTTGTTGCGCGCACACACCACCTTTGTCTGCATCGAGCTGTCCAGCGGCAAGCCCAAGCGCATGCCCGCGGAGTTTCTCGACGGTTATGGCCCCGCCCTGACAGGGGGTTAACGGTTGCTGTGGGAAACCCAGTAAACTGCGCCACGATTTTTGTTGAGTGTTTTCCATGCAAATTGCTTTGGCGCCCATGGAGGGGTTGGTCGACAACATCCTGCGGGACGTGCTGACCCGAGTCGGCGGTATTGACTGGTGCGTGACCGAGTTCATCCGCGTCAATGACCGCCTGCTCACCCCTGCGTATTTCCACAAGCTCGCCCCGGAACTGCTGCACGGTGCCCACACCGCCGCGGGCGTACCGCTGCGCGTGCAATTGCTCGGCTCCGACCCGGTGTGCCTGGCCGAAAATGCGGCCTTGGCCTGCGAATTGGGTTCGCAGGTCATCGACCTGAATTTCGGCTGCCCAGCCAAGACCGTCAACAAGTCGCGCGGTGGTGCGGTGCTGCTCAAGGAGCCGGAGCTGCTCAACCAGATTGTCGAACACGTCCGTCGCGCTGTGCCTGCCCATATCCCGGTAACCGCCAAGATGCGCCTGGGCTTCGACAGCCCGGACGGCGCCCTGGTTTGCGCCACGGCCCTGGCGGAAGGCGGCGCTGCGCATATCGTGGTGCATGCACGCACCAAGACCGATGGCTACAAACCGCCCGCCCACTGGGAGTGGATCCCGCGGGTGCAGGACGTGGTCAAGGTGCCGGTGTTCGCCAATGGCGATATCTGGAGTGTCGACGACTGGAAGCGTTGCCGCGAAATCAGCGGCGCCGAAGACATCATGCTGGGCCGCGGCCTGGTCGCGCGTCCTGACCTGGCACGGCAGATCGCTGCGGCGCGGGCGGGCGAGGACGTGGTTGAGATGACTTGGGCAGACATGCAGCCCATGCTCCAAGACTTCTGGACCCAGTCAGTGGCGCAACTGACCGAGCGCCAAGCGCCGGGGCGTTTGAAGCAATGGCTAGCGATGCTCACCCGCAATTACCCTGAAGCGGTGGAGTTGTTTACGTTGATGCGTAGGGAAACTGATCTGGAGCAGGTCGGACGTTTGCTGGGTATGCCCAGCCAGCGTGAGCGGTCGATGGCGTTGCAAGATTAGGTTTACATATATAAGTGTTTCATCTTTTGCTGTAAGGGGCGCCGAAAGGCGCCTTTTTTTGTCTGAAAAATAACGGTGTAGCGACAATGCGCCCTGTTCAGGGCAGTGTTCAGCCTGGATGGCGCTTGGAGGGTTGCCATGTTGTCGCGAGATATATGCAAATAAGCATGAGTGTCGGGTTCGACTGCTACGAGGTTTTAACAGGTTGGCCTTGATGGAAGGGTGTTGAAGTACTTGCGTGCGCGTTAGTTAGCATAAGTTGCGCGCGTCAAAAAGGTTTGTTGTTTTCCTGAAGTTACTTTCTGTCAGGGTGTTGCCTTTAGTGTCATATCTTGAGGCGCGCAGGCCGTACACCTTCGCGGTTTTATACTGGATGTCCATAGGCTAAATGCTCGACTGGTTATTTGGTTTCCTTATATAAGCCTCGATTTTTCGGAACTCGTTGCCGTTTCGCCCCACGAATCTTTCGAGTTTGTCGAACTCACCGTTGATTCACACTCCACATCAATAACTCGCTCTCCTGTCAGCGCAGGGTTGAGCGTGGTCTAAGGAATAGAAATATGTCTAATGTATCGACCAAACCGTTTGTGCCAATGAACGCAGAATATGCACACCTTAGTCAGCCGTCCGTACAGGTGAATAAACCGCTCGAACTATCTCCGGCGGCGGATAATGTAAGTAAGTTTCTGAAAGACAGCAGCCCGGCGCCCAAAGAAAATAATCTGACCGTTAATAAAGAATCGCTGGAAAAGTTGTTCGCCATGTTTGAGTTTGCGGTCAAGGCGATGCGAAGCATGCTTGCGGGTATGGGCGTACTGCCCAAGATGCCCGGTGAACTGGATGCTCAATCCCAACTGAAGCCTGGCCCTGATCCAAAGGTCGTTGCAGATACAAATGGTAAACCCAAGATGGAACCGCAAACGGATGCCAGGACGCCGGTGAAGCCTGGCTCTGATCCTAAAGTCATTGCAGATACAAGCGTTAAACCCAAGATGGAACCGCAAACGGATGCCAGGACGCCGGTGAAGCCTAGCTCTGATTCTAAAGTCATTGCAGATAAAAGCGTTAAACCCAAGATGGAAACGCAAGTGGATGCCAGGACGCCGGTGAAGCCTGGTCCTGATCTTAAAGTCGTTGCGGATACGAACGTTAAACCTGGGATCGAGCCGCTTGCGGATGCCAAGACACCGGTCAAGCCGGGCCCGGACGTGAAGGTAAAGCCGGATGGGCAGACCCAGATGACCATGACACCTGACGGCAAGCTCGCCGCAAAACCGACTATGACTTCAGTCACTGATACTGCGCAAAATAATAAGTTGTCTTCCGAAATCAACGTGACGGTGCAGGTCCAGGGCTGTCACTGCCCCCATACAGGCGAAAAAATTGCGCCACAGCCCGTGCTCACCCCTAAGGTCGATGTGCAGCCCGCGCTACCGGCATTGGTTACGCCAAAGGTCGATGCCCAACCCCAGCCGCCAACAGTGGTGAACCCGAAGGTCGATAAACAACCGTCGCTGACATCAACGGTCATTCCGAAGCTCGATACCTCGCCGTTGCTACAGCCTCAAGTCACTCCGGCGACCGTTAACAAACCCGAACCCAAAGCGCCTGCAACGCCGGTCGAACCTAACACGACCACGGCTGATCCGAAGCCTGAGACCCGGCCTGCTCCGGACCTTACAGCCCCCGCACCGGATGACTTGGTGAACGATTCCAGCAGGCACTCCCGGAGCCGATTCGACGACCATCGCGCTGCCAGGCCAAGCCTGCGTTCACGTTTCTGAGCCTGCTGTCTTGAAGCGTTGAACATAAATGTCCGTTCCCTGACCCGTTAGGTCAGGGAACACTCAAAGAGATTTGAAGCATGTCATCAATAAGCCATAGCCACGCTACGCAACCCACTATCAATCCTTACCGGGCACCTGACTATTCTGTTCGTGCCTCGTGTGATTCAGGGCTCCAGAATAACGTTCGTACCGCACCACCAGCCCCCCGCACAGAGATCAAGCCCGGTAGCTTCGCAAATAACCCCACCCCAATTGCCTTGATGGGCATGCTGACCGAACTGTTCAAGCAGCTCTTCAGCCAATTGCAGAGTCTTCTGCAGGGAGAAGTGCGCCCGCCGGAGCCAAAAAGCAACGACTTACCTCTACCTCAGCCGCGTGTGCAGCCCGCTCCCGATACGACACCCGTCAACAAGCCAAAAGAGCCCATTCCCGAACTGTCTAATAAGCGTAACGGTGCAAAACCCAACAACATCTGGAATGGCTTTAGGCAGGGAAGCAAAGGTAACTGCGTAACGGTCTCGGCGATCAAGGCGGCGATGGCGAAGTTTGGCCAAAGCCCAACGGACATCTATAAGTCTGTTGAGAAGGTTGCAGACGCTTATAAAGTTGTTATGCGCGATGGGTTCGCGTTGACGTTGAAAGAATCTGAGTTGGACAGCGCTATTCGCGGTGCCGACTTTGTTCGCATGAATGATCGGGAAATGCTCAAGGATGCACACTTCCTTTTTGCGTGCTCTGCCAAGCGTGCGCAAATAGAGAATAACGATGGATTCGCGAACAGAAGCTTTGATGCAGCCATAAGAAGTCTTAACGATCGAGAGGATGAAAGTGGGCCGGGGGAGGGCCTTAAGCGTTTGGGGTTAAAGGATCATATGCAACGCGTGTCGGCGCGTGACTTGGCCGACAGGTCGTTGATCGGTATGGTCAACAGACGCGGGCACTCGGTTGCGGTGGTGGATGGAAGTGAAGAGTATTACGGGCGCAGAGGTGGCCGGCCCACCGGTGGGCAGGCGATTGCGCTGGTCTGATAACGCCGATAACTGTCCGATTTGACCCATGTAGCCGCAAAGGGCTCACCACGGAATGTTCGCATGGATGCCACTTTAACTGTAGTTCGTGGTTTAGCACGTTGACCTGTATGCACGCTTTGAAAGGTTGAACGACTACGCACTTGTGAAGGCTTAGTTGTGTGATTCAACTGGCCGATTAATCTGCCGCAGGATCAACGTGCTTTTTTATTTCAGACACTGCTTTATAAAGTTTTAGCGTTTTTCGCTGTGGACGCGTCCACCTATTTCATTAAGCGTTAATGATATGAGTACGTCTGCCATTGAACCTTCTCCTCGCTTAATGCCCATGGTCACGACGAGTGTCCGCCCCCAGGCCGCCGCGGTGTTGCAGGGTTTCACTGAAACTGGTTTAAACCCGACCCTTGTCGGCGATCAACAGCTCCCTGAATCCGATCATCGGCAGTGGTCGGCTGTGCCAATAGCCTTGGTACAGATGGCAACCCAAGCCCTGCAGAAATGTCAGTTGATCCTGGGTTTCCACACCCTCGGCGATCACCACCAGGTTCAGGCTGCGAGCCATCGCCACAATGGCGCGGATGATCTCGGCGTCGTTGGGGTCGTGAGTGGCGTCACGCACAAAGGATTGGTCGATCTTCAGCGCATCCACCGGCAGGCGCTTGAGGTAAGTGAGCGATGAGTAACCGGTGCCGAAGTCATCCATCGCAAAGCTCACGCCGAGTTTTTTCAGGCGGCGCATTTTGCTGATGGTGTCGTCCAGGTTCTGAATCACGATGCCTTCGGTGATTTCCAGTTTCAGCAGGCTGAACGGCAATTGGTGCTGCTTGAGGCTGCGCTCCACCCGCTCCACAAAATCGTTCTGGCGAAACTGCCGAGGGCTGATGTTCACGCATAGGCTGAAGTTCAACGGGTCTACCAGGCCTTCCGCGATCAGTTGTTGAAAGGCCGCGCAGGCTTCATCAAGGATCCAGGTGCCAACTTCAAGGATCAGGCCGCTGTCCTCCAGTACCTTGATGAATTCGGACGGCGACTGCGCGCCCAGCTGCGGGTGCTGCCAGCGCACCAGCGCCTCGGCGCCGACGATCTTGTTGCCGCGTGCATCCACTTGCGGCTGGTAATGCACGCTGAACTCACCGCGCGACAGCGCCAGGCGCAAGTCGGTCTCCATGCGCAGGCGTTCGCTGGCGGTTTTTTGCATGCTGTTATGGAACATCTGCGTGGTGTTGCGCCCTGAGTCCTTGGCGCGATACAGGGCGATGTCGGCGCGCTTGAGCAAGTCCGCCGGCGTGGTGCCATGGTCGGGAATCAGCGCCACGCCAATACTCGGCGTGACCTGCAAACGATGGCCATCGAGGAACATCGGCTCCGAGAGTAATTCGCGCAGGGTGTCGGCCAGTTCTTGCACCTGATTGCTGACTTCCATGCGCGAACCGTCCAGCCCACTGAGCAGCACCACGAACTCATCGCCGCCCAGGCGCGCCACGGTGTCTTCCATGCGCACGCTGGCCTCCAGGCGTGCGGTGACGATCTTCAGCACCGAGTCGCCGACCGGATGGCCGAGGGAGTCGTTGATGTGCTTGAAGTGGTCAAGGTCCAGGAACAGCAGCGCACCGCGCAAATTGTGGCGCTTGAGCAGGGCAATCTGCTGGCTCAGGCGGTCCATCAGTAGGGCGCGATTGGGCAGGTTGGTCAACGGGTCGTGGTAGGCCAGGTGGCGGATCTGTGCCTGGGCGTTTTTCAGCAGGCTCACGTCCCGCGCCGTCAGCAGCAGGCACGGGGTTTCATTCAGGGTGATGGGCTCCACCGAGACTTCCACCGCCAGCAACTCGCCGCGCTTGTTGTGCCAGAGCATTTCCAGGTGGTGGATGCGCCCTTTGATCTGCAATTCGGCCAATAGCGCCGCGCGTTGGTTTTCATCGGCCCAGATACCGATCTGGTAAAGGGTCAGGCCTATGGCGTCCTCGGCGCGATAGCCGGTCAGGCGGCAGAAACCGTCGTTGACCTCCACATAACGGCCGGTGTCGCGCTCGGTGATGGAAATCGCGTCGGGGCTGGAGTGGAAGGCCTTGGCGAACTTCTCCTCGCTGGCTTTGAGTGCAGCTTCCGAGCGTTGTTGCTGAGTGATGTCCCGCAGCGTGGTGACGATGCATGGCTGGTCGCCGACCTTGATCAAACGGCTGGAAATCACGCACGTCAGGCTCTGTCCGTTTTTGTGATGCGCCACAATCGCCACATTGCTCAGCGTTTGCTCGCGGATTACCCGCTCGATTCGCTGCAGGCGTTTGCTCGACTCGTCCCACAGGCCGATCTGCTCGGCACTTTTGTCGATCACCTCGGCGGCGGTCCAGCCAAAGGTCTGGGTAAAGGCAGGGTTGATCTCCATAAACACGCCGCTGTCCAGGCAGGTCACGCAGATGGGGTCCGGGCTGGCCTGGAACAGGCTGGCGAATTTTTCTTCGGAGGCGGTCAGGCGTTGTTCGCGTTCCACTTGGTCGGTGATGTCCAGCAAGGTGCCGGCCATCCGCAGCGGCGCGCCTTTATCATCGCGGTACAGGCGGGCACGGCTTTCAAGGTAGCGCGAGCTGCCGTCTTCCATGGGCACGCGGTAGGTCAGTTGATAGTTGCCGGCCGGCCCCTCGCGCAGGGTGCGGTAGGCGTTGCGCATGCTTTCGCGTTCTTCATTGGGCATGCCTTCGAAAAACGCGTCGAAAGACTCATGGAACGGTTCGGGCGGCAGGCCGTGCAGTTGGGCGGCGCGCGCCGAGCCATAGAGCATGCCGGTGGGGATGTGCCAGTCCCAGGTGCCCAGTTGCGCCGAGTCCAGCGCGAGGTCGAGGCGTTCCTGGCTGTCCTTGAGGGCTTGCTCGGCGTTTTTGCGCTCGGTGGTATCGAGAAAGGTGCTGAGTAAATACGCCTCACCCTCCAGCTCGACCTTTTGCGCGCTGAGGGTGCCATCGTGGACCTGGCCGTTGCTGGCACAAAATTGCACCTCCATGGTGATGGGCCGGCCCTTGCGCTGCGTGGCCTTGACCAGCAACGCACGTTGCTCCGGGTGGCGCCACAGGCCGAGCTCCAGGGTGCTGCGGCCGATGGCATCGGCCAGCGGCCAGCCAAAGAGCATTTCGAAATACTGGTTGGCCTCGCTGATCAAGCCGTCGGACTGGCGGGTCAGCAATACCATGTTGGGGCACAGGTGGAACAAGGTGGCAAAGCGTTTTTCGGAGTGGCTGAGCGCGTGCTCGCGTTCGCGCTGGCGGGTGGTCTCGCGGATCACCCCGATCATGCGGCGCCGACCGGCTTTGTCTGGCGCCAGGCTGCCGTTGATCTCCAGCCAGTGATGGGTGCCGTCCGGCCACTGGATGTGGTGGTGCATGGCCTGCTCGAATGGCTCGCCGGCCAGTACGGCGTGAAAGGCCCGCACTACACGGGCGCGATCCTGCGGCGCCAGCAGGTCGAGATAGTCCAGGTCCTTGGCCAACGGTTGGCGCGGGTCAAAGCCGAACAGCGCCTGGGTGCCCCGCGACCAGCTTATCCTGCCGCTGTCGATCTCCCAGCACCATGCACCCAGCCTGGCGGCATTGAGCGCTGCCAGCAGTTGTGGGGCACTGTCCCAGCTTTGCTCCGCCTCTTGAGGATCAAGGGCGTAGATGCGGGGCAGGGGTGGCAGGGAATCGACGGGGTTGCGCATTATCAAAGGGCCTTGGCTCGATGGGCGTATAAGCGCGGTTTCTTTCAGACCTTGAGGCCGCACAGTGTCATGCCGGTATCCCTGGCAGATCGACCTGTGCATCCAATAGGCTCATGAAAGCCCGCGCAGCGTTCGACAGCGTCCTTTCGGTGTGCACGATATAGCCTAGCTGGCGACTGAGCTGTATGCCCGGCAAAGCGATACTTGCCACCTGCTCATCGAGCATGGTGCGCGGTAAAACGCTCCAGGCCAGGCCGATCGACACCATCATCTTGATAGTTTCCAAATAGTTAGTGCTCATTGCGATATTCGGCGTGAGGCCCTGGGCCTCGAATAGCCGGCTGACAATATGGTGAGTAAAGGTGTTGCCGCCCGGGAAAACCGCGGGGTGGCCGGCGATATCGGCCAGGTTGACGCGGCCATTGCTGATCAGGCTGTGCTCCGGCGCCACCACGAAATCCAGCGGGTCGTCCCACACCGGGGTAGCACGTACGAGATTGTGCGGATCCGGCGCCAGGGTAATGACCGCCACTTCGGCGCGGCCGTGGAGGATTTCTTCGTAGGCCACTTCCGAATCGAGGAACTGAATATCCAGCGCCACATTCGGGTATTCCCGGGTAAAGGTGCGCAGCACAGGCGGCAGGCGGTGCAGGCCGATATGGTGACTGGTGGCCAGGGTCAGGCGGCCGCTGACTTCGCCGGTCAGGTTAGTGAGTGCGCGGCGCGTGTCGTCCAGCACATTGAGGATCTGATAGGCGCGCGGCAGCAGGGCCCGTCCAGCTTCCGTCAGGCCGACTTCTCGGCCCAGGCGGTCGAACAATCGTACCTTTAGTTGTTGCTCCAGGCCGGCAATGCGTTTGCTGATGGCGGGTTGGGTCAGGTGCAGGCGTTCACCGGCGCCGGAGAAACTGCCAGTCTCGGCGATGGCGATAAAAGCATTGAGGTTGGCCAGGTCCATGGTGGTATTCCAGTTGGTAATCCAAAGCATAAAAAATATGAATTTGAGTTATTTAATGTAGCGCCATACCATCAGCCTCACAAGCCAAAGGGTTATTGAAAAGCCCGGCGTATAGAAGCACCGATGATGAGGACCGACTGATGGCCGGCAAAACGCTTTACGACAAGCTTTGGGATTCCCATGAAGTGAAACGGCGCGACGATGGTTCGTCGCTGATCTATATCGACCGTCACATCATCCATGAAGTGACCTCGCCCCAAGCGTTCGAAGGCCTGCGACTGGCCGGGCGCAAGCCCTGGCGCGTCGACTCGATCATCGCTACCCCGGACCACAACGTACCGACCACCCCTGAGCGCAAGGGCGGCATCGACGCCATCGTCGACACCGTGTCGCGTTTGCAGGTGCAGACCCTCGACGATTACTGCGACGAATATGGCATCACCGAATTCAAGATGAATGACGTGCGTCAAGGCATCGTCCACGTGATCGGCCCGGAGCAGGGCGCGACCTTGCCGGGCATGACCGTGGTTTGCGGCGACTCCCATACCTCCACTCACGGCGCGTTTGGCGCCCTGGCCCACGGCATCGGCACGTCCGAGGTGGAGCATGTGTTCGCCACCCAGTGCCTGGTCGCCAAAAAGATGAAGAACATGCTGGTGCGCGTTGAGGGCAAATTGCCGTTCGGCGTGACCGCTAAAGACATCGTGCTGGCGGTAATCGGCAAGATCGGCACCGCCGGCGGTAACGGCCATGCCATCGAGTTCGCTGGCAGTGCGATTCGCGACCTGTCCATCGAAGGCCGCATGACCATCTGCAACATGTCCATCGAAGCCGGTGCCCGCGTGGGCATGGTGGCGGCGGACGAGAAGACCGTCGAATACGTCAAAGGCCGTCCGTTCGCACCAGCAGGTGCTGATTGGGACGCTGCGGTCGAAGCCTGGAAAGACCTGGTGTCCGACGCCGATGCAGTGTTCGACACTGTGGTTGAGCTCGACGCAGCCCAGATCAAGCCGCAAGTCAGCTGGGGCACTTCGCCGGAAATGGTCCTGGCCGTCGACCAGAACGTGCCAGACCCGGCTAAAGAAACCGACCTGGTCAAGCGCGGCTCCATCGAGCGCGCCTTGAAGTACATGGGTTTGAAAGCCAACCAGGCGATTACCGACATCCAGCTGGATCGCGTATTCATCGGTTCCTGCACTAACTCGCGGATCGAAGACCTGCGCGCTGCAGCGGTGATCGCCAAGGGCCGCAAAGTTGCTTCGACCATCAAGCAAGCCATCGTGGTGCCAGGTTCGGGCCTGGTGAAGGCGCAAGCCGAGGCGGAAGGCCTGGACAAGATCTTCCTCGAAGCCGGTTTTGAATGGCGTGAGCCGGGCTGCTCGATGTGCCTGGCGATGAACCCGGACCGTTTGGAGTCGGGCGAGCATTGCGCGTCCACCTCCAACCGTAACTTCGAAGGGCGCCAGGGCGCCGGTGGGCGTACCCACTTGGTCAGCCCGGCCATGGCCGCTGCGGCTGCCGTCAACGGTCGTTTCATCGACGTTCGCGAATTGATCTGAGGAATACCCGATGCGTGCTTTTACACAACACACAGGTTTAGTCGCGCCGTTGGACCGTGCCAACGTGGACACCGACCAGATCATCCCCAAGCAGTTCTTGAAGTCGATCAAGCGCACCGGTTTCGGCCCGAACCTGTTCGACGAGTGGCGCTACCTGGACGTGGGCTACGCCTACCAGGACAACTCCAAGCGCCCGTTGAACAAGGATTTTGTGCTCAACGCCGAGCGTTACCAGGGCGCCAGCGTATTGCTCGCCCGGGAAAACTTCGGCTGCGGCTCCAGCCGTGAGCACGCGCCGTGGGCCCTGGAAGAATATGGCTTTCGCAGCATCATCGCGCCGAGCTATGCCGACATCTTCTTCAACAACAGCTTCAAGAACGGTTTGTTGCCGATCATCCTGACTGACGAAGAAGTCGACGAGCTGTTCAAGCAGGTTGAGGCTGATGTGGGCTACCAACTGACCGTCGACCTGGCCGCGCAAACCGTGACCCGTCCGGACGGTAAGGTGTATCACTTTGAAGTCGACGCGTTCCGTAAGCACTGCCTGATCAACGGCCTGGATGACATTGGCCTGACCTTGCAGGACGGGGATGCGATTGCGGCGTTTGAGGCCAAGCACCGGGCTAGCCAGCCTTGGTTGTTTCGTGATGCTTGATGTGAGGTAGGCCGTGCGGGCCCCATCGCGGGCAAGCCCGCTCCCACATTTTGACCTGTGAACACGGTCAAGTGTGGGAGCTGGCTTGTCGGGTCGCCGCATCGCTGCGATAGCGCCCGTACCAACACCCCAAAACCCAAGGAAAACCACCATGACCACCACCGCCCACACCCAAGTCGTGCAAAAACAATTCGGCGAGCAAGCCTCGGCCTACCTGAGCAGTGCCGTGCACGCCCAAGGCACCGAATTCGCGCTGCTCCAGGCCGAACTGGCCGGGCAGGGCAGTGCGCGACTGCTGGATTTGGGCTGCGGCGCCGGTCATGTGAGTTTCAATGTGGCGCCGCTGGTCAAAGAAGTCGTGGCCTACGACCTTTCCCAGCAGATGCTCGACGTAGTTGCCGGCGCAGCTGTAGAACGCGGCCTGGACAACATCCGCACCGTACAGGGCGCCGCTGAACGCCTGCCGTTCGCCGACGGCGAGTTCGACTTCGTGTTCAGCCGCTATTCGGCCCACCACTGGAGCGACCTTGGCCTGGCCCTGCGTGAAGTGCGCAGGGTGCTCAAGCCAGGCGGCGTGGTGGCCTTCGTGGACGTCTTGTCACCGGGCAGCCCGCTGTTGGACACTTACCTGCAAACCGTCGAAGTACTGCGCGACACCAGCCACGTGCGCGATTACTCCGCCGCCGAATGGATGCGCCAGCTCAGCGAAGCCGGTTTGCACGTACGCAACAGCAGCCGTCAGCGCCTGCGCCTGGAATACACCTCGTGGGTCGAGCGCATGCGCACGCCAGAGGTATTGCGCGCCGCAATCCTTGAGCTGCAAACGGCGATGGGCCAGGAAGTGCGCGACTATTACGAAATTCAAGCCGACGGCACCTTCAGCACCGATGTGCTGGTGGTCTGGGCTGAACGCTGATTGATTTTTCCCGACCTGCCCACGGGCGGGTCGCTTGATGAAATGAGGAACGCATGAGCAAGCAGATTCTGATTCTCCCTGGCGACGGTATTGGTCCGGAAATCATGGCCGAAGCGGTCAAGGTCCTGGAACTCGCCAACAGCAAGTACAGCCTGGGCTTTGAGCTGAGCCACGACGTGATCGGCGGCGCGGCCATCGACAAGCACGGCGTGCCGCTGGCCGACGAAACCCTGGACCGCGCCCGCGCGGCTGACGCCGTACTGCTCGGCGCCGTGGGTGGCCCGAAATGGGACAAGATCGAACGTGACATCCGCCCTGAGCGCGGCCTGCTGAAAATTCGCGCGCAACTGGGCCTGTTCGGCAACCTGCGCCCGGCGATCCTCTATCCGCAACTGGCCGATGCCTCGAGCCTCAAACCGGAAGTGGTGGCGGGCCTGGATATCCTGATCGTGCGTGAGCTGACCGGCGGTATCTATTTCGGCTCGCCACGCGGCGTGCGTGAGTTGGAGAATGGTGAGCGCCAGGCCTACGACACACTGCCGTACAGCGAGAGCGAAATCCGCCGTATCGCCCGTGTCGGCTTCGACATGGCCCGCGTGCGTGGCAAAAAGGTTTGCTCGGTGGATAAAGCCAACGTATTGGCTTCCAGCCAGCTGTGGCGCGAAATCGTCGAAGAAGTGGCCAAGGACTACCCGGACGTCGAACTGAGCCACATGTACGTCGACAACGCCGCCATGCAACTGGTGCGCGCGCCGAAGCAGTTCGACGTGATCGTCACCGACAACCTGTTCGGCGACATCCTGTCCGACCAGGCGTCGATGCTCACCGGTTCCATCGGCATGCTGCCGTCGGCGTCCCTGGACACCAACAACAAGGGCATGTACGAGCCTTGCCACGGCTCGGCGCCGGACATCGCGGGCCAGGGCATTGCCAACCCGCTGGCGACGATTCTGTCAGTGTCGATGATGCTGCGTTACAGCTTCAACCTGGGCGACGCCGCAGACGCCATCGAGAAAGCCGTGAGCCTGGTGCTGGACCAGGGTTTACGCACTGGCGACATCTGGTCGCAGGGTTGCACCAAGGTCGGTACGCAAGAAATGGGCGACGCAGTAGTCGCCGCGCTGCGGAATCTGTAATCTCTCGGGCCCGCTTGCAGTTGTTGCTGCAAGGCGGCCCACTTTTTAACAAGGTGTAGTTGCGATGAAACGTGTAGGTCTGATCGGTTGGCGCGGTATGGTCGGTTCCGTGCTCATGCAGCGGATGCTGGAGGAGCAGGATTTCGATCTTATTGAGCCGGTGTTTTTCACCACTTCGAACGTGGGTGGCCAAGGGCCGTCCGTGGGCAAGGATATTGCCCCGCTCAAAGACGCCTACAACATTGAAGAGCTGAAGACCCTCGACGTGATTCTGACCTGTCAGGGTGGCGACTACACCAGCGAAGTCTTCCCCAAGCTGCGCGAAGCCGGCTGGCAGGGTTACTGGATCGACGCCGCCTCGAGCCTGCGCATGCAGGATGATGCGGTAATCGTTCTGGACCCAGTGAACCGCAAGGTCATCGACCAGCAACTGGACGCCGGCACCAAGAACTACATCGGCGGCAATTGCACCGTCAGCCTGATGCTGATGGGCCTGGGCGGTTTGTTTGAAGCCGGCCTGGTCGAGTGGATGAGTGCCATGACCTATCAGGCGGCCTCCGGTGCCGGCGCGCAGAACATGCGTGAACTGATCAAGCAAATGGGCTCCACCCACGCAGCCGTCGCCGATCAACTGGCGGACCCGGCCAGTGCGATCCTCGATATCGACCGTCGTGTGGCCGAAGCCATGCGCAGCGATGCGTACCCGACCGAGAACTTCGGCGTGCCATTGGCTGGCAGCCTGATCCCATGGATCGACAAAGAACTGCCGAACGGCCAGAGCCGCGAAGAGTGGAAGGCCCAGGCCGAGACCAACAAGATCCTCGGTCGCTTCAAGAGCCCGATCCCGGTGGATGGCATCTGCGTGCGTATCGGCGCGATGCGCTGCCACAGCCAGGCGCTGACCATCAAACTGAACAAAGACGTGCCGATTGCCGATATCGAAGGGCTGATCAGCCAGCACAACCCATGGGTCAAGCTGGTGCCGAACAACCGTGATATCAGCATGCAGGAGCTGAGCCCGACCAAGGTCACCGGCACCCTGAATGTACCGGTGGGGCGTCTGCGTAAGCTGAACATGGGTACCCAGTACCTGGGCGCGTTCACCGTTGGTGACCAACTGCTGTGGGGCGCGGCTGAGCCGTTGCGTCGTATGTTGCGGATTTTGCTGGAGCGTTGATCGCTTGAGGCAAGATGAGAAACCCGCGTTCTGGTGACAGGCGCGGGTTTTTTATTGTTCTTTCGGGCGCTATCGCAGGCAAGCCAGCTCCCACATTTGATTGCATTTCAACTGACGAAACTCGGTCGAATGTTGGAGCGGGCTTGCTCGCGAAGGGGCCATCAGCCACACCACAAAAGCTGGGTTAATTGCCTCACCCCCCACCACCCGGTAAAGTGCCGCTCCCCCGCAATGCCCGAGGCAGCCCCCATGACCCAGACCTTTGATATCGCCGTAATCGGCGCCACCGGCACCGTTGGCGAAACCCTGGTGCAGATCCTTGAAGAGTTGAGCTTCCCGGTGGGCACCCTGCATTTGCTGGCGGGCAACAACTCGGCTGGCGCGTCCGTGCCGTTTCGCGGCAAGAACGTGCGGGTGAGGGAGGTCGATGAGTTCGACTTCAGCAAAGTGCAGCTGGCGTTTTTTGCGGCGGGGCCGGCGGTGACCTTGAGTTTCGCCCCGCGTGCCACGGCGGCGGGTTGCTCGGTGATCGACTTGTCTGGCGCCTTGCCGGCCGCGCAAGCGCCGCAAGTGGTGCAGGAAGCCAACGCCCATGTGCTTGATGGCCTGGTAAAACCGTTCCAACTCGGCAGCCCAAGCCCGTCGGCGACCAACCTGGCGGTGGTCCTGACGCCCTTGCGTGGCCTGCTGGATATCCAGCGCGTGAGCGTCACCGCCAACCTGGCGATGTCGGCCCAGGGGCGTGAGGCGGTCAGCGAGCTGGCACGGCAAACCGCCGAGCTGCTGAACATGCGCCCGCTGGAACCGACGTTCTTTGATCGTCAGGTGGCCTTCAATGTGTTGGCGCAAGTCGGCACGCCAGACGCCCAGGGTCATACAGCCTTGGAAAAGCGCCTGGTCCATGAACTGCGTGCAGTGCTGGAATTACCTTTGCTAAAGATTTCCGCAACGTGCGTTCAAGCCCCGGTGTTTTTTGGCGATAGCCTGACTGTGTCTCTGCAACTGGGCGCAGCGGTCGATCTCGCCGCCGTGACCCGCGCACTCGACGCAGCGCCAGGTATAGAGCTTGTGGACGAGGGCGACTATCCCACCGCAGTGGGCGACGCAGTAGGCCAGGATGTTATTTATGTAGGGCGGGTCCGCAGGGGCGTGGATGACCCGGCGGAACTAAATCTGTGGCTGACGTCAGATAACGTACGCAAAGGCGCCGCACTGAACGCCGTACAGCTGGCGCAGTTGTTGATAAAAGACCTTGTGTAAAAGATACTTGGCGGCAATTTGTAGATTGATTCTAGCCAGGCGCTATGCTTGGCCCAAAGCAGAACAGAAGCGCGTCGGTAACCTATCGGCTCGCCATGCCTTATGGCAGCGGTTACCAACCTTCTCGCAGGCCGGGGAGTGTTCAAACAAAGGATGAGGCTATGGTTCAAGTTCGCAAACTGGTGTTAGCAATAGCGGCCGCCTCGGCGCTGTCCTCCGGTATGGCGCAGGCGCTGCAGCTGGGGGAGATGACCCTCAAGTCGAAGTTGAACCAGCCGTTGGCGGTGGAGATCGAATTGCTCGATGTCGGTGGCCTCACGGCTTCCGAGATCACGCCGAGCCTGGCCTCATCCCAGGCGTTTGTGGATGCGGGCGTCGATCGCCAGGCGTTCCTCAATGACCTGACGTTTACCCCGGTGGTCAATCCCAACGGCCGCAGCGTGGTGCGTGTCACCTCAAGCAAGCCGCTGCCGGACTCCTACGTACGCTTCCTGCTGCAGGTGCAATGGCCCAATGGCCGTTTGATGCGCGATTACAGCGTATTGCTCGACCCGGCCAAGTTCGACCAGCCGGCACCGACGGCCGCCGCGCCTGCCCCGCGTGTGGCGGCGCCGGCCAGCACCGCGCCAGCCGTGAGCAAAGCGGCGCAGCACACCACCACCCCCCGCGACACCTTGTGGGAAATTGCCGCGAAGAATCGCAATGGCGGCTCGGTCCAGCAGACCATGCTGGCGATCCAGGCGCTCAACCCGGACGCGTTTATCGACGGCAATATCAACCGCCTGAAAACCGGCCAGGTCCTGCGCCTGCCGGATACCGTAGAAAGCACCGCGCTGCCACAACCTCAGGCGATAGCCGAAGTCCGCGCGCAGAATGCCGCCTGGCGCCAGGGCCGGCGCGTCGCCACCAACCCTGCGGCGGGCAAGCAGCAACTGGACGCCACCAAGCGCACCCAAGCTGGCAACGCGCCAGCGAGTACCAACGCTAAGGACAACCTGAGCCTGGTTTCGGCCGAAGCGGCCAAGAAGGGCGCCAAAGGCAAGGCTGGCGACAGCGCGGTACTGAGCGACAAACTGGCGATGACCCAGGAGCAACTGGACACTACCCGTCGCGACAACGAAGAGCTGAAAAGCCGCGCGGCCGACCTGCAAAGCCAGTTGGACAAGCTGCAAAAACTGATTCAACTGAAAAACGATCAGCTTGCCCGTTTACAGGCTGAAAAGGGCGCTCCGGTCGCTCCGGCCACTGCAGCAATGCCCGCTCAGTTGGCAGGTGAGCCGGCTGCTGCCCCGGCAGTGCCCGATGCAGCGACAGCAGCGCCTGTGCCAGCGGCTGAACCAGTCAAGACGGATGCTGCGCCTGCCACCACCGAGGGCAAATTCAACGACTTGCTGACGAACCCTGTCGTGCTCGGCGTGCTCGGCGGTGCGGCTATTTTGTTGGTGCTGTTGCTTCTGCTGCTGTGGGCGCGCCATCGCAATGCTCGCCGCGAAGAGGAAAAGCACCTGCGCATGGCGCGGGCCCTGGCTGAAGAGCCGGAGTTCACCTCCAACATTGACCACGACCTGCCGCCGGACAGTTTCGAAGGCCTGGAAGTGCCGCCGCCAAGCGTCAAGTTGGCCGCTGCTCCAGCGGCGGCCCCAGTCGTTGAGCCGGCAGTTGTTGTGCCGACCGTTGCCTCTGTACTTGCGCCGCTGGCTGTTGCTGTCGCCCCGGCAAACTCCAGCGATTCGCTGGCCCAGGCCCAATCCCATATCGACCGTGGCCACCTGAACCAGGCCGCCGATGTGCTGCAGCAGGCAATCAAGCATGAGCCCAAGCGCAGCGACCTGCGTTTGAAGCTGATGGAAGTCTACGGCCTGCAAAACGACAAGGACGGCTTCGTCACCCAAGAGCGTCAGCTGGTAGCCAATGGTGAAAACCACGCCCAGGTCGAGCAGCTCAAAAGCCGCTTCCCGGCCATGGCCGTGTTGGCGGCGGGCGTCAGCGCTGCGGTTGCCGCCGCCGCTCTGGACGCTCAATACGTCAAGGATTTGCTCGAAGACAAGCCGACTGAGCCTGCGCCAGAGGCCTTCGACACCGATTTCGATTTGAGCCTGGACGATCTGGAAGAGGCATCCCCGGCTGAGGTCAAGGGCGATCAGCAGACATTCGAGTCGCTTCTGCAGCAACAGACCGAAGCCAACGCCGCTCCGGATGACCTTTCGGACTTTGACCTGGACCTGCAACCTGATGCACCGGCTTCGGCGCAATCCGATGATGACTTCCTCTCGGGCCTGGAAGAGCAGATGAAGGACGTGCCTGCTGTCGAGCCGCCGACCCTGACCCCTGCGGCGCTGGACGATTTCGATCTGCCGGAAGATTTCGACCTGTCCCTGGCCGATGAGCCGCAAGCAAGCGCCAAGCCTGATGCTTTTGCGTCGGAGCTCGATGATGTCAATGCCGAGCTGGATCGCCTGTCCCAGAGCCTGGAACATCCGTCCATCGAGCCGTCCTTTACTGCGGAAGACGCTGCGCTGGGCGACGATGAGCCGGAATTCGACTTCCTCTCCGGCACGGATGAGGTGGCGACCAAGCTCGACCTGGCCCAAGCCTATATCGACATGGGCGATGCGGACGGCGCGCGGGACATCCTCTCTGAAGTGCTGACCGAAGGTGATGAGACCCAGCGTGGCGAGGCCAAGGAAATGCTCGGCCGGCTGGCGTGATCGTCAATTGTTAAAGCAGCGGCGCCCTTCGGGGCGCCGTTTTGCTTTTGTGGGCTCCCGCACAAACCGGCATAATGACCCCCTCTGCGCAACTCATCAGGCTCTCAGTTCTTGGCAAATATAGATAACGCGGCCGCCGAAATGGCGGCCGCAGGCTTTTACCGCATCGCCCTTGGCGTGGAATACAAAGGCTCGCGCTATCGCGGCTGGCAGCGCCAGGCCTCCGGTGTGCTGACGGTGCAGGAAACCCTGGAAAAGGCCCTGTCCAAAGTCGCCGATTCACCGGTATCGCTGATGTGCGCCGGGCGCACCGACGCAGGCGTGCACGCCTGCGGCCAGGTGGTGCACTTCGACACCCAGGCTGAACGGTCAATGAAAGCGTGGGTGATGGGCGCCAACATCAATCTGCCCCATGACGTCAGTGTCAGCTGGGCCAAGGTGATGCCGGCGCACTTTCATGCGCGCTTCAAGGCGATCGCCCGGCGTTATCGCTACGTGATCTACAACGACCAGATTCGCCCGGCGCACCTCAACGAAGAAATTACCTGGAACCACCGCCCGCTGGACGCTGAGCGCATGGCCGAAGCTGCGCAGCACCTGGTGGGCGTGCATGACTTCAGTGCCTTTCGTGCCGGCCAGTGCCAGGCCAAGTCGCCGATCAAGGAAGTCCACCACCTGCGGGTGACCCGACACGGCAAGATGATTGTGCTGGATATCCGCGCCGGGGCCTTCCTGCACCATATGGTTCGAAACATTGCCGGGGTGCTGATGACCATCGGCACGGGCGAGCGCCCGGTGGAGTGGGCCAAGGAAGTACTGGAAAGCCGCATCCGCCGCACGGGCGGGGTCACGGCACATCCGTTCGGCCTGTACCTGGTGGATGTGGAGTACCGCGACGAGTTCGAATTGCCGGAACGTTTCATCGGGCCACACTTCCTCACAGGTTTCAGCGAACTTGGCGGCTGACGCCCGGAAAAGCTTTTGTTACCATCCGGGACTTTCTGGTTCCAACCCCGAGGTTTTCACGACATGTCAGCCGTTCGCAGCAAGATTTGCGGGATTACCCGCATAGAAGACGCGCTGGCGGCAGTCGAGGCAGGCGCGGATGCCATCGGTTTCGTGTTTTACGCCAAGAGCCCGCGGGCGGTGAATGTGTTGCAGGCGCGGGCGATCATTGCCGCATTGCCGCCGTTCGTGACCACCGTGGGTCTGTTCGTCAACGCCAGCCGGTGTGAGCTCAACGAAACCCTGGATGCCGTACCGTTGGACATGTTGCAGTTCCATGGCGACGAAACGGCGGAAGAATGTGAAAGCTACCAGCGCCCGTATATCAAGGCGTTGCGGGTCAAGGCCGGGGATGACATCGCGGCGGCGTGTGCCGACTATGATGGCGCTCGCGGGATTCTGCTCGACACCTACGTCGAAGGCGTGCCCGGCGGTACCGGCGAAGCGTTTGATTGGTCGCTGATTCCCGAAGGTTTGAGCAAGCCGATCATCCTGGCTGGCGGGCTCAACCCTGCGAATATCGCGGCCGCGATCGAACAGGTTCGGCCTTATGCCGTGGATGTCAGTGGTGGGGTAGAGCAGGCCAAGGGCATCAAGGATCACAACAAGATTCGCGCATTCATGCGGGCCGTGCGCAACAGCGGTGGTGGGATGTGACGGCTGGCAGTCTGCCGCCGTCCATAACTACCACTGTGTAAAACAGCCCGGCGCCGCCTGTGGGTGGCTCGGAAATAAAGTGGCAACCCTGCGCTGGCAGGTTGTCTGGAAGGCTGAGGGTACATGCAGGAAATGGCCGGTCGAACGTCTGACCCCGTCCAGCATGTGTCATCGCCACATATGAATTTAGCTCAAGGGCATACGCGGGGCTGTGTTCAAGCCACCGGTACTGGAGAAAGAAAGCATGAGCAACTGGTTAGTAGACAAACTGATCCCTTCGATCATGCGTTCCGAGGTGAAGAAAAGCTCGGTTCCTGAAGGTCTGTGGCACAAGTGCCCATCCTGCGACGCGGTGCTGTATCGCCCCGAGCTTGAAAAGACCCTGGACGTTTGCCCCAAGTGCAACCACCACATGCGTATCGGCGCGCGCGCCCGCATCGACATTTTCCTGGATGCTGATGGCCGCAACGAGCTGGGCGCTGACCTGGAGCCGGTTGACCGTCTCAAGTTCCGTGACAGCAAGAAGTACAAGGACCGCTTGGTCGGTGCGCAGAAGCAGACCGGCGAGAAAGACGCGCTGATTTCCGTCAGCGGCAAATTGCTCGGCATGCCAGTCGTGGTGTCGGCGTTTGAGTTCTCCTTCATGGGCGGGTCCATGGGTGCCATCGTCGGTGAGCGCTTTGTCCGCGCGGCCAACTATGCCCTGGAAAACCGTTGCCCGATGATCTGCTTCGCCGCCTCCGGTGGGGCTCGTATGCAGGAAGCCTTGATTTCTCTGATGCAAATGGCCAAGACCTCCGCGGTACTGGCGCGTCTTCGCGAAGAAGGCATCCCGTTCATCTCCGTGCTCACTGACCCGGTCTATGGCGGTGTTTCCGCCAGCCTGGCAATGCTGGGTGATGTGATCGTTGGCGAGCCAAAGGCCCTGATCGGCTTTGCCGGCCCGCGCGTGATCGAGCAAACCGTACGCGAAAAGCTGCCGGAAGGTTTCCAGCGCAGCGAGTTCCTGCTGGAGCACGGTGCTATCGACCTGATCATCCCACGCAGTGAGCTGCGCCCGCGCCTGGGCAACCTGCTGGCGCAAATGATGGGCCTGCCGACGCCTGTCTACGTCGCGCCTAAAGTCGAGCCGATCGTGGTGCCGCCGGTGCCAGCAAACCTATGACCCAGCGCACCCTGGGCGAATGGCTTGCCTACCTTGAGCAGTTGCATCCGTCCGCCATCGACATGGGTCTGGGGCGCTCGCAACAGGTAGCGGCCCGCCTCGGGTTGGGCCGTCCGGCACCGCGCGTGATTACGGTAACCGGCACCAACGGCAAAGGCTCTACCTGTGCCTTTGTCGCGGCGCTGCTGCAGGCCCAAGGGCTGAAAGTCGGCGTCTACAGTTCCCCGCACCTGCTGCGTTACAACGAGCGGGTGCAACTCAATGGCGTCGAAGCCACTGATGCGCAACTCTGCGAAGCCTTCGCTGCACTCGATGCGGGCCGAGGCGAAACTTCCCTGACTTACTTCGAGATGGGCACCCTGGCGGCGTTCTGGCTGTTTGAGCGTGCGCAACTGGATGTGGTGGTGCTGGAAGTCGGTCTGGGCGGGCGTCTGGACACGGTTAACGTGGTGGATGCTGACCTGGCGCTGGTTACCAGCATTGGCGTGGATCACGCCGACTACCTGGGAAACACTCGTGAGTCTGTGGCTTATGAAAAAGCCGGGATCTTCCGCCAGGGCAAGCCTGCGCTGTGTGGTGACCTGGATCCGCCGCACACCTTGCTGGACAAGGTGCGCGAGCTGGATTGCCCGTTCTTCCTGTGCGGCCGCGAATTCAATCTTGAGATCGGTGAACAGCACTGGCAATGGCGTGGGCGCGATGCCCGTGGCCAGGCGGTGGAACTGCGTGACCTGCCGCTATTGAACCTGCCAATGGAAAACGCCGCGCTCGCGCTGCAAGCCTATCTGCTGCTGGATCTGCCGTGGAATGCCGAGCAGATTGCTGCCACATTGCTGGCTACCCGCGTGGTAGGGCGCCTGGATCGTCGTGCGTTCGAATGGCAGGGCAAGCGCCTGAACTTGCTGTTGGATGTGGGACATAACCCCCATGCGGCCGAGTACCTGGCGCGGCGCCTGTCACGCACGCCGCCGGTCGGTCGTCGCCTTGCCGTATTCGGTCTGCTGGCGGATAAGGACCTGGATGGCGTGGTCGCGCCCTTGTTGGGCAGTGTCCAGGCCTGGGCTGTGGCGCCGCTGGATACTTCGCGCAGTCGCCCGGCTGCTGAGCTGGAACTGGCCTTGCAGAACCTTGGTGCACCTGTGGCGTCATATGCAAGCGTCACCGAGGCCCTTGAAGCGCAGTGCGCCGTTGCCACACCCGACGATGAAATTCTATTGTTCGGGTCATTTTATTGCGTTGCCGAGGCGCTTGAGTGGTTAGCCCGGCGCTCCACGGAGGAAGCTGCACATGGCATTACTGGATAGCGCATACAAGCAGCGAATGGTCGGAGCCTTGGTTCTGGTAGCGCTGGCGGTGATTTTCCTGCCGATGCTGTTTTCTCGCCAGGACGAAGAGCGTCAGGTGGTGGTTGAGGCTCCGGCCGCGCCACAAGCCCCGGCGGTGCCGCAGGTTCAGGTTGAGCCGGTGGTCGTGCCTGAGCCTCAGGCGTTGCCGGAAGAAGAACCTGTGCCGACGGATGATGAAGTAGCTGCGCAGCAAGCACCGTCAATGCCGGTGCAACCCAGCGTGCCAGTGGTCAAGCCAGCACCCGCTGCGCCGGTCGCGGCTGCCAAGCCCGTCGCGCCTGCACCCGCGCCCAAGCCGGTAGCACCGCAACCCGCCGCACCAGGCAAGCCTGATGTGGGCCAGAGTCGTATCGACCCGAATGGCTTGCCGATCAGTTGGTCGATTCAAGTGGCCAGCCTGGGCAACCGCGAAGGCGCCGACGCGTTGCAAAAAAAGCTGCGTAGCCAGGGCTATAACGCCTATATCCGCAGCGCCGACGGCAAGAACCGCGTGTTTATCGGGCCGCTGATCGAGCGTGCAGAGGCGGATCGCCTGCGGGACTTGCTGGATCGCCAGCAGAACCTGAAGGGTTTTGTCACCCGTTTCCAGCCTGAGCGCGGCTGATACCGCCAGCCTCTGGTTGGAATGCAAGCCAAGTGTGGGGGCTGGCTTGCCTGCGATGACGGTGGGCTAATCAACAGAGATGTTGAATGTGCCGGCCCCATCGCAGGCAAGCCAGCTCCCACATTTGTTTTGTGGTGGCTTGAAATCGCGTTGGCTTGCCACAAACTATTGATTTGCAAAGCAGCCGCAATCACAGCTTACCGACAGCCCAGCGCTCTGCTAAAATGCGCCGCCTCATCTGTCCGTAGGCTGCACTGTGCCATTTACCTGGGTTGATTGGGCGATTGTTGCAATTGTCGCCATCTCCGCTTTGATCAGTCTAAGCCGCGGCTTCGTAAAAGAAGCACTGTCGTTGCTGACCTGGATCATCGCAGGAGTCGTAGCCTGGATGTTCGGCGGCTCATTGTCGGTCTACCTGGCCGGATACATCGAGACACCTTCGGCTCGCGTCATCGCGGGCTGCGCCATCATGTTCATCGCCACGCTGCTGGTGGGGGCAATGGTCAATTATCTTATTGGCGAGTTGATACGTGTCACCGGCCTCTCCGGGACCGATCGATTTCTCGGCATGGCCTTCGGCGCTGCGCGTGGCGCGTTGCTGGTGGTCGTGGCGGTCGGGCTGTTGAGCCTGGGGCCGGTACAGCAGGATGCATGGTGGCAGGAGTCGGTACTCGTGCCAAA
Organism: Pseudomonas sp. 58 R 12; assembly: GCF_900005865.1. Classification (NCBI taxonomy): domain Bacteria; kingdom Pseudomonadati; phylum Pseudomonadota; class Gammaproteobacteria; order Pseudomonadales; family Pseudomonadaceae; genus Pseudomonas; species Pseudomonas sp. 58 R 12. The sequence goes on from NZ_CVTP01000028.1 coordinate 300,607, forward strand.
ATTTCTATTGGTTGCAGATTGGTCCAAGAACCTCATTCTGGGGTGGAGCAGTCAGTGGCTGGCCAGCGGAATCAGCGTACCCGCTGATCTTCCGTTCAAGGAACACCTCTTACCGGCCAAAACGCCTCAGTAAGTTGTGTTCAGTCAAGATTCATTAAGTAGGGGTTGCGTCGCATGTGTGGCATCGTCGGTATCGTCGGTAAGTCGAACGTCAATCAGGCGCTGTATGACGCGCTAACCGTCCTCCAGCACCGCGGCCAGGACGCTGCCGGTATTGTGACCAGCCACGACGGCCGGTTATTCCTGCGCAAGGACAATGGCCTGGTACGTGACGTGTTCCACCAGCGTCACATGCAGCGCCTGGTCGGGCACATGGGCATTGGCCATGTGCGTTACCCGACTGCCGGCAGCTCGACGTCGGCCGAAGCTCAGCCGTTTTACGTCAACTCGCCTTACGGCATCACGCTGGCGCACAACGGTAACCTGACCAACGTTGAACAGTTGGCCAAGGAGATTTACGAATCTGACCTGCGCCACGTCAACACCAACTCCGACTCGGAAGTGCTGCTCAACGTGTTTGCCCACGAGCTGGCCCAGCGTGGCAAGCTGCAGCCGACCGAAGAAGATGTGTTCGCTGCCGTGACTGACGTGCACAACCGTTGCGTCGGTGGTTACGCCGTGGTCGCCATGATCACCGGTTATGGCATCGTCGGCTTCCGCGACCCGCACGGCATTCGCCCGATTGTGTTCGGCCAGCGTCACACCGACGAAGGCGTCGAGTACATGATCGCCTCCGAAAGCGTGTCCCTGGATGTGCTGGGCTTCACCTTGATTCGCGACCTCGCGCCAGGTGAAGCGGTGTACATCACCGAAGACGGCAAGCTGCACACCCGCCAGTGCGCCGTGGCGCCGAAACTCACCCCGTGCATTTTCGAACACGTCTACCTGGCGCGTCCGGACTCGATCATCGACGGTGTTTCGGTGTACAAGGCACGCCTGCGCATGGGCGAGAAGCTCGCCGAGAAGATCCTGCGCGAGCGTCCTGAGCATGACATCGACGTGGTAATCCCGATTCCGGACACCAGCCGTACCGCTGCGCTGGAATTGGCCAACCACCTGGGCGTCAAGTTCCGCGAAGGCTTCGTGAAAAACCGCTACATCGGCCGTACCTTCATCATGCCGGGCCAGGCGGCGCGCAAGAAGTCGGTTCGCCAGAAGCTCAATGCGATCGAGCTGGAGTTCCGCGGCAAGAACGTGATGCTGGTGGATGACTCCATCGTGCGTGGCACCACCTGCAAGCAGATCATCCAGATGGCCCGCGAAGCCGGCGCGAAGAACGTGTACTTCTGTTCCGCCGCGCCTGCCGTGCGTTACCCGAACGTGTACGGTATCGACATGCCGAGCGCCCATGAATTGATCGCCCACAACCGTTCGACCCAGGACGTTGCCGACCTGATCGGCGCGGATTGGCTGATCTATCAGGACCTGCCGGACCTGATCGAAGCGGTCGGCGGTGGCAAGATCAAGATCGACCAGTTCGACTGCGCCGTGTTCGACGGCAAGTACGTGACCGGGGATGTCGACGAGGCCTACCTGAACAAGATCGAGCAGGCGCGTAATGACTCGTCGAAGATCAAGACGCAGGCGGTCAGCGCGATCATCGATCTGTACAACAACTGAGTGACAACCGGCCCTGAGGGGCCGGTTTTGTATCTTAAATAAAGAATTGAGTAAGGAGTGGCAGCATGAGTCAGGAATGGGATGCCGGTCGGTTGGACAGCGACCTCGATGGCGTAGCTTTCGATACCCTGGCTGTGCGCGCCGGCCAACACCGCACGCCGGAAGGTGAGCACGGTGATCCGATGTTTTTCACGTCCAGCTACGTGTTCCGCACGGCGGCCGACGCCGCTGCGCGCTTTGCTGGCGAAGTGCCGGGTAACGTCTATTCGCGTTACACCAACCCGACCGTGCGCGCGTTCGAAGAACGTATCGCGGCGCTTGAAGGTGCTGAGCAGGCGGTGGCCACGGCGACCGGCATGGCGGCAATCCTGGCGGTGGTGATGAGCCTGTGCAGTGCTGGCGACCACGTGCTGGTGTCGCGCAGCGTGTTTGGCTCGACCATCAGCCTGTTCGAAAAGTACTTCAAACGTTTTGGCATCGAAGTGGACTACGTGCCTCTGGCGGACCTGTCCGGCTGGGACGCGGCGATCAAGGCCAACACCAAGTTGCTGTTCGTCGAGTCGCCATCCAACCCTTTGGCTGAGCTGGTGGATATCGCCGCGTTGGCCGAAGTCGCTCACGCCAAGGGCGCGATGCTGGTGGTCGACAATTGCTTCTGCACCCCGGCGTTGCAACAGCCGTTGAAGCTGGGCGCGGACATTGTCGTGCACTCGGCCACCAAGTTCATCGACGGCCAGGGTCGTTGCATGGGCGGTGTGGTCGCCGGTCGCAGTGAGCAGATGAAAGAAGTCGTCGGCTTCCTGCGCACCGCTGGCCCGACCTTGAGCCCGTTCAATGCCTGGATCTTCCTCAAAGGCCTGGAAACCCTCAGCCTGCGTATGAAGGCCCATTGCGCCAACGCCCAAGCGCTGGCCGAGTGGCTGGAGCAACAGGACGGTATCGAGAAAGTGCACTACGCCGGTCTCAAGAGCCACCCGCAACACGAGTTGGCCCAGCGCCAGCAGCGTGGTTTCGGTGCCGTGGTGAGCTTCGAAGTGAAGGGCGGCAAAGACGGCGCCTGGCGCTTTATCGATGCCACTCGCCTGATCTCCATCACTGCCAACCTGGGTGACAGCAAGACCACCATTACTCACCCGAGCACCACCTCCCATGGGCGCCTGGCGCCACAGGAGCGCGAGGCGGCGGGTATCCGTGACAGCCTGATCCGCGTTGCGGTGGGCCTGGAAGACGTTGCCGACTTGCAGGCTGACCTGGCTCGCGGGCTGGCGGCCTTGTGATCGAGTGGTCCATGGACACGGCGGCAGCCAGTAACGGGCGTGTCGCGCTGGTGACAGGCGCGGCGCGGGGCATTGGCCTCGGGATTGCCGCGTGGCTGATCAGCGAAGGCTGGCAAGTCGTGTTGACCGACCTGGACCGCGAGCGTGGTTCCAGGGTGTCCAAGGTGCTGGGCGAAAACGCCTGGTTTATCACCATGGATGTGGCCGACGAGAAGCAAGTGGCCCAAGGCGTCGCCGAAGTGCTCGGGCAGTTCGGGCGCCTGGACGCACTGGTGTGCAATGCGGCGGTCGCCGACCCGCGCAACATTACCCTGGAAAGCCTGGATCTGGCCTACTGGAATCGAGTGTTGGCCGTGAATCTCAGTGGGCCGATGCTGTTGGCCAAGCACTGCGCTCCGTATCTTCGTGCGCATGGTGGCGCCATCGTCAACCTGGCGTCGACCCGGGCGCGTCAATCGGAGCCGGACACCGAAGCCTATGCGGCGAGCAAGGGTGGCCTGCTGGCGCTGACTCACGCCCTGGCCATGAGCCTTGGGCCGGAAGTGCGGGTCAATGCGGTCAGCCCAGGCTGGATCGATGCGCGTGATCCCGCAGCCCGTCGCGCCGAGCCGCTGAGTGATACCGATCACGCCCAGCATCCGGCGGGCAGGGTGGGTACGGTCGAGGACGTGGCGGCGATGGTGGCATGGTTGCTGTCGCGCCAAGCGGGGTTTGTCACCGGGCAAGAGTTTGTGGTGGACGGTGGCATGAGCAAGAAGATGATTTACAGCGAGTAGGGCCGGTAGCTGTCTTGAAGCAATTTTGTCTTTTTCAGAAAAACTTCAAGCGGGCTATTGACTTAGGTCCGCTATCTGCGTAAATTTCGCGGCCTCAACGAAGCAAAGGGTGATTAGCTCAGCTGGGAGAGCATCTGCCTTACAAGCAGAGGGTCGGCGGTTCGATCCCGTCATCACCCACCACTTCTTGAGAGTTTTGCCCCAGGGCAAGACGCAACGTTAAAGGTTGCACCGACGCGCAGCGGTAGTTCAGTCGGTTAGAATACCGGCCTGTCACGCCGGGGGTCGCGGGTTCGAGTCCCGTCCGCTGCGCCATATTTCCAGGCTTGATTTATCAGGCTTGAGATTGAACAGCCAAGGCTGATCGATCAGATGTTTAAAGACAGTTGAGGGTTTACGTTCAACTGGTCAAGCGATACGCAGCGGTAGTTCAGTCGGTTAGAATACCGGCCTGTCACGCCGGGGGTCGCGGGTTCGAGTCCCGTCCGCTGCGCCATATCTGCCTCAAGGCCCACTGAACGCCTTGGAGCACAAAGAAAGCCTCTGGCTACTTTGATCCGATAGCAAAGACCCTGGTCGAAAGGCCGGGGTTTTTTGTGTCTGGGATTTGGCTTATGTGGGAAGCGGGCTTGCTCGCGAAGGCGGTTCGTCAGTCAATATTTCCAGTGACTGAACCACCGCATTCGCGAGCAAGCCCGCTCCCACAGTTGGATAGCGTTAGAAGCCCAACTTGTCGCGCAGCCCGTAATACCAGGCCCCGAGCGCCGCAAACGGCGTGCGTAACAGTTGCCCACCCGGGAACGGGTAGTGCGGCAGGTCCGCAAACGCATCAAAACGCTCTGCCTGGCCTCTCAGCGCCTCCGCCAGTACCTTGCCCGCCAGGTGCGTGTACGTCACGCCATGGCCGCTGCAGCCTTGCGAGTAGTAAATGTTGTCACCCAGCCGACCGACTTGCGGCAAGCGCGATAAGGTCAGCAGGAAATTGCCGGTCCAGGCGTAATCGATTTTCACGTCTTTGAGCTGCGGAAAGGCCTTGAGCATCTTCGGACGGATGATTGCCTCGATGTTTGCCGGGTCGCGTGCGCCATACACCACGCCACCCCCGAAGATCAGGCGCTTGTCGCGGGTGAGGCGGTAGTAGTCGAGCAGATAGTTACAGTCTTCGACGCAGTAATCCTGTGGCAGCAACGTCTTCGCCAAGTCATCGCCCAGCGGCGCCGTGGTGATGACTTGCGTGCCACATGGCATTGATTTGGCGGCCAGTTCCGGTACCAGGTTGCCCAGGTAGGCATTGCCCGCGACGATGATGAACTTGGCCCTGACCTTGCCCTCGGCGGTATGCACCACTGGGTTTGCGCCGCGCTCGATGCGCACTGCTGCCGATTGCTCGTAGATCGTTCCGCCCAGCGATTCAACCGCTGCTGCTTCGCCCAAGGCCAGGTTGAGCGGGTGGATGTGCCCGCCACTCATGTCCAGCAAACCGCCGACGTAGTTGTCACAGGCCACCACTTCGCGGATGCGGCGTTCGTCCAGCAACTCCAGCTGCGTGTGGCCGTAGCGTTCCCACAGGCGCTTTTGCGACTCCAGGTGGCCCATGTGCTTGCTGTTAAGCGCGGCGAATACCCCGCCGTCCTTCAGGTCGCACTGGATCTGATACTTGGCGACGCGTTCACGAATGATCCTGCCGCCCTCAAACGCCATCTGCCCCAGCAATTGCGCCTGCTGCGGCCCGACGCTACGCTCGATCACGTCGATATCACGGCTGTAGCTGTTAACGATCTGCCCGCCGTTGCGGCCCGAGGCGCCAAACCCCACCTTGGCGGCTTCCAGTACCGTCACGCGAAAACCGTTCTCCAGCAGAAACAGCGCGCTGGAAAGGCCGGTATAGCCGGCGCCAATCACGCACACATCGGTTTCGACTTCGCCTTGCAGTGCCGGGCGAGGTGGAACGGTATTCGCGGAAGCGGCGTAATACGACTGGGGATAGGGGGTGTTCGCCATCCTGGAACCTCTGTTTTATATTTTTTACGAGTGCGCCGATCCTACCTGAGTTGAAAATTGCCTGCCAGCCACCCGAAATTCACGGGTGGGCTCCACGCCAATAAAAAATTCGCATATTCATAGGGTTAGCTGCAAAAAAGATGTTGACACCCCTCCGGAATTCCGTAGAATGTCGCCTCACAGCAGGCACGTAGCTCAGTTGGTTAGAGCACCACCTTGACATGGTGGGGGTCGTTGGTTCGAGTCCAATCGCGCCTACCAAACAAAATCCGCTCTGCTGGGCGGTCTAGAAGGGCTCACCGAAAGGTGGGCCCTTTTTTGTTGCCTGTGATTTTTGCCCATGGCCGTGCAGGACGCGTCCCGCTGCGTGAAGGACGAAGGGAAGCTGGAAAACGGAGCGCTAGCGTCAGGCGCTACCGCCAAGGAAATCTGAAGCAGCAACAGGTCAGTCACCCACAAAATTTATTGGTTTGCAGCAACAATTTTTCTTGTTGGACACCTCCCGCCCCAGGCAGCAAAGTTGCCGCCACTGACGCTCGACCTTCCGGGTCAACAATAAAAAACCGAGCCGACTGCACGCCGCTTCTTGCTGTGAACCCTTTGTTCACATCCTGCTGTAATGGCGCCGCAGCGCGCACTAAAGGACCTCCTCGCCATGCAAACTGTTGTGAACTTATGGCCGTTGATCGGCGTACTTGTGATCGTGGTTGGCTTTGTCTTGCGCATCAACCCTCTGCTGGTGGTCACCGCCGCCGCTATCGCCACCGGTTTCGCCGCCCATTTCCCACTGGAAAAAATCCTTGCCACCATGGGCGATGGCTTTCTTCAGACCCGAGCCCTGCAGTTGATTCTGTTGTTGCCCCTGGCGGTCATCGGCCTATTGGAGCGCCATGGGCTGCGCCTGCATGCGCAGAACTGGATTGCACGGTTCGAGCGCGCCACGGTCGGGCGCTTGTTGATCATCTACCTGTTTGTGCGCGAATCCACCGCCGCCATGGGCTTGACCAGTCTGGGCGGGCACCCGCAGATGGTGCGCCCGTTACTGGCTCCAATGGCCGAGGGTGCCGCCGAAAAACGCTACGGCAAGCTACCAGACAAATTGCGCCACAAAGTGTTAGCTATGTGCGCCGCGACAGACAACGTCGGGCTGTTTTTTGGTGAAGACATCTTTGTCGCCTTTGGCGCCATCGCATTGATGCACACCTTCCTGCTCGGCTCAGGGATTGATGTGGAACCTCTGCACATCGCGGTGTGGGGCATTCCTACGGCGATCTGCGCGTTTATCATCCATGCGATCCGCCTGCACCGGTTTGACCGAAGGCTCACCCGTGAGATGACGCCTGCCGCCACACCCGTGGAGGTCGCGCAATGATCATTTCCATTCAATACCTCTACTGGCTGGCCGGCGTTCTGCTGCTGATCACGGCGGGCATGATCGTGATGGACAAAACCCATCCCAAGCGCTGGTCCAGTGCATTGTTCTGGTTGTTGTTCGCCATTCCGTTCCTGATCGGTGAGCGTTTGCCGTCGGTGGTTATCGGTGTCGGCGTCGTGGTCATGGCATTGATCGCCGGCATGGGCGGCGTCGGCCGTGGCAAGCATGCCGAGCTGCATGACAAGGCTTCGCGTGCCAGTGCCGGTCGGCTGGGTCACAAACTGTTTATCCCGGCGCTGGCCATCCCCTTGACCACGGTGATCGGCTCGGTGTTGCTCAAACACACCGAAATCGGCGGCGTACCGCTGCTGGACCCGAAAAACACCACCTTCGTCTCCCTCGGTATCGGCTGCCTGATCGCCCTTGGCCTTGCCTGCTGGCTGACCCGCGATACGCCAGTACAAGCCTTGCGCGAATCCCGCCGCCTCACAGAAGCCCTGGGCTGGGCCATGGTGCTGCCGCAAATGCTGGCGATGCTCGGCTTGCTGTTTAACGAAGCTGGGGTCGGCACGGCTGTAGCGCATGTCACTACCACCTATATCAACCTGGATTTCAAGTTGGTGGCGGTGATGGTCTACGTGTTGGGCATGGCCTTGTTTACGGTGATCATGGGGAACGGCTTTGCGGCGTTCCCGGTGATGACCGGCGGCGTCGGCGTGCCGGTACTGGTGGGAATCTACGGCGGTAACCCGGCGGTGATGGCAGCGATCGGCATGTTCTCCGGCTACTGCGGGACCTTGATGACGCCCATGGCCGCCAACTTCAATATTGTGCCGGCTGCGTTACTGGAGTTGCCGGACAAGAACGCTGTAATCAAGGCCCAGTTGCCGACCGCGTTGATGATGCTGGTGGTCAATATCGTACTGCTTTACCTGTTGATGTGAGGTCGAGATGCAAACTGTACTGCTGACGGGCTTCGAGCCCTTTGATCAAGACCCGGTGAATCCGTCCTGGGAAGCTGTGCGCCAACTGGATGGCGTGCTGCTGGAAGGCGATGTGCAGATTGTTGCGCGCCGCCTGCCTTGCGCGTTTGCGACCGCTGGCGAGTGCCTGACCCAGTTGATCGATGAGCTGCACCCAGTGATGGTGATCGCCACCGGCCTGGCGCCGGGGCGTAGCACTATCTCGATGGAGCGGGTGGCGATCAACATCAACGATGCACGCATCCCCGATAATCTGGGTGAGCAGCCAATTGATACGGCAGTCGTGGCTGGCGGCCCGGCAGCCTACTTCACGACGCTGCCGATCAAGGCGATGGTCAAGGCTGTGGGCAAAGCGGGAATTGCGGCATCGGTATCGCAAACGGCGGGCACCTTTGTGTGCAACCAGGTGTTCTATCGGTTGCAACACCAGTTGGCGGGATCGGGCGTGCGCAGTGGCTTTATTCACGTCCCCGATGTTTACGGGGCATGCCAGCCGCCGATGGTGCTGTCGACCCTGGTCGAGGGGTTGCGCATCGCGGTGTCTGCGGCATGGCAAACCCCGATGGATATCGTCGAAGTGGGCGGTCAGGTCAGTTGAGGGCAGGGCGTGAGCGCCAACCTTCAACTACAGTTCAGGGACACCCATTCTACGGTAATTGCGATGATCAACTCTCTGAAGTGCGTGTCTGTCGTGCTTTCGCTTGTCTTGTTTGCTGGCAGTGGTATGGCCCTGGCCGATCCTGGTAATGGCAAGGGGCAGGGCAACGATAAAGGCAACGGCAACGGCAACGGAAACGGCTCGGGCGGGCAGGGGCATGACAAACCCAAAGGCAAAGGCGCATCGGGTAATCACGGCCCCAGCGTCGATCGCGGCAGGGTACTGAATGTATTGGGTGGCTACCGCAACTACTGGAGCCCGGGGCCAGCGTTGCCCCCTGGTATCCAGAAGAACCTCGCACGCGGTAAGCCATTGCCGCCGGGCATCGCCAAAAAGCTGGATGGCCGTTTATTGGGCCAGTTGCCCCGTTATGATGGGTATGAATGGCAGCAAGCAGGTACCGATCTGATATTGGTGACCATCGCGTCGGGCATCATTTACGAAGTACTCAGTGGGGCCTTTGACTGACGGGGCAAACGTTACGCCACGCGTCCTGGGAAAAACAGCTCAAAGCAGGTCACGCCGTCGTGGCTGCTCACGCTGTACCGCCCGGTGTGCAACTGCATGATGGTCGCCACAATCGACAAGCCCAACCCATTGGACTGCGCCGAGCGTTCCCGTGACTCATCCACCCGGTAAAACCGTTCGAACAGTCGCGGCAGATGTTCGGCCGCTATGGTTTCGCCCTGGTTGCTGACCCTCAGGTAAATGCCCTCGGCATCAGGAACCGCCTGAATCACCAACTCAGTCCCCGGCGCACCATATTTGATGGCATTGGCGCATAGGTTCGCCAGGGCCCTGCGCAACAACATTGGCTCAGCCCAGATCACCCCTTCACCTCTAGCCTGAATGCTGATGTCCACATCGCCCGCCAAGCCTTCAAAGTACTCGGCAATGCGTTCAACCTCATCCGTGGCACTGAGCTCCTGGCGTTGGCGCAGGGCGCTGGCCGGGTCGGTGCGGGCCAGGAACAGCATGTTGTCGAGCATCCGCGCCAGGCGTTCAAGTTCTTCGACATTGGACGCCAGCAGTTGCTGATAGCTTTCGATGCTGCGGTTCTGTTGCAGGGCGACTTGGGTTTCGCCCAGTAGGTTATTGATCGGCGTGCGCAGTTCGTGGGCCATGTCGGTGGACACCTGGCCCAGTTGCACAAAGCCCTTGGCCAGCCGCTCAAGCATGGTGTTGAACGAATCAATCATCGGCAGCAGTTCTTTCGGTGCGCCATGGCTGTCGAGGCGTTCGGCGAGGTTGCCGACACCAATGCCCTGGGCGTGCCGGGCCAGGCGGCGCAACGGTAAAAGCCCGCGATGAACAAGCAGGTAACCGACCACTGCCAGGAGGATTGCGGCAATACTCGCCAAGATATAAACGCTCAAGCGATAGCTGGCGAGCACCGCGGTGCGCTCGGTCATCAGGCGCCCGCTGGTGACTTGCAGGCTGCCCAGGTCGCCGGAGTCGATGGAGGCGGCGACGGTGGAGAAGGGCACGCCATTGACGCCAGGCAGATGGTGCACGTCGGCGAGTCCCAGCGCGTGATCCTTCGCGACGGGGGGCACGGACGGCAAATCGATATTACCCGGGTTCACCAGCAGCAGCGGTTTCTGTCCCGGCGCGGCGATGCTCAATACCGACTCGTGGTTACCCAGCATGTTCTGGAACAGTTCCGGCTTGGTCTTGATCAGGTCGAGCGTGTTGCTGTCGTTGAGCAAGTTACGCAGTTGATCGACACGGGAAATCAATGCGGCATCGTCGCGCATGATCAGTTCCCGTTCGAGCTCGCGGTACAGCGCCACGCCCAGGGTAGCCAGCAGGGCGAAGGCGAGCAGCGCGAAGATCAGCGCCAGGCGCAGGGTCAAGGAATAATGACTGCGCCAGCTCATGGCTGGGTATCGAAGCGGTAGCCGATGCCCCGCACACTGTGGATCAGCTTGAGCTGGAACGGGTCGTCGATTTTCAAGCGCAGGCGCCGCACGGCCACGTCGACTACGTTGGTGTCGCTGTCGAAGTTCATGTCCCACACGCGCGAGGCGATCAGCGAACGGGACAGCACCTGGTCCTGATGGGTCGCGAACAGGTGCAGCAGGGCGAACTCTTTGTTGGTCAGGGTGATGCGTGTGCCGGCGCGGGTGACGCGGCGCTTCAGTACGTCGATGTGCAGGTCGGCGATCTGTAGCTGCTCCTCTTCCCGGCTCGGGCCGCGGCGCGTCAGGGTACGCAAGCGTGCCACCAGTTCAGCGAAGGAAAACGGCTTGATCAGGTAATCATCGGCGCCCAGTTCCAGGCCTTTGATACGGTCGGCAATGTCGTCGCGGGCTGTAAGAAAAAGCACCGGTGTGTCGGCTTCCTTGCGCAGGCGGCGTAGCACTTCCCAGCCGTCCATTTTCGGCATCATCACATCCAGCACGATGACGTCGAACGGCGTCTCCAGGGCCTGGTGCAGGCCGTCCACGCCATCACGGGCAAGGCTGACGGAGTAACCCAATTCCTGAAGGCCATTGAGCAAGTAATTGCCGGCTTTGGGTTCGTCTTCGACTACAAGAATGTTCATGGGAAGTGCCTTGTCTCTATGCGTGGCGCAAGTGTAGCCCGATCAATTATCACTGGGGCAACCGATGGCCTGGACTTGGTAGTCCAACACGTGTTCACGGCCTTGGCTGTCCAGGTAGTTGAGTTGCGCCGGGACGATGCCGCATTGGCCGTAGGTGTCGGTGCTTGACAGTACTTTGGCCACATCCAGGTGCACGAAGAAGCCGGTTTTGTCGTGGATCACGGGTTCGGCGGCAAACACGGAACCGGTTGCGAGCAGAGCGGCAAAGCCGAGGATAAACAGTTTCATGACGGTATCTCTCTAAAAGGGTTGGCTGTCACGTCGTGGCAGTGGGTACACGGTAACCAGCCGTCCCGAACAGCCCACCAACAGGATGATGACAAGTTTGTAATGCGGGGCTCAGGGTTGGCGGCCGGAGGCCTCGAGGATCAGGTCGGTGATTTCCTTGGCGTGGGACACCAGTGACAAGTGGCTCGAAGGCAACTCGATGGTGGTGGCGTTCATACGTTTGGCAAGAAAGCGCTCAAGATCCGGGTTGATGGTCTGGTCATTCGTCGACACCGCGTACCAGGACGGCTTGGTGTGCCAGGCGGCATTGACGGTGCGACCGTTGAACAGGGTTTTAGTGATGGGTTGCTGCACGGCATACAGCTCAAGGGCCTTGGCGTGTGGCACATCGGCGGCGAAGTACTTGAGGAAGGCGTCCTGGCTCAGGGTGAGGTAACCGTCGTGGTCTTCGACACCGGACCGTACCGGCATGGTCGGGAACTTGGCCGAAAGTGCGACGAAGTCTTCATTGGCGTCCGGCGCGCGCGCGGCGACGTACACCAGCGAGCTGACCTTCGGGTTGACCCCGGCGTCGCTGACCACCGTGCCAGCGTAGGAATGACCGACCAGCACGGTAGGGCCGTCTTGTTGGTCCAGCACGCGGTTGGTGGCGGCGACGTCGTCGGCCACCGAGGTCAGCGGGTTCTGCACGGCGGTGACGTGCAAACCGGCGGCCTGAAGCCGGGTGATTACCTCGGACCAGCTCGAACCGTCAGCCCATGAGCCGTGTACCAGCACCACGTTATTGGCTTTGATCGGTGCGACCGTGCCGGCCATGGCGGTGCCAGTACCCAGCATCAGCAGGCTGGCGGCGATCAGGCAGAGTTTGCTTGCAGGTTTCATGGTGGGACCCTTTTCATCAGTAGGAAGTGGCGTCATCCGGCGTGGGTGACTGACGACTTCACTGTATGAAGTGAGGGTGCTGCCAACACTTACGGCTGCATTACAAACCTGTAATGCATTCGACGTCGGTTGCGTTTACAAGCGCCGAGGTGATCCGTAGATTGCATTGGGCCGATATTTGTTAAAACCGATGAGGAAACCAAGCAGTGTCCATCCGAGGTTCAGCTGTATTCAACCGCCGTTACCGTGCCTTTCTGTTTGATATGGATGGGACGTTGCTCAATTCCATTGCCGCTGCCGAACGGGTGTGGAGCATCTGGGCTGAACGCCATGGCCTGGATGTGGCAGCGTTTTTGAAGACCATTCACGGTGCTCGAGCGATCGATACCATCACACGCCAGGCATTGCCCGGCGTCGATCCTGAGGTGGAGGCGCAATGGATTACCGAGGCTGAAATCAATGATGTGGACGGTGTTGTTGCGATTCCCGGCGCGGTCACGTTTTTGAACAGCCTGCCGGGTGATCAGTGGGCGCTGGTCACCTCCGCACCCAGGGAACTGGCGTTGCGTCGGCTGCAAGCGGCAGGTATTGCGCCGCCGGCGGTGCTGGTGACGGCTGAAGATGTTGCCCTCGGCAAGCCGAACCCCGCGTGTTACGTGCTGGGCGCGCAACGCCTGGGTGTGCCGGTGAAGGATTGCCTGGTATTTGAAGACGCGACGGTAGGCATCCGGGCGGCAGAGGCAGCAGGGGCGGATGTGATGGTCGTGACGTCGACACATCACACGCCTATGGTCACCGAGCATCCTTCGATTGACGGGTATGAACCGTTGAAGGTGCAGTGCGACACGGACGGCTTGTTGTATGTGCAGAGCGGGGCGGCCTGATATAAAAAAAGCCGAGCCCGTTAACGGCCTCGGCCTTGTTCGGCATTGGCTTGATCGGGGGGCTGCATCCGATTATTCCTCATGCCTTGGCGTGACAGCACCATCTCCCGAAGAATTTCATTGGCCAGCCGCGCGATTGCCTCGGCGCCCCGATAATGGGCGCGCACGATCCCGGTAATTGCAAAGTGGTCGGTTTCCGGGCCGCTGAGCACTGCCGAAAGCGTTCCGTCCGCGTGCAGCGTGCAGGTCACCTGGTAGCTGGGCAGACGGGCTGCCAGTGCGGACTCGATTTGCGATTTACTCAGGGTGTCCATCTTGCTTCAGGCCCTTTTACTGATCATGCACGCCCAAGCATAGGTCGAGTTGTGGCGCTGTAAATACCGGCGATCTGATAGCAAGGAATGCGGTATCAGCGTGTCATTTGTCGGCACAACCGACGTTGCACGGCCCGCTGGATAGGTTTGAGGCAGAACAGGAACAGGTAGCCGCCGAGCAGCAGCGTCAGGTCCAGCCACGAATGGGGATCGGTGGAGCCAGTGCCTTCGATTGCGTACCTCAAGCCATAGGCCAGCCCGACGAAGACCAACCCTATCAATAGGGCGATCAACCAAGACCTGTAGGCAAATGGGTGTGTGGTCGTAGGCCTCATCGACGTGCTCCTGAATGCACACGAATGGCTGAGAGTCAGTCAGGAGATTCGGCCGTGAATGAAACAACAAGTTCCAAGCGTGAAGACAGTTTCATCTTTCCACGAAGATGAACACATTGGCGACGTCACTCACGCAATAAAGACAAAAGCAGTTCCAAGGAGTTTTCGCCAGCCGTTACAGTGAACGAAAGGGCTGGCTACTGGAGGCACTTCAAGGCGTCTGGTTTTTGTCCGGAGCCGTCAGGCCGGCCTGGATGCGCTGGTAGATCTCCTCGCGATGCACGGCAACATCCTTAGGGGCGTTGATGCCGATTCGTACTTGCTGGCCGCTGACGCCCAGGATGGTGATCGTGATGTCATCACCGATGTTTATGCTTTCACCAACTTTGCGGGTGAGTATAAGCATGGACTTCTCCTTGATTACTTTTAAGGACACATGTTTCAGACAGGGCAGGTGTCGGATGTGTGTAGCGTACTGCTTAGCGCTTCCCTGTGACTGCCTCTTTTTAGGACGCATAGAGGCGACATTAATTCCCATGGCGGCATCATACAGGTCTGCGATACATCATTCGCATTGTTTAAGCCAATGTTTATGACGGCCAGAATAGACAGTGAATGATAAAGTCGCCTCTTTATCTTTAAAGGAGCAGGGCAGTGCGTAAAGTAGCGATGGCAATTGCGGTGTTGGCATTGGCCGGTTGCGGTGAAGGCAAAAGCGTCGATGCGCCCAAGGCCAAGCCTGTCGTGACCGAAAGCCAGCCCCAGACCGGCGCGATTGCCGCCCAGGAATGGGACGTGCGGGTTGGCCCGCCGGACCACAAGTTGCAGGCGATCACCGACCTCACCGCCTGGTTGCTGGAACATGGTTTCAATTTTTATATCGTGAAGGTCGACGGCAAGGACGAAGTCCTGTTGGGGCCGTTCGCAACCAAGGCTGAGGCTGAGGCCAAGCAAACGTTGCTCAACGAGAAAATGGCCCGTGCCAAGAAAACCGATACTGTTTCAGAAATCATTGAACACAAGGCTGCGCAGTAACAACTTGGATGGGCGGGGTTTCCGCCCTTTTTCAACCGCAGGCTTTAAGGTTCACCGGGCCGACAAACTCATTGCCGCGTCCCATTACGCATGCCACGGTCTGGTTACGCTGACGTTCCCAGGCCTGTACCGGGTAGGTCTTGTTCCAGGCTTCGTATAACTGGCGATCCTGTTTCGACAGGCGCAAGCCGTATCGCTTGCTCATGTAGAAGTACGTGCGAGCGATCATTCCCCGAATAGAAGGGCGTGGCATCACCTTCTTTGCTTTGAAGTCCACCTGGGTCAAGCATGAGCCGTACTGCCCGCTTTGCACGGGCAGCCAGCCAAAACTGAAGTTATTACGGTCACCATTGACCTCGCCGATGCTCGGTACCAGGTTGTGCAGGTCGGCTTCGGCGCGTTTGAACACGTCATCATGGCGCGTGCAGTTCTTGCGCCCGCCGTCCTGCCAGCACTGGCGCTGATGCCCGATTTGCCAGGCCGGAACGATGTGCTCCCACTCGATCCGCGCGGCACGGTTGGCGTTCTTGCGTGGGATGTAGCCACAGGCTTTCAGGTCCACGCGGTTGCCGGTGTATTTGCAGCCGCAATAAAACTCGGTGGATTGTGGGGCGTACAGTTTCCACGCGACTTTCTTGGCTTCGCTGAAGGTTCGAGGCGCTTGGGCGTGGGCGGTAACGGCGAAAAACAGGCAACACACAGCGATAAAACGGACACTCATTGAATCAATCTTCCTTCGGCACAACCCAGAAAATCTGCACACCGCCATCGTCGCGATAGGCGAGGGTGACGTTGTCGTTCTCCGCGATTTCCTCCAGCAAGCGCGCCCACTCATCCTCCGGCTCTTCCGGCAAACGAAAAATCAAAGCCGCCTTGGCTTTCTGGGCGTTGGTCGAATTGATGATTTTTTGCACACGAATGGCCAGGCGTTCGTAGGCACCAGGTGGGGTTGGCACTGCAGGAGAGGACTTTGCCACGGAATATTCCTTAGTTTGCTGTACGCACATACAGTATTTAACTGTAGGCGATTTCGCAACTGCTTAAACTTCAAGAAGTCCGTCTGACAGCAGTTCAGGCAATTTGGTGTAGGGCGCAGGTATTTTTATCGAAGGGTTTTGCGAGGAGGCAGGGGCGGGCAAACCGACCCTGCCGAGGTATCACCGGGAATCAATACTCCCAGAACATCCGTTGCAGCTCTTTGCTGTCCTGAGTCTTGGTCAGGGCGACCATCGCCAGGATGCGCGCTTTCTGCGGGTTCAGGTCGAGTGCTGCGACCCAGTCGTACTTGTCGTCAGGCTGTTCGGCGTTACGCAAAACCATGCCGCCGGCATTGACGTGGGAAGAGCGAATGATCTGCACGCCTTGCTTGCGCAGCTCCACCAGTGCAGGTACGACTTTGGACGATACCGAGCCGTTGCCGGTACCGGCGTGGATGATGGCTTTGGCGCCCGCTTGAGCCAGGGCCTTGTAGGCGGTGTCGCTCACATTGCCATAGCCATAGGCGATCTCAACATCGGGCAGGCTCTTGATGTTTTTGATATCGAATTCCGAATCCATGGTGTGACGCTTGGCTGGCAAGCGGAACCAGTAGGATTTGCCTTCAACCACCATGCCCAGTGGACCCCATGGGCTCTTGAACGCTTCTGTCTTGATATTGATCATCTTGCTGACGTCGCGACCCGACTGGATCTCGTCGTTCATGGTTACCAGCACGCCTTTACCGCGTGCCTCTTTGCTGCTGGCCACGGCCACGGCGTTGTACAGGTTGAGCATGCCGTCTGCCGACATCGCGGTGCCTGGACGCATGGAGCCGACCACCACGATGGGCTTGTCGGTTTTTTCTACCAGGTTCAGGAAGTAAGCGGTTTCTTCCAAGGTGTCGGTACCGTGAGTGATCACGATGCCATCCACGTCCTTGCTGTCCGCCAGTTCGGCGACGCGACGACCCAGTTGCAGCAGGTTTTCGTTGTTGATGCTTTCGGACGCAATTTGCATTACTTGCTCGCCGCGTACATTGGCGATCTGGCTAAGCTCAGGAACACCGGCGATCAATTGCTCGATGCCGACCTTGGCGGCCTGGTAGGTGGCGCTGTTGGCGGCGGAGGCGCCAGCACCGGCAATCGTGCCGCCGGTGGCGAGGATCACCACGTTGGACAGTTTGGTCTTGGTTTCAACTTCCTTTGCCTGGACGGCAACGGGGAACAGCAGCAGGAGGGCCAACGCGCCCGGAACAAAAGTCTTCAGTACAGATTTCATTATTTTTCTCTCTGGTTTTTGATGAGTGCTGTAGCAGGTTCATCTAGAACACCCGGGCAGTTCTGAATGCCACGAGGTGGTTGAGTAGAGCAGGATCTGTACCAGGCCGATTGTGCGCGCGAACATAAAATAACTTATTGATTTATAACGATTTATATTATTTTTGTAGCCTGTTATGCCCAAGTGCGCGTCCGGCTTTCCGAACATCGGGCTGTATTGCGTTCGGTTGTCCGAAAAAAGTTGGCGGTCGGGCCTTTGAGTTGGTAGGCGTGGCGCGGCACGGCCTGTCGTTTTAGAGAACGGCCGGGGGAGAGCGATGTTTAATCACATCCTTTGTCAGGCGCGAGCGAGGTGCTGTATGGCTTGAATGAAAGGCTGCTTTCAACCGTTGACAAATCTCGACAAGGTTCTCATAGTTTGGATAACGCAAACGTTTGCGAGATGTTTCACGTAACACGCCTGAAGTGTCGTGACAGCTCGTATCAGCCACCCGGGTGGGAAGGCTGCCGAAGCACTCTTCGGTGCAAGCGTTGCTCACAATAATCATAAGATCGGAGTGAACCCATGAAGCTGCCATTCGCTGGACGTCTTCTTGCTGTCGCTGTGCTTGCTGCCGCATCCGCCGCTTTGCCTCTTTCCTCTGCATTTGCTGATGACGCCGCCGCCAAACCCAAGGTCGGCCTGGTGATGAAGTCCCTCGCCAACGAATTTTTCGTGACCATGCAAGATGGCGCCAAGGCCTATCAGAAAGATCACGCCGCCGAGTTCGACATGATCACCAACGGCATCAAGAACGAAACCGACACCAGCGCGCAGATCGACATCGTCAACCAGATGATCCTCGCCAAGGTCAACGCTATCGTCATCGCACCCGCCGACTCCAAGGCGTTGGTGACCGTGCTGAAGAAGGCTTCGGATGCCGGTATCAAGGTCGTCAACATCGACAACCGCCTGGACCCGGACGTGCTCAAAAGCAAAAACCTCAATATTCCATTCGTAGGCCCGGACAACCGCAAAGGTTCCAAGCTGGTGGGCGACTACCTGGCCAAGCAACTGGCCTCGGGTGACAAGGTCGGCATCATTGAAGGTGTACCGACCACCACCAACGCCCAGCAACGTACCGCGGGCTACAAGGACGCGATGGATGCTGCCGGCATGAAGATCGTCTCCACCCAATCCGGCAACTGGGAAATCGACCAGGGCCAGAAAGTGGCGTCCGCCATGCTGAGCGAGTACCCGGACCTCAAGGCCCTGTTGGCCGGTAACGACAACATGGCCCTGGGCGCTGTCTCCGCCGTACGTGCGGCAGGCAAGGCCGGCAAGGTGTTGGTCGTGGGTTACGACAATATCGAAGCCATCAAGCCGATGCTGCAGGACGGTCGTGTGCTGGCGACCGCTGACCAGGCCGCTGCTCAGCAAGCCGTGTTCGGTATCCAGAACGCGCTCAAGCTGGTCAAGGGTGAGAAAGTCGATTCCAAAGACGGCGTGATCGAAACCCCGGTCGAACTCGTCCTCAAGAAGTAATCCTGGCAGCACCCAACAGCGTCCGCTCGTCCTGAGCGGGCGCCTGGAGATTTTCCTATGTCATCTTCCGCCCCGAACGCTGTCCTCTCGGTCAGCGGTATCGGCAAGACCTATGCCCAACCGGTTCTGTCCGACATCACCCTGACGCTCAATCGCGGCGAAGTGCTGGCGCTGACCGGTGAAAACGGCGCAGGCAAAAGTACCTTGTCGAAGATCATCGGCGGGCTGGTCACACCCACCACCGGGCACATGCAGTTCAATGGCCAGGACTACCGTCCAGGCAGCCGCACCCAGGCCGAAGAGCTGGGCGTGCGCATGGTTATGCAGGAACTCAACCTGCTGCCCACGTTGACCGTGGCCGAAAATCTTTTTCTGGATAACCTGCCCAGCCAGTGTGGCTGGATCAGCCGCAAGCAACTGCGCAAGGCTGCGATTGAGGCCATGGCCCAGGTCGGCCTGGACGCCATCGACCCGGATACCTTGGTCGGCACCCTGGGCATTGGCCATCAGCAAATGGTCGAGATCGCCCGCAACCTGATCGGCGATTGCCACGTATTGATCCTCGACGAACCCACGGCGATGCTTACCGCCCGTGAAGTCGAGATGCTGTTTGAACAAATCACCCGTCTGCAGGCCCGGGGCGTGGCGATCATTTACATTTCACACCGGCTGGAAGAGCTGGCCCGTGTCGCCCAGCGCATCGCGGTATTGCGCGACGGCAAGCTGGTGTGTGTCGAGCCGATGGCCAACTACAACAGCGAGCAACTGGTCACCTTGATGGTCGGCCGTGAGTTGGGCGAACACATTGACCTGGGCCCACGCACCATAGGTGGCCCGGCCCTGACGGTAAAAGGCTTGACCCGCTCGGACAAAGTCCGCGACGTGTCCTTTGAAGTGCGCGCAGGTGAGATTTACGGCATCTCCGGCCTGATCGGCGCCGGTCGTACCGAATTGCTGCGTCTGATCTTCGGCGCCGACCTGGCCGACAGCGGCACTGTGGCACTCGGTTCGCCGGCTCAAGTGGTGAGCATCCGCTCGCCGGCGGACGCGGTGGGCCATGGCATTGCTTTGATCACCGAGGACCGCAAGGGCGAAGGCCTGCTGCTGACCCAGTCCATCAGCGCCAACATTGCCCTGGGCAACATGCCGGAAATTTCCGGTGGCGGCGTGGTCAACAGCCGCAACGAAACCGCACTGGCCAAGCGCCAGATCGATGCCATGCGCATTCGCAGTTCCAGCCCGGCGCAGTTGGTGTCCGAGTTGTCTGGCGGTAACCAGCAGAAAGTGGTGATTGGCCGCTGGCTGGAGCGCGATTGCTCGGTAATGCTGTTCGATGAGCCGACTCGCGGTATCGATGTCGGTGCCAAATTCGACATCTATGCCTTGCTCGGCGAATTGACCCGCCAGGGCAAAGCGCTGGTGGTGGTGTCCAGCGATCTGCGTGAACTCATGCTGATCTGTGATCGTATCGGTGTGTTGTCCGCCGGGCGTCTGATCGACACCTTCGAGCGTGACAGCTGGACTCAGGACGAATTGCTCGCCGCCGCCTTTGCCGGCTATCAAAAACGTGATGCGCTGCTCAACGACGCAGTGCTTAGGGATACCCCATGAAAACCACCACTTCACCCGGTAAAACCGGCGGCAACTTCTATGGTCTGGGCACTTACCTGGGCCTGGCGGGTGCTTTGCTGGCGATGATTGCGCTGTTTTCGGTGCTCAGCGACCACTTCCTGTCCTACGACACCTTCAGCACCCTGGCCAACCAGATTCCGGACCTGATGGTTCTGGCGGTGGGCATGACCTTCATCCTGATCATCGGCGGTATCGACCTGTCAGTGGGCTCGGTGCTGGCACTGGCGGCATCGGCCGTCAGCGTGGCAATTCTCAGTTGGGGCTGGAGTGTATTGCCGGCCGCTGTGCTGGGCATGGGCTGCGCGGCATTGGCCGGCACCATCACCGGCTCGATCACCGTGGCCTGGCGTATTCCTTCATTTATCGTATCCCTCGGCGTGTTGGAAATGGCCCGTGGTGTGGCGTACCAGATGACCGGATCGCGCACGGCTTACATCGGTGATTCGTTTGCCTGGCTGTCCAACCCGATTGCCTTTGGTATCTCGCCGTCGTTCATCATTGCCTTGCTGGTGATCATCGCCGCGCAGCTTGTACTGACGCGTACTGTGTTTGGTCGCTACCTGATCGGTATCGGCACCAACGAAGAAGCCGTACGCCTGGCCGGGATCAATCCCAAGCCCTACAAGATCCTGGTGTTCAGCCTTATGGGCCTGCTGGCCGGTGTGGCGGCGTTGTTCCAGATCTCGCGCCTTGAAGCGGCGGACCCGAACGCGGGTTCCGGCCTGGAGCTGCAAGTGATCGCTGCGGTAGTCATCGGTGGTACCAGCCTGATGGGTGGACGTGGTTCGGTGATCAGTACTTTTTTTGGTGTGTTGATTATTTCGGTATTGGCCGCTGGCCTGGCGCAGATCGGTGCCACGGAACCCACTAAGCGCATTATCACCGGTGCCGTGATCGTGATTGCCGTGGTTCTGGATACCTACCGCAGCCAGCGCGCCAGTCGACGAGGCTGAACCATGGCAACGATCAAGGATGTGGCCGCGCTTGCCGGTATTTCCTACACCACGGTGTCCCATGTGGTGAACAAGACTCGCCCGGTCAGCGAGCCGGTACGCATCAAGGTCGAGGCGGCCATCAAGCAGCTCGACTATGTGCCCAGCGCTGTCGCGCGTTCGCTCAAAGCCAAGACCACGGCCACCATCGGTTTGCTGGTGCCCAATAGCCTTAACCCCTATTTTGCGGAGCTGGCCCGGGGCATCGAGGATTACTGCGAGCGCAATGGCTATTGCGTGATCCTCTGTAACTCCGACGACAACGCTGAAAAGCAGCGCAGCTATCTGCGCGTGTTGCTGGAGAAGCGTATCGACGGCTTGATCGTGACGTCGGTGGGTGGCGACGACAGTGGCCTCGCCGCAGGCTTGAGCGCGGTGCGTACGCCCATGGTGATTGTTGACCGGGCGCTGGATGGCATTGACGTGGACTTGGTGCGTATCGATCACGAGGAGGGCGCCTACCTGGCGACCCGGCACTTGCTCGAGCTGGGCCATCGCGATATCGCCTGCATCGGCGGCCCGGCCCATACCCGCGTCGCGCAGATGCGTCTGGCGGGTTATCACCGCGCGTTGAGCGAGGCGGGCGTGGCGGTGGCGGCCAATCGCACCCAAGAAAGTGATTTCACCAGCACTGGCGGTTATGCCGCCGCCGTGCAATTACTGGCGCAAAATCCGCCCAGCGCCATTTTTGCCAGCAACGACATGATTGGTTTCGGCGTGTTGCGCGCAGCGGCGGAGCGTAATATCCGCGTGCCGGGCGAGCTGTCGGTAATCGGTTTCGATGACATTCAAATGGGCCGCTACGTCTATCCGGCGCTGACCACGGTGGGGCAATCGATCGTGCAACTGGGCGAAACAGCGGCCGAGCTTTTACTGCAAAGAATTGCAACACCCCAACTGCCGATCGATCAACGGATCGTGACGCCGAGCATCGTATTGCGTGAGTCGACGGCGCCCGTCGCCGGTACGTTCGCGCAATACCGCTGAACCGAATTGATGAGTACTGATGTATGCCAGCAAAAGTAGTGGTAGTGGGCAGTTTGAACATGGACCTGGTCACCCGCGCCAGCCGGTTGCCGCGTGCCGGTGAAACACTCATCGGCCAAACGTTTTCCACAGTGCCTGGCGGTAAGGGTGCGAACCAGGCTGTAGCGTCGGCGCGACTGGGCGCCGATGTTTCGATGATAGGTTGTGTCGGTACCGATGCCTATGGCGCCCAATTGCGTGACGCGCTGTTGGTGGAAGGCATCGACTGCCAGGCCGTCAGCAGCGTGGACGGCTCCAGTGGCGTGGCGTTGATCGTGGTGGATGACAGCAGCCAGAACGCGATTGTGATTGTCGCGGGCAGTAACGGCGAAATCACGCCGGCCTCGTTACAGGCGTTCGACGCGGTCCTGCAAGCGGCCGAAGTGATCATCTGCCAGCTGGAAGTGCCGATGGACACTGTGGGCTATACCCTCAAGCGCGGGCATGAATTGGGCAAGACGGTGATCCTCAACCCAGCTCCGGCCAGCGGCCCATTGCCGGCTGAGTGGTATGCCTCGATCGACTACCTGATCCCCAATGAAAGCGAAGCCACCGCTCTGAGCGGTGTGACGGTCGACTCCATTGAGAGTGCCAGGGTGGCGGCGACCCGGCTGATTCAGGCGGGCGCCGGCAAGGTCATCATTACGCTGGGCTCTCAGGGCGCGCTGTTTGCCGACGGCCAGGGCTTTGAGCATCTGCTGGCGCCGAAGGTCAAGGCGGTGGATACCACGGCGGCTGGCGATACCTTTGTCGGTGGTTTTGCCGCGGCGTTGGCCAGTGGCAAAAGCGAGGCCGAGGCGATTCGTTTTGGTCAGGTCGCGGCGGCGTTGTCGGTCACCCGCGCCGGTGCGCAACCCTCTATTCCAACGCTGCACGACGTACAAGGTTTTGTACCCTCATGAAAAAGACACCTCTGCTGAATATCGCACTGTCGCGTGTGATCGCCTCCCTGGGGCATGGCGACATCCTGGTGATTGGCGATGCCGGCCTGCCGGTGCCGCCGGGCGTCGAACTGATTGACCTGGCGTTGACCCAGGGCATCCCGGACTTCATCAGCACCTTGCGTATCGTGCTCAGCGAAATGCAGGTGGAAAGCCATGTGCTGGCCGAAGAAATCCTGCTCAAGCAGCCGCCGGCGCTGGCCGACCTCAATGCGCTCACAGAGCAGGCAGCCCTTGGTGAGCGGCGCCTGGCCAGCCATGAAGAATTCAAGCTGCTCAGCCGCAAGGCGCGCGCCGTGGTGCGCACCGGCGAATGCCAGCCTTACTGCAATATCGCGCTGGTGTCCGGCGTAACCTTCTAGAGTTCCCAACGACAAGGAGTGTTTTATGCAACGTGGTCTCCCAACCCTGAAAAATCTGTTCCGGAGTGTCCTGCTTTTGTCCGCACTCACAGCCGCCAGCGCCCACGCGGCGGAAAAAATCGACCTGATCATCGACACCGACCCAGGCGCCGATGATGTGGTGGCATTGCTCTTCGCCATGGCTTCGCCGGAGGAGCTGAACATTCGTGCGCTGACCACCGTCGCTGGTAACGTGCGCCTGGACAAGACCTCCCGCAACGCACGCCTGGCCCGCGAGTGGGCAGGGCGCGAGGAAATCCCGGTCTACGCCGGTGCGCCAGCGCCGCTGCTGCGTACGCCGATCTACGCTGAGAATATCCATGGCAAGGAAGGTATTTCCGGCGTCACCGTGCACGAGCCCAAAAAAGGCCTGGCTGACGGCAATGCCGTTGATTACCTGATCAAGACCCTGAGCACTGCCAAGCCTCACAGCATCACTATCGCCATGCTCGGCCCGCAGACCAACCTGGCGCTGGCACTGACCCAGGCGCCGGAAATCACCCAAGGCATCAAGGAAGTAGTGGTGATGGGCGGGGCGCACTTCAATGGCGGCAATATCACGCCGGTGGCGGAGTTCAACCTGTTCGCTGACCCGGTCGCGGCCGAGATTGTGCTCAAAAGTGGCGTCAAGCTGACCTACCTGCCGCTGGACGTGACTCACAAGGTACTGACCAGCGAGGCGCGCCTGAAAAAGATTGCCGACATCAATAACAACGCGAGCAAGGTTGTCGGCGACATTCTTAACGAGTACGTCAAGGGCGACATGGAGCACTACGGCATCCCAGGCGGCCCGGTGCATGACGCTACCGTCATTGCGTACCTGCTCAAGCCTTCGCTGTTCAGCGGTCGTCAGGCCAATGTGGTGGTGGACAGCCGAGAAGGCCCGACCTTCGGCCAGACCATCGTCGACTGGTACGACGGCCTGAAGCAGGAGAAGAACGTGTTCTGGGTTGAGAACGGTGATGCGCAGGGCTTTTTCGATCTGTTGACCGAGCGTCTCGCGCGTCTGAAGTAATGTGTTGACTGGTCGGCGTTCGGCGGCCGGTTCTTATTCACGTTCGGGGTTGTGTGCCCCCATGTGGTCGGCCGGGTATTTCTCGAATACCTGGCCGATGAACGCTTGCGCCGCTTGTGTGCCCAGTTCCTTGACCAGCAGGTCGATACCGATGATCGCCAATTCCTCCGGGCTGCCGGGGCTGTAGGAGCTCTGTCCCTGGGGCCACTTGGCTTTGATGTCGGCTTGGAGCGTTACGGTGGTCATGACTATCTCGCGGGGCTGAAAGTGCTGTGTAGTGCGCTAGAACGCGGTTCTTAGCGGGGCAGTTAACCATTTTACGTTGCGTTTGGCACTGATACTTAGGCATGAGGCGCCTCGGAATGAGGTC
This sequence comes from Pseudomonas sp. 58 R 12, assembly GCF_900005865.1. Lineage (NCBI taxonomy): Bacteria > Pseudomonadati > Pseudomonadota > Gammaproteobacteria > Pseudomonadales > Pseudomonadaceae > Pseudomonas > Pseudomonas sp. 58 R 12. Next base: position 325,800 of record NZ_CVTP01000028.1, read on the forward strand.
GGCGTTGTGCGACACTGTCGGCCTGTTTAATTGCCGGGGAACACCACGTGCAGATCGACCTGAACAACCCCGAGAACCTGACCCTGGCGAATGTGCGCCAACTGCTCGCCAGTGCCAGTGACGACGAGCATACCCAGTTGCGGGTGACCAAAGCCGGAATCGCTTTTATCTCTTCAGGCAGCGCTGTAGGCGGTGCGGATATCGACGGGCTGCTGTTTCGCCTGGAGACCTGGGCCAAAGGCTCCGGATACGTAGGCAATGTGGCCGCCAGCGACGAGGTCTGGGTGACGCAGATTTTCAACGCGTTAAAACAGAACTGGCCAGAGCCAGAATTCGCCTACATCGACATCTACTGATTTCATTCATATCTGGTCACGATTGACCGGGCGAATGCCTGTCGAGACTCAGGCAGACTTGCCTGGCGGCGGTTTACGTCTTGAAACCAATCCGCCCAATCGCTGTCGCACGATCTCTGTCCATTTTTTATCATAGGAGGCTTCATGCCTTGGAAGCTCGCATCATTCGGTACTTTGTTGGCAGCACTCGCGTTGGCGGGTTGCAGCACCCCGGGTGCCTCTGAGCCAGCCAAAGACGCCGCCGTGGCCGATGCCGGTCACAGCCGCTGTGAGTCGAAGGCCGCCGAATTCACCGTAGGCCAGAAAGCCTCGCCCCAGTTGCTGGAGCAGGCGCGTACCCGTGCCGGTGCGCAGAACGCACGAATCCTCAAGCCGAACGACATGATTACCCTGGAATACCGCTCCGACCGCTTGAACCTGAACACCGACGACAACCTGGTGATCACACGGGTCAATTGCGGCTAAGCCTCTCCTGGTTTTTGCAGCGCCCACAAAAAACCCCGTCACATGGACGGGGTTTTTTTAGCTCAGCGGAGAATTACTCGCCGCGAACTTGTGCTGCTTGCATACCCTTTTGGCCTTTCTCAGCCACGAAGGAAACGGTTTGGCCTTCTTTCAGGCTTTTGAAACCGTCGCTTTCGATAGCTTTGAAGTGTACGAACAGGTCGTCACCGCCACCTTGAGGAGTGATGAAGCCGAAGCCTTTTTCATCGTTGAACCATTTAACGGTGCCGGTTTGGCGATTAGACATGGTGTATCTCCAAGAAACATATATTTTCAGTAGTGCTGTGCTGCTCAGGCCAACTGGGCACACAGGGCTATCATAGTCGAAATGTTCGGCTTGGGAGCCCCCCCAAGGCATTGTTTGCTAATCAATAGCGTTACGTTTGATGCTCTGATCGGCTGAAAGCCCCGGTTTACGGGGCTTTAGCTCGAAATATCAGCTCGTAAAAAAAGCCGTAAAAGCTGCGTAATTTGTGAGAAACGGCAGTTTTCGGGCCGTTTTTCCGGCAAAACAGGCATGTGATCGGACGAAAATCTTACTTTTTCTTCACGACTTTGCAGGACGAAATAGCCGCGACTGCTTTGTTTTTGAGCTCCGGGCTGGCGTTCTGGTTGGTCATGAGTTCCTTGATCTCTGCAGTGCTCAATTCGGCGTTGATCTTGTCAGCGCCACATTCGCAATGGGCTTTGGCAGTTTTGGCATCCACGTTCTGGCTGGCAGCTGCGCTGCAATCGCTGACGAAGCTGTCGCGAGCACCGGCTGGCCAGTTCGACGGGGCAGCTGCCTGTGCGCCGAGGGAAAGGAGGGTCAGGGAAGCGGCGAGAGCGAGGGTAGAGGTGAAACGCATCATGAGGATGCTCCTTTGGGTCGAGGACGAACGGCGATTCTCAGTGGGTTTGAGGCATTGCGTACAGCTCAAGTTCACTTTTGCAGCTATAAAGGCTGGAATTTGTGTTTAGGCAAGATGGCGGCGGCGCGATGACCGTTCATCTGTGCTAGCATCCTCGTCCTGGCTATTTCCAGGCGCGCCATTTGCCGTCTTGCCATGTTCTTTTTAGCTCACTCCAGTCACTCTGGTCTGATTATCGGTTGGCCGAAAGGCTCCTGCCGCTGTAAGGCAGGCGTTCATTATTGAACGGCCTGGTGTTGGATCTTGTACTGGCTCATCCCAACCCACGTGACCTTTGGTAGGGGTCACCACTAGGAGAGGAGGCGCCATGCCAACTATTACTCTTCCCGATGGCAGTCAACGTTCTTTCGATCATTCGGTATCCGTAGCCGAGGTCGCCGCATCCATTGGTGCTGGCCTGGCCAAGGCCACTGTGGCCGGTAAAGTCGACGGCAAGCTGGTTGACGCCAGCGACCTGATCACCTCCGATGCCAGCCTGCAAATCATCACGCCCAAGGACCAAGAGGGGCTCGAGATCATTCGCCACTCTTGCGCTCACCTGATTGGCCATGCGGTCAAGCAGCTGTACCCCACCGCGAAAATGGTGATCGGCCCGGTCATTGACGAAGGTTTCTATTACGACATCGCCTACGAGCGTCCTTTTACGCCGGACGACCTGGCGGCCATCGAGCAGCGTATGCACGCGCTGATCGAAAAAGATTACGACGTGATCAAGAAGGTCACGCCGCGCGCCGAAGTGATCGACGTGTTCACCGCCCGTGGCGAGGACTACAAGCTGCGTCTGGTGGAAGACATGCCGGACGAGCAGGCCATGGGCCTGTACTACCACGAAGAATATGTCGACATGTGCCGCGGCCCGCACGTGCCGAACACGCGCTTCCTCAAGTCGTTCAAGCTGACCAAGCTGTCCGGCGCCTACTGGCGCGGCGACGCGAAGAACGAGCAACTGCAGCGGATCTACGGCACCGCTTGGGCTGACAAGAAGCAGCTGGCTGCCTACATTCAGCGCATCGAGGAAGCCGAAAAACGTGACCACCGTAAGATTGGCAAGCGCCTGAACCTGTTCCACCTCCAGGAAGAAGCGCCGGGGATGGTGTTCTGGCACCCGAACGGCTGGACCCTGTACCAAGTGCTTGAGCAGTACATGCGCAAGGTGCAGCGCGAGAACGGCTACCTGGAGATCAAGACGCCTCAGGTTGTTGACCGTAGCCTGTGGGAGAAATCCGGGCACTGGGCCAACTATGCCGACAATATGTTCACCACCCAGTCGGAAAACCGCGACTACGCCATCAAGCCAATGAACTGCCCATGCCACGTGCAGGTGTTCAACCAGGGCCTGAAGAGCTACCGCGAGTTGCCAATGCGCCTGGCCGAGTTCGGTGCCTGCCACCGTAACGAGCCATCGGGTGCGCTGCACGGCATCATGCGCGTGCGCGGCTTCACTCAGGACGATGCCCACATCTTCTGCACCGAAGAGCAGATGCAGGCTGAATCCGCTGCTTTCATCAAGCTGACCATGGACGTTTACCGCGATTTCGGCTTCACCGAAGTCGAAATGAAGCTGTCCACTCGTCCGGAAAAACGCGTTGGCTCCGACGAACTATGGGATCGCGCCGAAGCTGCACTGGCCGCAGCGCTCGACAGCGCGGGCCTTGCGTACGATCTGCAGCCGGGTGAGGGGGCGTTCTACGGTCCGAAGATCGAGTTCTCACTGAAAGATTGCCTTGGCCGCGTCTGGCAGTGTGGTACCCTGCAGCTCGATTTTAACCTGCCGATCCGTCTGGGAGCCGAATATGTCTCCGAAGACAACAGCCGTAAACACCCGGTTATGCTGCACCGGGCGATCCTCGGCTCGTTCGAGCGGTTCGTCGGGATCCTGATCGAGCACTACGAGGGTGCATTCCCCGCGTGGTTGGCTCCGACCCAGGCAGTGATCATGAATATCACTGATAAACAGGCAGATTTTGCCGCTGAAGTTGAAAAAACTCTCAACGAAAGCGGATTTCGTGCCAAGTCCGACTTGAGAAATGAAAAGATCGGCTTTAAAATCCGCGAGCATACTTTGCTCAAGGTTCCCTATCTTTTGGTTATTGGAGATCGGGAAGTCGAGATGCAGACTGTCGCTGTGCGTACTCGTGAAGGTGCTGACCTGGGCTCGATGCCCGTCGCCCAGTTCGCTGAGTTCCTCGCGCAAGCGGTTTCCCGGCGTGGTCGCCCAGATTCGGAGTAATTATTATTAAGCGTGAAATGAGACAAGATAAACGAGCTGCACCGAAAGCCCCGATCAACGAGAATATCTCGGCACGCGAGGTTCGGTTAATTGGCGCTGATGGCGAGCAGATTGGCATCGTCTCGATTGATGAAGCGCTTCGTATTGCAGAAGAGTCCAAGCTGGACCTGGTGGAAATTTCCGCCGATGCAATCCCACCTGTTTGTCGGGTGATGGACTACGGCAAATCTATCTTCGAAAAGAAGAAGCAGGTTGCCGCAGCGAAGAAGAACCAGAAGCAGATTCAAGTAAAAGAAATCAAGTTTCGTCCAGGGACGGAGGAAGGGGATTACCAGGTAAAACTGCGCAACCTGGTACGTTTCCTGAGTGATGGGGACAGGGCCAAGGTATCCTTGCGATTCCGCGGCCGTGAGATGGCCCACCAGGAGCTGGGGATGGAACTCCTCAAGCGGGTTGAAGCTGACCTGCTCGAGTACGGTTCGGTCGAACAGCATCCTAAGATGGAAGGACGCCAACTGATCATGGTCATCGCCCCGAAAAAGAAGAAGTAATCAACAGGGCACGGCAGGCCTTCTGATTATGTTTATCAACTGAATGCGGAGTATCCGAACATGCCAAAGATGAAGACTAAAAGTGGTGCTGCTAAGCGGTTTCTGAAAACTGCTAACGGTATTAAGCACAAGCACGCTTTCAAGAGCCACATCCTGACCAAAATGTCGACCAAGCGTAAGCGTCAACTGCGCGGTAGCAGCTTGCTGCATCCGTCTGACGTGGCAAAAGTCGAGCGCATGCTGCGCCTTCGTTAATTTTTGGATCAAGATAGAGGAAGTAACTCATGGCTCGTGTAAAGCGTGGCGTCATTGCCCGTAAACGTCACAAAAAAATTCTGAAACTCGCTAAAGGTTACTACGGCGCGCGTTCACGCGTATTCCGTGTTGCCAAGCAAGCGGTAATCAAGGCAGGCCAATACGCCTACCGTGACCGTCGTCAGAAAAAACGTCAGTTCCGCGCTCTGTGGATCGCTCGTATCAACGCTGGTGCACGTGTTAACGGTCTGTCCTACAGCCGTTTCATCGCTGGCCTGAAAAAAGCGTCCATCGAAATCGACCGTAAGGTTCTGGCTGAACTGGCCGTGAACGAAAAAGCGGTGTTTGCTGCGATTGTCGAGAAAGCTAAAGCCACCTTGGCTTAAGTACCCCCGACAGTCACCCTGGGTTGCTCCTGCAGCCCTAGGTGGTAAACGTCATAAATAGGGGAAGAGCCTTCAAGCTCTTCCCCTATTTTGTATCTGGAGTCTGTACATGGAAAACCTGGACGCGCTCGTCGCTCAAGCTCTCGAGGCTGTGCAAAGCGCTGAACATATCAATGCCCTGGAGCAAATCCGGGTTCACTACCTTGGCAAAAAGGGTGAATTGACTCAGGTGATGAAGACCCTGGGGAATTTGCCGGCAGAAGAGCGTCCGCAAGTCGGTGCGCTGATCAACGTCGCCAAGGAGCGTGTCACAGAGGTTCTCAATGCGCGCAAGGCGTCGCTCGAGGAGGCCGATCTTGCGGCCAAGCTCGCGGCCGAGTCCATTGACGTAACCCTGCCTGGCCGTGGCCAGACCTCGGGCGGTCTGCACCCGATCACCCGGACTCTGGAACGTATCGAGCAGTTCTTCACCCACATCGGCTACGGCATCGCCGAAGGCCCTGAGGTCGAAGACGACTATCACAACTTCGAGGCGCTCAACATCCCAGGTCATCACCCGGCCCGGTCGATGCACGACACCTTCTATTTCAACGCGAACATGCTGTTGCGCACCCATACCTCGCCGGTACAGGTCCGCACCATGGAAGCGAACAAGCCGCCGATCCGCATTGTCTGCCCAGGCCGTGTGTACCGCAGCGACTCGGATATCACCCACTCGCCGATGTTCCACCAGGTCGAAGGCCTGCTGGTTGATCGCGACATCAACTTCGCCGACCTCAAAGGCACCATCGAAGAATTCCTCCGCGTGTTCTTCGAGAAGGAGTTGGCGGTGCGTTTCCGTCCATCGTTTTTCCCGTTCACCGAGCCGTCCGCTGAAGTCGACATGGAATGCGTAATGTGCAGCGGTAAAGGCTGCCGCGTCTGCAAGCAGACTGGCTGGCTGGAAGTGATGGGCTGCGGCATGGTTCACCCCAACGTGCTGCGCATGTCCGGCATCGATCCGGAAGAGTTCTCGGGCTTTGCCTTCGGCATGGGCGTTGAGCGTCTGGCCATGCTGCGTTACGGCGTGAACGACTTGCGTCTGTTCTTCGACAACGACTTGCGGTTCCTCGCGCAATTTCGCTAGTCGTAACGAATCTTTAGGAGAGCAGGATGAAATTCAGTGAACAATGGCTGCGCGGCTGGGTAAGCCCGCAGGTAGATCGCGACGAGCTGGTTGCTCGTCTGTCGATGGCCGGTCTTGAGGTCGATAGCGTCACTCCGGCCGCCGGTGTTTTCAGCGGCGTCGTAGTGGGCGAGGTGCTGAGCACCGAGCAGCACCCTGATGCTGACAAGTTGCGTGTGTGCCAGGTCAGCAATGGCGCGGAAACCTTCCAGGTCGTGTGCGGAGCGCCTAACGTGCGCCCGGGCCTGAAGATCCCATTCGCCATGATCGGTGCCGAGCTGCCAGGCGACTTCAAGATCAAGAAAGCCAAGCTGCGTGGTGTCGAGTCCAACGGCATGCTGTGCTCCCAGGCGGAGCTGCAGGTCGGCGAGGGCAATGATGGCCTGATGGAATTGCCGGCCGACGCACCAGTGGGCGAGGACATCCGCGTTTACCTGGAACTGGAAGACGCCAGCATCGAGGTCGACCTGACCCCGAACCGTGGCGACTGCCTGTCCCTGGCCGGCCTGGCCCGTGAAGTGGGCGCGTTGTACAACGCTCCGGTCACCCGCCCTGTGGTTGCCGCTGTGCCTGCGGTACACGATGAAGTACGCCCGATCGACGTGCTGGCGCCAAACGCCTGCCCGCGTTACCTGGGTCGTGTGATCCGTAACGTCGACCTGTCCAAGCCAACCCCGTTGTGGATGGTTGAACGCCTGCGCCGTGCTGACGTGCGCAGCATCGACGCGGCTGTCGACATTACCAACTACGTGATGCTGGAGCTGGGCCAACCGCTGCATGCGTTCGACCTCGCCGAAATCAACGGCGGCATCCGCGTACGCATGGCGGAAGAAGGTGAGAAGCTGGTGCTGCTCGACGGCCAGGAAGTCAGCCTGCGTGCCGACACCCTGGTCATCGCCGACCACTCCCGCGCCCTGGCGATTGCCGGCGTGATGGGTGGCGAGCACAGCGGTGTGTCCGAGACCACCCGCGACGTATTCCTTGAGAGTGCCTTCTTCGACCAGATCGCCATCGCCGGCAAGGCCCGTTCCTACGGCCTGCACACCGATGCCTCGCACCGCTACGAGCGTGGTGTGGACTGGAAACTCGCCCGTGAAGCCATGGAGCGCGCCACGGGCCTGCTGCTGGAAATCACCGGCGGCGAAGCGGGTCCGATCACCGAAACCGTCAACGAACAGTACCTGCCGTCCGTTGCCCCGATCACCCTGCGCGCGAAGAGCGTTGAGCAAATGCTCGGCCTGGTGATCGCGCCGGCTGAAATCGAACAACTGCTGTCGGCCCTCGGCCTGGGTATTTCCTCGAGCGGGGAAGGGCAGTGGAACGTTGAGGTGCCAAGTCACCGCTTCGACATCAGCCTGGAAGTCGACCTTATCGAAGAACTGGCCCGCCTTTACGGCTACAACCGTCTGCCGGTTCGTTACCCGCAAGCGCGCCTGGCACCGCAACCCAAGGCTGAGGCGCGTGCGCACCTGCCTGAGCTGCGCCGCCTGCTGGTTGCCCGTGGCTACCAGGAAGCGGTGACCTACAGCTTCATCGATCCAAAGCAGTTCGAACTGTTCAATCCCGGTGTCGAGCCGCTGCTGCTGGCCAATCCGATCTCCAATGACATGGCCGCCATGCGCTCGTCATTGTGGCCAGGCCTGGTGAAAGCCCTTTCCCATAACCTGAACCGTCAGCAAGACCGCGTGCGCATGTTCGAAAGCGGCCTGCGTTTTGTCGGCCAACTCGACGGCCTGAAACAAGAGCCAATGCTCGCTGGCGTGGTGTGCGGTAGCCGTCTGCCGGAAGGCTGGGCGCAGGGCCGCGATGCCGTGGACTTCTTCGACGTCAAGGCTGACGTAGAAGCGGTGCTGGGCTTTGCCGGTGCTCTGGATACCTTCACCTTCGTTCCTGGTAGCCATCCGGCATTGCACCCGGGCCAGACGGCACGTATCGAGCGCGACGGGCGTTTGGTGGGCTTCGTCGGTGCCATTCACCCTGAACTGTCGAAAACCCTCGGTCTCGACCGTCCGGTCTTCGTGTTCGAACTGGTCCTGGCTGAAGTCGCCTCGGGCAAAATGCCTAAATTCAGCGAGCTGTCGCGCTTCCCTGAAGTGCGCCGCGACCTGGCTCTGATTGCCGACCGTGAAGTGGCCGCCACTGCGGTTCTGGATGTAATCCTTGAAAATGCAGGGGAATGGCTGACAGACCTCAGGCTATTTGACGTCTATCAGGGTAAAGGTATTGATCCGCATAGAAAAAGCCTAGCAGTTGGCTTGACCTGGCAGCATCCATCGCGCACTCTTAATGACGATGAGGTGAATACCACGACACAAAATATCCTCACCTCGCTCGAACAAAGGTTGAACGCCACGTTAAGGAAGTGACGTATGGGGGCTTTGACGAAAGCTGAGATGGCGGAACGTCTGTACGAAGAGTTGGGTCTGAACAAGCGCGAGGCCAAGGAATTGGTCGAGCTGTTTTTTGAAGAAATCAGACACGCTCTGGAAGACAACGAACAGGTCAAATTGTCCGGTTTCGGCAATTTTGACCTGCGGGACAAACGCCAGCGGCCTGGCCGCAATCCAAAAACGGGAGAAGAAATCCCGATCACGGCTCGCCGTGTGGTCACCTTTCGTCCAGGGCAGAAGTTGAAGGCCCGAGTTGAGGCTTATGCTGGAACCAAGTCATAACGACGAGCTACCCGTCATCCCAGGCAAACGCTACTTCACCATTGGTGAAGTCAGCGAGCTCTGTGCGGTAAAACCGCACGTGTTGCGCTATTGGGAGCAGGAGTTTCCTCAACTCAACCCCGTCAAACGCACCGGGAACCGTCGGTATTATCAGCGCCAGGATGTGCTGATGATCCGACAGATCCGCGCATTGCTGTACGACCAGGGGTTCACCATCAGCGGTGCGCGCCAGCGTATGTCCGGTGATGAAGCCAAAGACGACACGACCCAATACAAGCAAATGATCCGCCAGATGATCTCCGAACTCGAAGATGTACTGGTGGTTTTGAAGAAGTGATTCCGGCTTTTAAAATACTTCCACATTTCAAAAGCTTGCGGTATATTCCGGTTCGCTTCGTTAAGAAGCGAACCCAGTAACACGCCTAGTCGGGGCGTAGCGCAGTCCGGTAGCGCACTAGCATGGGGTGCTAGGGGTCGAGTGTTCGAATCACTCCGTCCCGACCATATAATTCAAAGGGGTCGCGAGATTAATCTCGCGGCCCCTTTTTGTTTTTAACGTGTTTACCTTTACAAGCCATTCCGGGCCTCTTGAATCTTTCGAGTCGGATGATTATGCCCCTGAGGTTGATCCTTCAGGACCTGTGCGTCGTCAGCGTGCCCGATGACACGGCTATGGCGCTTGTTTTCTCGGCTTACGGTTAAGATGACGCAGGTAAAACATCACAGGGGAAGGCACTCGCGATGGCAGCTCGTTTTGATCCATGGGTCCATATCGATTGGAAAACCCCCGGCGGCGAGTTGCTTGTGCTGCTCCAGCATTACTATCCCGATATCAGTGTGTTTTCCGGCGCGCCATTCGAGGCGCTGTTGGATGAGCTCTCCAACGAAATGCCGGAGGTCTGCTTTGAGGCGTTGGCAGCCGTGTTGGCGCGCCACGGCTTCGACCTGTGGAATCTGGACGCCGGTGGCGATGATTATCGACCGGTCATTTTTCCGACTGATCAGCGCCAGGCTTTTGCACAGCATTGGCAACAACAAAACGCAGAACCACAATTCACCCCAACGTTGATTGGGCTGAAAAAGCCTCCTGCCACTGAACGCAAACCCACCAAGCCCAAGCGCAGCAAATTGAAATGGCTGCAGGACGTCCATGACTATCCCGGGCCCACCTATGTGGATGAATACAACTATCGCAACGGTTGGGCCGCCATTACCGAGCAGGACGAAGACCAGTGGCTGTGCTTTCTGATTGATTACAATCGATGGCCGCCCACCGAGCAGGACATGCTTGAGCGCCGGAGCGACGGTGTAGACGGCGCTGACTTGCAACTCATCGATGCCAACGCTCAGCGCAGCCTGTGGAAGCGTCGGGCTACAAGCGGTGCTTACCCTTCGGATGATCGTTACCGGTACGAAATTCATCAAGGCGATGACATTCAGGGCTTCGGCGCCGCCGAGATGGAATGGCCGGAATTCGAAGACCCCTGCGTGGTGGTCGATGCGCAGGTTTTCGAACGTCAACGCCTCTACCAGCCCGAGCAGTTGACGCGGATCTGGCGGATCACGATGCATGCCAGCGAGGTCATTTTCGAGCACTCGGATGAACTGACAATCCTGCCCATCGGCCCGCGCCGTTTGCTGTTCATGCAGCACAACGGTGCGCTGTGCTGGATTTGGAATCAAGACGCAGCACACCAGGCTGTTGCTGCCCAACCGATGCCGGCTCATGCTTATAAATTACGGGCGTCTACTGCGTACCTGGGAGGTGACGAGGTCCTGTTGTTCAGCGAAGGCGAGCGGCAGAACCCTGAGCACACGGGCTACCAGGAGACTGTGCTGTTGGCGTGGCGCTTCAACTTCATTACGGGTGCCACGACAAAGGCGGTGTTGGACGGCTTTGGCAGCGAGCTGTGCCAGGACACCCACCTGTTCGTCACACAGCCCAAGCAGGTCATCACGTTGCGTACGTTTCATGGGCAGCTTCAGGTTGCCCGTGGACATGGGGATTGGTGGGTGTGGAATTACCGGACTCATAGTTTTGGCACGCAGACGTTGGCGTGGTTTTGGAATCAGGTCAGCAATGAAGTGGTGAAACTGTCTTCCAAGGATATTGTGCGGGTGAAACCGCAGATTCGTTACCTCAGGGCGCAGGATCGGTATCTGGCGTTTGAAACAGCGTTTGTAGCGCGGATGCCGGAGTTTGCGCAGATCATTGAGGCTAAGGGGTGTGAGGTTTTGGTTTTTGAGTGAGGGCGGGCACCTGACCATAAACCTGGCGCCTGCTACCCGAGCATCGCCTCAACCTCTGCAAGCGTGACCTGCGGGACCACACTGTCCGGAATTCTTGAAATGTCAGACAGGTTATAAACCATGAAGTCCTCGCCCATGACCTTTTTGGACATCAACTCAAGCGACGGCAGTATGCGTGTGAAGTAGTGTTGGTCCAGTCCGCAGGGAGAGTTTTTCGATTCCTGGGTCTCGTAAAACCTTCCAGCGTTTTGGTCCAGATCCACCCCGACAAGAAAAACCTTGTTGAATCCAACGTGGAATGCCAACTGTATCGCCAGATAGGCCACGGTTCGTGCATCAAAAAAGCCCTGGCTCATGTCTTTACTGAATCCCAGCGGTCTTTTGCGATGGGGCAGCAAGGGATGATTGACGACCAGCGTGCGGCGTCTACCCAGTATCGAATCCAGCCAGGAAGGTCTTTTAGCTTTGGTCAGCGGGTATAACCGTCCTGCTGGGGGAGCACGCGACGATCGCGCGTGGTCTTCCCAAAGCGCGACCCTCTGGCTGATCGCCATGGCGTGTTTGAATAACTCCGGCTGCTGTTCGGAAAAACTTCTATCCGTGCAGGCATAAAAATACGGTTTGACGTCGGTGTCCTGAAACATGGAGATAGCGCCATTCATCGTGATCATCGGCACGTGCGCAAATTTTTCGAGAGGAAACGACTTTGCCGATGCGCCTGAAGCAATGATGAAAACGGCACCTGTCTCAATGTGCCGACAAGAACCGAAATCCTGCGTAGTCAGGCAACGTTTGTTTGAACGCTGTCGCGCTGAATCTGGCGTGTGCAAAGCCTGCTTGATGTTGCCCACAGGCTTCGCATTGACGAGGGACGTCTGTTTCATCGGGCCCTACCTTGCGGCTAAATGTAAGTACGTATATCAGCCGACCCGATGACGGCTACTGAGTTCCCTTTACACCGTGCCCACCTCTCAGAACACTGAGGTGCGCACCGATTTGTTGTCCTTGATACGGCACCGGAAATACGTTTCCGTGCCACCGGTGATCAGGATGTTGCCATCCAACCGTACGTGTTACTTGTGCCCACGGATGGGGCGTTCATGAGCCATTTCGTAGCAATTTCCTACGTAAGCCTTCCTTTTATCCTTCGGCATTTCCAATCTATTCATTCTGAATCAATCACTTGGCTCATCTCGGCAAAGTTGGCACACATTCTGCTTTTTTGTATCCGTGGATAATTGGATACAAAAATTCAAAAGGTGCTGCCGATGCAATTTGCCCCTGCTTATGTTGACCGTCAGCCTCTCACCGCGGAGGAGGAGGCCTACAACTTCCTGCTCGATGCTATTTGTGGTGGTCGCTATCGCAAAGGCGACCGGCTGATCGCCGAAGACATCGCCAGCGAGATCGGCATGAGCCGCATGCCGGTACGCGAAGCCTTCCGCCGCCTGGATGCACAGGGCCTGGTGACGTTGCGACCGAACCGTGGCGCCATCGTCAGCGGGCTGGATATCGACGAATTGCACGAGGTCTTCGAAATGCGCAGTGCCCTCGAAGGCCTGGCAGTGCGCGTCGCGGTGGGTCGTATCGGCGAGCGCCAGTTGGCGGCGCTGGAGCGCATGCTCGATGAGATGGACGACTACCGCGACGAAAGCGCCGCGTGGGTCAGCCGCCACCGCGCCTTCCACGAATACCTGTGCAGCCTCAGCGGCCGGCCGCGCCTGTTAAAGCAGATATCGGCGCTCTATTCCCTGGTGGAAGCGCCCATGCGCCTGTGGCTGCAACACGGCGAAAAACCCCTCAGCGCACGCCAGGAACACGCGGTGATCCTCGATGCGATTCGCGCCGGTGACGCCGCCCGCGCCGAAGCCGTGGTGCGCGAGCACATCGAAGGCACCGTGCCGGCGCTGATCCAGTTCCTGCAAGCCGAAAAATAACAAAGACCTGCTGTGTTTTGACGTTGAGTCCTGCCCCCCGTTGTACCCACGAACTGGAGTGTCTGGTCATGCATAAACGCCGCGCCTTGCTGGTGGCTGTCTCCCTCGGTCTCTGTACCCAATGGGCCTGCGCTGCACCGCAGGTGCCGGATCGCCTGTTAACGGTCGACAAACTCACCTACTGCTCGGGGATGGATTCACCGCCCCTGGTGTCCTTCGACGAAGCGCAGAAACCGCGTGGGCTCACGGTCGATCTCGGCCTGGAGATCGCCAAGCGCCTGGGCGATAAAAAGGTGCAGTGGCGGGTCATCCCTTTCTCCGGGCTGGTGCCGGCGCTGCTCGCCCAGCAGTGCGACATGATCGTCGACCAGCTGTTCGACAAGCCCGAACGCCGCCAAGTGATCGACATCGTCAACTACATGTATTCCAGCCAGTCGGTAGTGGTGCCCAAGGGTAATCCCAAAGGCATCAAGACCCTCGATGACCTGTCCGGGCACAAGGTTGCCGTACTCAACGGTTCTACCATCAAGACCCTGCTGGACACGCAAAACGACAACCTGGCCAAGGCCGGCAAGCCGCCGATGAAACTGGTGGTCTACAACACCGACACCGATGCGTTCCAGGCCCTGCGCATCAGCCAAGTGGACGCCTACGGCACCACCGTGGAAACGGCCGGCTACTACGCCGCGATGGCCCCGGACCTGTTCCAGGAAGGCGTGCCGGCGTTCAGCCGGATCCTCACCGGCCTGGGCATGCGCAAGGACGACCCGCAACTGACCGCCGCCGTGCAGCAAGTGATCAGCGACATGCGCAGCGATGGCAGCTACGTCGCGTTGCTGAATAAATGGCATGTCAGCAGCGACACTCTCGACTGAGGTTTCCCGCAATGAACTTCAATTGGGATGTGTTCTGGCAGTACCTGTTGCAGCCCAGCGGTGTGTACCTCACCGGGCTTTGGCTGACCTGCCTGATCGCCGTGTCGGCGATGCTGCTGGGCTGCGCGCTGGGGCTGGCGGCGGCGTTGTTGCGCTTGTCAAAGAACCCGCTGCTGCACCTGCCGGTGCGTTTTTATGTGTGGCTGATGCGCGGCACGCCGTTGCTGGTGCAGATTGTGTTCCTGTACACGGCGCTGGCGGCGGGCGGGATTTTCCGCTTTGAGGATATCGATCTGTTTGGCCTGGTTGTCCCCGGCAACATCCAGGCGGCGATCATTGCGTTGGGCCTGAATGAAGGAGCGTACATGGCTGAGATCATCCGGGCCGGCATCGGCGCGGTGGACAAGGGCCAATACGAGGCCGGACGTTCACTCGGCATGGGTTTCGCCAAGCTGATGCGGCGCATTGTGCTGCCCCAGGCGTTCCGGGTGATCGTGCCGCCGCTGGGCAACGAGTTCAACGTGATGCTCAAGAACACCACCCTGGTCAGCGTGATCGGCGTGCAGGAGTTGCTGCTCAGCACCCAAATGGTCACCTCGGCAACGTTCCGCGTGTTCGAGCTGTACCTGGTGGTGGCGATCTACTTCCTGATGCTCACCACGCTGTGGGGCTTTTTCCAGCGCTGGCTGGAGGCGCGTTTTGGCCAGTCCGATCGGCCTTCCGCGCCACCGCCGGCAGCCAGCCGCATGTTCGGGCGCAACACCCTTAAATTGCTGAGGGGACGCTAACCATGGCGCACCAAAGTGAAGAACTGATCATTGAAGCGCTGGATATCCACAAGTCGTTTGGCACGCTGCAGATCCTCAAGGGCATCTCGCTGCAAGTACGGCGCGGCGAAGTGGTAGTGCTGATCGGCGCCTCGGGCTCTGGCAAGACCACCTTTATCCGTTGCATCAACCTGCTGGAAGACATCCAGGGCGGGCGCATCCGCGTCAACGGCCGCGCCATGGGCTATCGCGAGCGCAGCGACGGCAGCCTGGTACGCGATTCGGAGCGCAACATTGCCCGCCAGCGCCGGGACATTGGCATGGTATTCCAGCGCTTCAACTTGTTCCCCCATATGACTGCGCTGGAAAACATCATCGAAGCGCCGATCCAGGTCCTCGGCACGCCACGTGCCGAAGCGCTGGAACAGGCGCGTGGCCTGCTGGCGCGAGTCGGCTTGGCGGACAAGGCCAGCCACTACCCATCGATGCTTTCCGGCGGCCAGCAGCAACGGGTCGCCATCGCCCGCGCCCTGGCGATGAAACCCCAGGCCATGTTGTTCGACGAACCCACCAGCGCCCTCGACCCTGAAACCGTCGGCGAAGTGCTGCAGGTGATGAAGGAGCTTGCCGAGGAGGGCATGACCATGGTGGTGGTCACCCATGAAATGGGCTTTGCCCGTGAAGTGGCGGACCGCGTGGTGGTGCTCGACCAGGGCGAACTCATCGAACAAGGGCCGCCGGAACAGATTTTCAGCCACCCCAGCCACCCCCGTACCCGGGCCTTTCTCAGCCGCGTGTTATGAGCCCGCTAATAAACCTTTGTGTTGAAGAGCCTTTGCCATGTTGAAATTCTCCGCTCACGAGTACCCCTATCCCTCGCAACGCCAAAGCGTGTTTGCCAAGCGTGGCATGGTCGCGGCGTCCCAGCCCCTGGCCGCCCAGGCCGGCATCGAGATCATGCAAAAGGGCGGCAACGCTATTGATGCCGCCATCGCCACGGCGGCCGCGTTGACGGTGGTCGAGCCCACTGGCTGCGGCCTGGGCGGCGATGCGTTTGCCCTGGTCTGGTGCAAAGGCCAGTTGCACGGCCTGAACGGCAACGGCCATGCGCCGGCGGCCCTGAGTATCGAGACGGTCAAGGCGGCGGGGCACGATCAAATGCCGCTGTACGGGTGGACCCCCGTCACCGTACCGGGCTGCCCATCGGCTTGGGCCGAGCTGTCGCAACGCTTCGGCAAGTTACCGTTTGCCGAGTTGCTGCAACCGGCGATCAGCCTGGCGCGGGACGGTTTCCCGCTGTCGCCGGTGGTTGCTCATCAATGGCAGATTGCGCTGGATGAGTTCACGCCTCATCGCGACCCAGTGCTGGCTGCCTGGTTCGACACTTTCCTGATCGACGGTTGCGCGCCGCGAGCGGGGGAGATTTTCCGCAACCCGGCCCAGGCCCGCACCCTGGAAGAACTCGCCGCCACTCGCTGCGAAAGCCTGTATCGCGGCGCCCTGGCCGAACGCCTGGACGCCCACTCCCGCGCCAGCGGCGGCTACCTGCGCGCCAGCGACCTCAAGGACTACCGCGCCCAGTGGGTGGAGCCGATCCACATCAACTACCGGGGCGTGGATGTCTGGGAAATCCCACCCAGCGGCCAGGGCCTTGTGGCGCTGATGGCGCTGAATATCCTCGAAGGCTTCTGCTTCGATCACCGCGACAGTCAACAAACCTGGCACCGCCAGTTGGAGGCGATGAAACTCGCCTACAGCGACGGCCTGCACTACATCACCGACCCGCTGCACATGCGCTTGGCCGTCGCCGATCTGCTCAGCGATGACTACAGCACCCGTCGCCGTAGCCAGATCGGTGAACAAGCCCAGCCCCCGAAACCCGGTGACCCCCACGCCAGTGGCACGGTCTATCTGGCCACGGCGGACGCCGAAGGCAATATGGTCTCGTTCATCCAGAGCAACTACCACGGCTTTGGCTCCGGTGTGGTGCTGCCCGACAGCGGCATCGCCCTGCAGAACCGTGGCCAGGAATTCAGCCTCGATCCTGCCCACGCCAACTGCCTGGCGCCGGGCAAGAAAACCTTCCACACCATCATTCCCGGCTTCCTCACCAAGGACGGCCAGGCGCTCGGCCCGTTCGGTGTGATGGGCGGCTATATGCAGCCCCAGGGCCATGTGCAGATGGTGATGAACCTGGTGGACTTCGGCCTCAACCCGCAAGCGGCCTTGGACGCGCCGCGCTGGCAATGGCTGGGCGACATGAAAGTCGGCATCGAGCAGGGCGCCTCCCGCGACCTGGCCAATGCCCTGGCGCGGCGTGGGCATCAGGTACAAGTCGCCAGCGACCTCACCGACTTCGGGCGCGGGCAGATCATCCTGCGTGATCCGGTCAGTGGTGTATTGTGCGGCGGCACCGAGCCCAGGGCGGATTCAACGATCGCAGTGTGGTAAGCGAAAAAAATTGGCGGAGCTTGTCCCTTTTTTTCATCTCGCCTGTCATTCCAGGCAAGTGAACAATATTGAGAGCTTCCGCCAATGCCTGTAGTCCGCCCCTTGCTGAAACTGAGCCTGCTGCTGAGCCTCAGTGCCAGCCCGTTATTCGCTGCCGTCAGCTATGCCGAAGACACTGCCGCCCGCCGCAGCTACCAGGTGCCGGCCGGCAGCCTGAGCGCGGCACTCACCCGGTTTGCCGGGTTGGCAGGCGTCAACCTGTCGGTAGACCCGGCCCTGGTCAGCGGTCGCACCAGCAGTGGTTTGTCCGGTGAGTACGCCGTAGAGGAGGGCTTCGCCCGCTTGCTGCAAGGCTCCGGCCTGCAACTGCAACCCATGGGGGCACAGGCCTACATGTTGGTGCCGGTGCCGGATGGCAGCAGCCTGGAACTGGCGCCGACCTCAATCCTTGGCACCACCGGCCTGTATGACGGCGACACTTACGCCGGTGGGCAAGTGGCGCGCCGTGGCTCGCAGGGTTTGCTGGGCACGCGGGACTTTATGGAAACCCCGTTCAGCATGACCACCTACACCGCTGACGCGGTGAAAAACCAGCAGGCGCGCACCTTGGGCGACCTGATCGCCAGCGACCCGTCGGTACGCGCCACCAACCCGGCCGGTGGGCGTTATGAGCAGTTCACCATTCGCGGTTTCAGCCTGTTCAACAGCGATGTGTCGTACAACGGTCTCTATGGCGTACTGCCGACCTACACCATCGACATGGAAATGGCCGACCGCGTCGACATCTTCAAAGGCCCCACCCAGTTGATCAACGGCATCTCACCGCGCGGCAGCGTCGGTGGCGGCATCAACGTAGTGCCCAAGCGCGCCACCGACAAGGACATCAACTCGTTTACCGGCAACTGGGCCTCCGACAGCCAGGCTGGCGGCGCAGTGGATGTGGGCAGACGCTTCGGTGAGGACAACAAGTTCGGCATCCGCTTCAACGGCGTGAAGCAGTCCGGCGACACCGAGTGGGACCACCAGAGCGTCGACCGCGAAATGGCTGTGTTGGGCCTGGACTTTCGCGGCGAGCGCCTGCGCCTTTCCACCGATATCGGCCACACCGAACGCGACACCGATGCACCGCAAGAGCGCGTGCAGGTGGCGGCCGCAGCGCCGGTGCCCAGCGCCAACGATGTGCGCCGCAACTACGCGCAATCCTGGAGCAAGGCCAGCACCAACGACACCTTCGGCACGGTCAACGCTGAGTACGACCTCAGCGATAACGTGATGCTGTATGGCGGCATGGGCGCGCGTAAAAGCAACCACGACTTCCTGCGTCATGCGGTGTCCGTCACCAATGCGGCTGGCGCGTTCACTGTGCAGCCGCGGGATTTCACCCGCGATGAAAACGTACGCACCTACACCGCCGGCGTGCGCAACTGGTTCCATACCGGGCCGGTGAGCCATGAGGTCAACCTGGCGGCCAGCTACTTCGACATGGACTTCACCAACGGCGGCGCCCGCTACGGGACGGCGACGAGCAACCTCTACAACCCGGTGCAAACGCCGACGCCGTCCACGGCGATACGCCAGGACGCCAAGGTCTACACCGAAAACAAATTCAGCGGCGTGGCCTTGTCCGACACCCTGGGGTTCTTCGACGACCGCCTGCTGCTGACCCTCGGCGCGCGTTGGCAGCGCGTCAAGGTGGATGACTGGAGCGACGGCGTCAAAGGCAAGACCGGCTACGACGAAGAAAAGGTCTCGCCGTCCGGTGGCCTCCTGTTCAAGGCCACCGACAAGCTGTCGCTGTACGCCAACTACATGGAAGGCCTGAGCCAGGGCAAGATCGCGCCGTCGACCTCGAGCAACGAGGACGAAATCTTCCCGCCGTTCATCAGCCGCCAGGTGGAAGTGGGCGCCAAATACGACGCCGGCGCCTTTGCCGTGACCGCCGCTGTGTTTCGCATCAAGCAGCCGGCCTATGAAACCAACGCCACCTCGCGGTTGTTCGGCCCCAACGGCAAGCGTCAGAACTCCGGTGTGGAGCTGAGTGTATTCGGCGAGCCGCTCAAGGGCGTGCGTCTGCTGGGCGGGGTGATGTACATCGACAGCGAGCTGAAGGACACCACCAACGGCGCCTGGGACGGCAACCGCGCCCCGGCGACGCCTAAATACAACGTTAACCTGGGCGCCGAATGGGATGTGCCGGGCCTTGAAGGCCTGACGTTGACCAGCCGTGGCATCTATTCCAGCTCGCAGTACCTGGACCAGTCCAACGTCAAGGAAATCGATGCGTGGAACCGCGTCGATGTCGGCGCGCGGTATGGGTTCAAAGTGGATGACAAGCACATCACCTTGCGGGCGAATGTGGAGAACGTCGCCGATAAGCGCTACTGGAGCTCGGCCGGGGCGTCGGATGACAGTGAGCCGGGGTTGACCTTGTCGACACCGCGTACCTACCTGCTGTCAGCCACCGTCGACTTCTAGCGGGTGTACACCGATCAAAATGTGGGAGCGGGCTTGCTCGCGAAAGCGGTGGCCCAGTTGGAACATCTTCGACTGACCCTCCGTATTCGCGAGCAAGCCCGCTCCCACATTTGATCGGCGGTGTCGGCGGGGATCACCTTAATGAGAATGTTTTTTGATCGCGCCGCCCCAATATGGAATAGTACCCGCCGTTTTCCCCAACAGGTCTAGCTGGGGTGTTCCAACGCCGAGGTCCTTGTCATGCGAATGTTGCGCTCCATCCCCACCGTTGCCGCCTGCCTCTTGGCGTTCTCTTCAAGCCTGCTGAGCGCCGCCCCGATCGACCTCAATGACGGCCAGCACGCGGTGCATCTGCCGGACGCGCCCAAGCGTGTGGTGGTGCTGGAGTTTTCCTTTCTCGACAGTTTGGCTGCCGTTGACGTAACGCCCGTTGGCGCCGCCGATGATGGTGATGCCAACCGCGTGTTGCCCCGTGTGCGCCAGGCTATCGGTGAGTGGAAGTCCGTAGGCCTGCGCTCGCAGCCGAGCATCGAGGAAATCGCCCGGCTCAAGCCCGACCTGATCGTCGCCGACCTCAATCGCCACCAGGCGTTGTACAGCGACTTGGCGAGCATCGCGCCGACGCTGTTGTTGCCCTCGCGTGGTGAGGATTACCAAGGCAGCCTGAAATCTGCCGAGCTGATCGGCAAGGCGCTAGGCAAGAGCGCGCAGATGGAAGCGCGTATCCAGAAGAACCGTGAAAACCTCAAAGCCATCGCGCAACAGATTCCCGCTGGCGCCAGCGTGCTGTTTGGCGTCGCCCGTGAAGACAGCTTCTCCGTGCACGGCCCAGACTCCTACGCAGGCAGCGTGTTGCAGGCCATCGGCCTGAAAGTCCCATCGGTACGCGCCAACGCCGCGCCCACCGAATTTGTCAGCCTGGAGCAACTGCTCGCCCTCGACCCGGGCTGGTTGCTGGTCGGCCATTACCGTCGCCCCAGCATCGTCGACAGCTGGAGCAAGCAGCCGTTGTGGCAAGTGCTCAGCGCCGTGCGTAACAAGCAGGTAGCCGAAGTCGATGGCGACAGCTGGGCGCGCAACCGTGGCGTGCTGGTCTCGGAGCAGATCGCCGAAGATGCGTTGGCGATTCTTAAAGGCGGCAAAGCTGTGTTGAGCCAGTAAGCGTGCAACGCGGTTTTGCGGCGGCAGGCATTGTATTGCTGGGCGCGTTGTTGTTCTGGCTCTCGCTGTACAGCTGGTCGCCGTTCACGCTCACGGCGGCGGACGCGTGGAATGGGCTGTTCCATCAAGGCAGCGTAGGCGGCAACATGGCGTATATCGTCGCCCAGTTGCGCGTGCCGCGTGCCGTGTGTGCCGCCTTGGTCGGCGCCTGCCTGGGCCTGGCCGGCGCGCTGATGCAGGGCATTACGCGCAACCGTCTGGCCTCGCCGTCCTTGTTTGGTGTGACAGCGGGCGCGGCGTTGGGCTTGGCCCTATTTTCCACCGGCCTGGTCGCGCCGCCGTTTGCCGGTGGTGCATTGTTGATGACCTGCCTGGGCGGCGCGTTGGCCTGGATCACGGTATTCAGCCTTGGCGGCGCCTGGTCGCCGACCACGGCCCAGGGTCGTCTGGTCTTGGCCGGCGTTGCGGTAGCGGCATTGTGTGCGGCACTGACCCGGCTCACGGTGATTCTGGTCGAGGCCCAGGCGCAAAGCGTGCTCAACTGGCTGGCCGGCTCCCTGGCCAATGTGGGCGCCGCGCAAGTGCAGTTGCTCTGGCCGTGCACCTTGATTGGCGGGCTGTGGGCGCTCTGGTGTGCACCGCGCCTGAACCTGATCAACCTTGGCGAAGACGCCGCACGTTCGTTGGGCGTGGGCATCGCCAGCCTGCGTTTGCAGGTGTTTATCGCCAGCCTGTTGCTGGTGGGGGCGAGTGTCTGTGCCGTGGGGCCGATCGGTTTTGTCGGGTTGATCGCGCCGAATATTCTTCGCCAGTTCCTCGGTAATGACTACCGCTGGCTGATCCCGCTGAGCGCAGCGTTGGGCGCGGTGATCGTGCTGGGGGCTGACCTGCTCAGCCGCGCCGTGGCTTTCCCGGTGGAAACGCCGGCTGGCGTGGTCACCGCGTTGATCGGCGCACCGTTCTTTCTCTTTCTTGCCAGGCGCGCCTTATGATCCGGCCACGATTACGCCTATGGCTGCTGCTCGGCCTGTTGCTGCTGGCGACCTTCGTCAGCCTCAGCGCCGGCACCCTGTGGCTCACGCTCGACACCGTGCTGGACCGCCTGCTGGCCCACGATGCACTCGACTTCGAAGTATGGAACCACCGCCTGCCACGCAGCCTGATCGCGATCCTCGCAGGTGCAGCCTTTGGCCTGGCCGGGGCGATTGTGCAGGGCGTGATCCGCAACCCGCTGGCTTCGCCGGAAATTCTCGGCGTGACCCAGGGCGCGGGGCTGGCGCTGACCGTGGTGATCATCAGCTGGCCGCACTTGCCAATTGCCTGGCTGCCGCTGGTGGCCTGTTTGGGCGGGGCGGCTGGCGCGTTGCTGCTCGCGCTTTACAACACCGGGGTGAGTTTTTCCGGGGTGCGCTTTGCGTTGTCCGGGGTGGCGATTGCGGTGACCTTATCCAGCGTCACCGAGTTTCTGATCCTGTCCCACCCGCTGGATATCAACACCGCATTGCTCGCGCTGACCGGTAGCCTGTGGAGCCGCAATTGGCACCATGTGGCGCTGCTGCTGCCGTTCCTGGTGTTGATCCCCGTGGGCCTGTGCCTGGCCAAGCCGCTGAACCTGGTCGCCCTCGGCGATGAGGCCGCCCACAGCCTCGGCACGGCACTGAACCGCACGCGCTGGCTGGCAATGGCCTGCGCGGTGCTGCTGACCAGCCTGGGCGTGGGCGTGATCGGGCCGATTGGGTTTATCGGCCTGGTCGCACCGCATATGGCGCGGCGGTTGGTGGGCGGGCATCACCAGTACCTGCTGCCGGCGTCGATGCTGATCGGTGCACTGTTACTGGTGCTGGCCGACACGTTGGGACGCACGTTGATCGCGCCCAGCGAAATTCCCGCCGGGGTGCTCACGGCGGTGATTGGCGCGCCGTATTTTCTTTGGTTGCTGGCACGGTTCAAGGGCTGATGACATGAGTATTCTTCAAGCACATCAACTCGATATTGGCTACGGCGCGACACGCATCGTGCAAGGGTTGTCATTCACGCCACCCGCCGGAAAGGTCACTGCGCTGATCGGGCCGAACGGCTGCGGCAAATCCACCTTGCTCAAGGCCTTTGCGCGAATCCTCAAACCGACCCAGGGCGAATTGACCCTGGATGGCCAGGCCTACGCCGGCCTGTCCGCCCGCCAATTGGCGCGGCAGATTGCGTTTTTGCCTCAAGTATTGCCGGTGCCGGAAGGTGTCAGCGTGCGCCAATTGGTCGCCTATGGTCGCAGCCCGCACAACTCATTGTGGGGGCGCCTGAGCGGCAACGATCAATCCCATGTGACCCAGGCCATGCAACGCCTGGAACTGGACAGCCTGGCCGACCGCGCCCTGGCGGATCTATCCGGTGGTCAACGCCAACGTGCCTGGCTGGCCATGGTGTTGGCGCAGAACGCGCCGGTGGTGTTGCTGGATGAGCCCACGACCTACCTGGACATCAGCCACCAGGTTGAACTGCTCGACTTGATGGGCGAACTGGCCGCTGAAGGGAAGACGGTGATTACCGTGCTGCACGATATCAACCAGGCTTGCCGTTATGCCGACCACCTGGCGGTGATGCACGGTGGCAAGCTGGTGGCCGACGGCGCGCCGGGGGACGTGATCAGTGCCGAGCTGATGCGGCAGGTGTTTGAGGTGCAGGTGCAGATCATGAACGAACCGGTGTCGGGCACGCCCATGTGCGTGGTCGAAAAAAGCACCCGCCATTCCGCCTGACGCAAGGGTGAGGTGCAGCGCTTGAACCTGTTGGGCTGCCGCTTGATCGAACGGGAGAGCACCTGAGCTTTATTTGCGGCTCAGGGCCGATTTGGATACGGTGCAAGCCTGCCCACAAGGACGTCCTCATGAAAGAACCCGCCCCCAAGACCCGTCGCGCACCCAAAGGTGAAAAACGCCGCGAAGAACTGCTGGACGCAGCCTTGCAGGTGTTTTCCCTGGAAGGTTACAGCGGCGCCTCGATGGCCCAGGTGGCAGCGATTGTCGGCATTTCAGTGGCCGGCCTGCTGCACCACTTTCCCAGCAAAATTTCGCTATTGATGGGCGTGTTGCAGCGTCGCGACGAGGTCAATCAACGGATTGCCGACGAAGTGCGAGCTGAAAAAACCCTCAATGGCTTGCTCGGCAGCCTGCGTGCCATTAACCGCTCGAACGCCACGGCACCGGGGGTGGTGCGGGCGTTTACGATTCTGAATGCCGAAAGTTTGCTGGACACCCACCCGGCGTGGACGTGGTTCCAGGAGCGCTATGCGGCGATTCATCAGCGGATGCAGGGGCAGTTTGCCGACCTGGTGGCGGCGGGGGAGGTGCGCGGTGATGTGGACATCGCCGGGCTGGTGGAAGAGATTCTGGCCATGATGGATGGGTTGCAAGTCCAATGGCTGCGCTTTCCCGAGCGGGTGGACCTGGTGGCGCGTTTCGATACCTACATTGCGCGGGTCGAAGCGGCCATCAGAACCTGAGTCTCATGCGCCTGATGTATGAAGATCCAAATGTGGGAGCTGGCTTGCCTGCGATAGCGGTAAGTCAGGCAGCAAATGTACCGACTGAAACTCCGCCATCGCGGGCAAGCCCGCTCCCACAAAAAGCACTCCTCTTATCTGTTAGTTAGCGGTGGCACTGCCCTGGCTGCTGTCATCGCTCATGTCATAGCCATCACCGTCGCTGGTGCCGCTGTCACCTTCATTCTGATGCAGCACGCCACCGGTCTTCACCGTCGATTCACGCAGCGTCGAATTGAGCGCTGAGCGCGGCAGCGGGTTGCTGGTGGTGGTCGACAGTTCCTGGCGGAACGGGTTGACCAGCTTGGCGTTCAGGCGAATATCCTGGGACGACGCCCCCACCGACAGGTTGAAACTGTCCGCATCCACCACCCATTGCTTGCTCGCCACGTCGTAGTAGGCCAGCGAGCGGTCGTTGAGCTCGATGGTCACGCGCTTGCTCTCGCCGGGCTTCAAGAACACCTTCTTGTAGCCCTTGAGTTCCTTGATGGCGCGCTCCACTTTCGGGTTGTTCTGGCCCACGTACAACTCGGCGACCTCGGCGCCTGCCACCTTGCCGGTGTTGGCCAGGTCGAACGACACCTTGATCGGTGCACCGGCCACCGCCACCCCAGGGGTCACGCTGATGTTGCTGTAGCCGAAGGTGGTGTACGACAAGCCATAACCGAATGGGTAGAGCGGCTTGATGCCTTTTTTCTCATAGCCGCGATAGCCCAGGAACAGGTCATCCTTGTAGCTCATCTCGGCCAGGGTTTCCTGGTTGTCGAATTTTGGGAAGGTCGCGTAGATCGGGTTGTCTTCGATGTTGCGTTCGATACTGATCGGCAGCTTGGCCGACGGGTTGACCTTGCCCAGCAGAATCTCCGCCAGGGCCTGGCCGCCGTTTTGCCCAGGGTAGAACGCATGCAGCGCGGCCGGTACCTGGTCGATCCAGTCGCTCATCTTCAAACCGGTACCGCCGTGCAGCGTGACCACGGTGTTCGGGTTGACCTTGGCGATGCTCTGGATCAGCAGGTTCTGGTACTCCGGCAAATCGAAGCTGTGGTCGAAGCCTTCACCCTCGTATTCGTTGCTGTTACCGGCTGCCACCAGCACGGCGTCGTACTGCGCCAGATCCTTGGGCGCGACCAGCGAGGCCCAGCTCATTTGCACGCCGACCAGGCCGCCCATGGTCGAGAGGTAGCCGTTGCGACGCGAGTATTCCAGCTTGATATCGACGGGTTTGCCGGCCTCCAGGTTGACCTTGGCAAACACCGGGATGGTCGGCGGGATGCTGTTGTTTGGCAGCGGCTTGCCGTCGCCGTTATCGAGGACTTTCTTGCCGTTGACATAGAGGCGCACCGCACCGTCGGCGCGGATCTTGAACACCTGTTCGCCGCTGACGGCTGGGGTGATCTGGCCGCTGTAGCGAATCGAAGTGGCGGCGGTATCGCCGTTCACCGGCAGGCTGTCGGTGGACCAGTCCAGGTCGACATGCGTGTCAGTGCGGCTGGCGGCCGGGTCACCGGACCAGTTGGTGTTGCTGAAGAACTCGGTCTTCAAGCCTTTGGCGCTGTTGCCATTGCTGTCGGCATGGGTCCAGGTCGAAGTGGCCGGGTCCAGGGACAGCCCGTCGATGAACTCGACCTTGGCGCCCGGCGCCAGTTGCTGCAGGCCGCTCAGCTCGCTGATGTAGTTAGCGGCCATGACGTTGGCACTGCCAAAACCGGTGGGTGGCGCGTACTTGGCCAGGGTGCCGACCACAGCGATGCGCTTGACCTTTTTCGCGTCCAGCGGCAGCAGGTTGTTCTGGTTTTTCAGCAGCACGATGCCTTCACGGGCGGCGTTCAGCGCTACGCGATTGCTGGTGGCGCTGTTCATGTTGTGGCTGGTCAGCGGTGCCTTGCTGTCGAACTTGTACAGGTAGATCTGCTTGAGAATGCGGCGCACCTTGTCATCGATGGTCGCGCTGCTCAGCTCGCCGCTGTCCAGGTACGGCTTGAGGATGGTGCTGTTCATCTGGTAGCCCATCATGTCCAGGTCGGTGCCGGCCTGTGCCGCTGGCAAACCGCTGACCACAGCGTTGTAGTCACTCTGCACGAAGCCCGGGTAGCCCCATTCGGTTTTCAGAATGTCGCGCATCAGGTGCTTGTTCTGGCAGGCGAACTCGCCGTTCACCTTCTGGAACGCGCACATCATCATCGCGACTTTGCTGTTCTTCGAGGCGGACTCGAACGGCGGCAAGGTCATTTCGCGCAGCACGCGCTCGCTGATGATTTCATCAAGGTGGAAGCGGTTGCTTTCCTGGTCGTTGGCGGCGAAATGCTTGGCATTGGCCCACACCCCGCGTGACTGAATACCGTTGATCAACGCCGGCCCGAGGCTGGCGCCGAGGAACGGGTCTTCACCGGACAAATACTCGAACGCACGGCCGCTGTATGGCATGCGATACAGGTTCACGCCGGGGCCGGTGACAAACTGATAACCGCCGCTGGCAGTGTCATAACCCAGGGCACGGCCCAGGTCGATGGCGCGGCGCGGGTTCCAGCTGGCGGCCAGGTTTGGCCCGGACGGGTAGACCACGCCTTGTGCGTTGCCTTCGCTGGTGTAGCGCACACCCACGCCGCCATCGGCGCCGTGAATCTGCGGGACACCGTACTGGGTCAGCGGCTTGACATCCCAGCCACCGGTGCCGCCGATGTAGGCGAGTTTTTCTTCCATGGTCATCTTGGCCAGGGTTTTGTCTGCGGCTTTTTCCGCACGGCTCACACGACCTTCATCCAGGGCAGGGCTGGTCGCCGCGTGCACCTGGGACACGGCCAGTGCCAGCAGGGCGAATGCCGACTGTGCACCGATCATTTTGCGTTTATTCATGGGTCTCTCCGACAACTGTTCAGTAAACATGGCGCGCCGAGAAGTGCGGGTTGCTGTGCACGCTCGTCACTTTTTTCTGGGCAATAGTTGCCCGTGATCGCAATTTTTAACCGATGGCTAATTGCAACTATTTGGCGAATTACGCAGTTTTATAAGTGTAATAATTGTAGTGGTTATTGTTGTAAGTAGTGTCTA
Source organism: Pseudomonas sp. 58 R 12 (assembly GCF_900005865.1). Taxonomy (NCBI): domain Bacteria; kingdom Pseudomonadati; phylum Pseudomonadota; class Gammaproteobacteria; order Pseudomonadales; family Pseudomonadaceae; genus Pseudomonas; species Pseudomonas sp. 58 R 12. Next base: position 353,329 of record NZ_CVTP01000028.1, read on the forward strand.
AGCGATATCACGAGATGGCATTTTGAACCGCGAAAACCGCATAATTAAGGCAATTCTTGCGGTTATAAGTCAAACGAAAGCTAATTTTTGCGTGAAATAAGAAATAATTTCTTACGTTTTGGAACTTGTGTTAAACCTACTAGTCGATTGGTTTAAGGAAATATGTCGTGGCATGGCTAACTAGTGGCATTGCTCGGTAGTTCTAAAGTGCCATGTCTTATACAAGCTGTAATACACACTGCTTTGGTGTAGGGTCTTGATCGAGTTCAAGGCGCCACTTGGGCTATCTGCTGTTTTTGATCTGGAGAAAGTTGATGAAGATTTCCTTGCTGGGTGCCGGTGTTGTACTGAGCGTCGCGCTGAGTGGCGCGGCGATGGCGGCTGAGTCCACGGACGCTGATGCGACATCCGGGGCCACCGATTCCACCGTGCTGACCCAGGCCCACGACGCCAAGGCGGCAAAAAAACAGAAGGCTGAAACCACCAAGGGTGGCCGGCCGCTGAACAGCAGCCAGACGACCGCGCCGAAAACGTCCAACTGACGGGAAAACGCGGACTCCTGTGGGAGCGGGCTTGCCCGCGATAGCGGTGTATCAGCCAGCATATTCGGCCCTGATCCACTGCCATCGCGGGCAAGCCCGCTCCCACAAGGGGTTTACACAGCCCTTTAGCACATCGCCCCTCAGATTTTTACCCATGTCCCAGCCCAGCCTTTCAACGCCCATCAATGCCTGCCAACTGCATATCCCGAACACCGAACAGGTGTGCGCGTGGTTGATGCAACAGGCCGGCTTGAAAACCGTCGACCTGGAGCGCGCCCGACGCCTGTCCCAGGAAGGCGGCGACAGCGAGTTGCTCGGCTTGCTGACGCGCCTCGGGCTGGTCTCCGAAGTGGAATTGGCCCGCGCCTGGGCAGACTTGCTCGGCGCACCGCTGCTGCTGGCGGATGCCGCGCCGCCGCTGCTGGACCCGTTGCCACAACTGACCGAGCGTTTCATGCGCCACTACCAGGTGGTGCCCGTGGGCTGGAGCCAGGGCGGCCTGCGGGTGCTGGCGGCGAACCCGTCGCTGGTGTACCCGTTCCAGGCTGTGGCCTATGCCTGTGGTGTGCCGGTGTGGTTGGCCGTGGGGCCGCGCAATGAAGTCGAGACGCTGATCGAGCGCTACTACGGCCAGGGCCGCTCAGCCATGGGCACCTTGATCGAAAACCTCGATGAGCAGGGCGGTGCACTGGAAGACATCGAACACCTCAAGGACATGGCCTCCGAGGCGCCGGTGATTCGCCTGGTCAACCTGATCCTGCAGCGCGCGGTGGAACAGCGCGCCTCGGACATTCATATCGAGCCGTTCGAAAACCAGTTGAAGGTGCGCTATCGCATCGACGGCGTGCTGCACGAAGCCGAGGCGCCGCCGTCGAGTTCCTCAGCGGCGGTGATTTCGCGGGTGAAAATCATGGCGCGCCTGGACATTGCCGAGCGGCGCCTGCCGCAGGACGGGCGGATCATGCTGCGTATCCAGGGCAAGGAGCTGGACTTACGGGTGTCCACGGTGCCCACCAGTTTTGGCGAGTCGGTGGTTATGCGCCTGCTCGACCGGCAGACCGTGCAGTTCGATTTCCAGAGCCTGGGCTTCGATGGCCAGCGCCTGGAAACCTTCCTGGAAGTGCTCGAACGGCCCCACGGCATCCTGCTCGTCACCGGGCCCACTGGCTCGGGCAAGACCACCACGTTGTACACCGCGCTGTCGCGCCTCAACACCGCCGAGCGCAAGATCATCACGGTCGAAGACCCGGTGGAATACCAGCTTGAAGGCATCAACCAGATCCAGGTCAAACCCGCCATCGGCCTGGACTTTGCCGGCGCGCTGCGCTCCATCGTGCGTCAGGACCCGGACGTGATCATGATCGGTGAAATCCGCGACCTGGAAACCTGCCGCATCGCGATCCAATCGTCCCTCACCGGCCACCTGGTGCTGTCGACCCTGCACACGAATAGCGCGGCGGCGAGTATCACGCGGCTGCTGGATATGGGCGTCGAGAGCTACCTGATCGCCTCGACGGTCAATGGCATCCTCGCCCAGCGTCTGGTGCGGCGCCTGGACCCGACCACGCGCGAAGCGTTCGAAGCACCCGCGGAGTTGATCGCCGAACATGGCCTGGATCGGTTTACCGAGCAGCGCCCGATCATGCTCTATCGCCCCCGCGCCGATGCAGCGGGCGGTGGCTACCACGGTCGCAGCGCAATCACCGAACTGCTGGTGATGAACGACGAACTGCGCAGCCTGTTGATGCGCCAGGCCGACGCCGCCACCCTTGAACAGGCCGCCCGCCGTGGCGGCCTGCGGACCTTGCACGAAGAGGGCCTGCGCCAGGCCGTGGCGGGTGTCACCTCGCTCGAAGAAGTGCTGCGCGTCACCCGTGGGGAGGGCGCGTGAGCCTGTTCAAATACCGCGCCCTCGACAGCCAGGGCCAGGCGCAAAACGGCACCCTGGAAGCCAAGGACCACGCCGCTGCCGTCGCCGCCTTGCACAAGCGCGGCTTGCTGTTGTTGCAGATCGATGCGGCGGGGGGCCAGGGGCTGCGCAAGGCCTTTGGCCGTGGCCAGTTGAACGGCGCGGCACTGGTCAGTTTCACCCAGCAACTGGCCACGCTGTTGGGCGCCGGCCAACCGTTGGAGCGCTCGCTGGGCATCCTGCTCAAGCAGCCTGGCCAGCCGCAGACCCGCGCGTTGATCGAGCGCATCCGCGAACACGTCAAGGCCGGCCAACCGTTATCCAAGGCGCTGGAGGAGGAGGGCGGCCAGTTCTCGCCGTTGTACCTGAGCATGGTGCGTGCGGGTGAGGCGGGCGGCGCCCTGGAGGACACCCTGCGCCAGCTCAGCGATTACCTGGAGCGCAGCCAGTTGCTCAGGGGCGAGGTGATCAACGCCCTGATCTACCCGGCCTTCCTGGTCGTGGGCGTGCTCGGTTCGCTGGCCCTGTTGCTGGCCTACGTGGTGCCGCAGTTCGTGCCGATCTTCAAGGACCTGGGCGTGCCGATTCCGCTGATCACTGAAGTGATTCTGGCGCTTGGCCAATTCCTCGGTGCCTATGGCCTGGCGGTGTTGGCCGGTTTGATCGTGACGATCTGGACACTCGCCGCCCGCCTGCGCGACCCGCAGCGTCGCGAAAAATACGACCGCCGCGTGTTGGGCATTCGCATCATCGGCCCGCTGCTGCAACGGGTCGAAGCCGCGCGACTGGCCCGCACCCTTGGCACCTTGCTCAGCAACGGCGTGGCCCTGCTGCAAGCGCTGGTGATCGCCCGGCAGGTGTGCACCAACCGCGCGCTGCAGGCGCAAGTCGCCCAGGCCGCCGAATCCGTCAAAGGCGGCGGCACGTTGGCCAGCGCCTTCGGCAGCGAACCCTTGCTGCCGGACCTGGCGTTGCAAATGATTGAAGTCGGCGAACAGGCCGGCGAACTCGACAGCATGCTGCTCAAGGTCGCCGATGTGTTCGACGTCGAAGCCAAGCGCGGCATCGACCGCTTGCTGGCCGCCCTTGTGCCATCCCTGACCGTGGTCATGGCGGTGCTGGTGGCGGTGATCATGCTGGCGATCATGCTGCCGCTGATGAGCTTGACCAGCAATATATGAACCCTTGAGGACTGCACCTATGCGCCATACCCGATTCAAACCCGCCCGCCGCCAGGGCGGTTTTACCTTGCTGGAAATGCTCGCGGTGATCGTGCTGCTGGGCATCGTCGCGACCATCGTGGTGCGCCAGGTCGGCGGCAATGTGGACAAGGGCAAATACGGCGCGGGCAAGGCGCAACTCGCCAGCCTGAGCATGAAGATCGAAAGCTATGGCCTGGACGTCGGTTCGCCGCCCAAGACCCTGCAGCAATTGGTCGACAAACCCGGCAACAGCGCCGGCTGGGCCGGGCCGTACGCCAAGCCATCAGACCTCAAAGACCCGTTCGGCCATGCCTTCGGCTACCGCTTCCCCGGTGAACACGGCGCCTTTGACCTGATCTTCTACGGTCAGGACGGCCAACCCGGCGGCGAAGGCTACAGCGCCGACCTGGGCAACTGGGAATAACCCGCTAACATGATCAGCCCCCAACGCGGCTTTACCCTCCTGGAAATGCTGGTGGTGATCGTTTTGATCAGCATCGCGGCCGGGTTGGTGGGGTTTGGCCTGCAACAAGGCCTGCGTGCGGCGAAAGAGCGCCAGGCCGTGGGGCAGATGGTCGAGGCCTTGCGGGCCACGCGGGCGCGGGCGATTGTCAGCGGCAGTACAGAACAAACCCTGTTCGACCTGCACGCGTTGAGCTTCCAGGCGCCGGGTCGACCGTTGAAACACTGGCCGGCCGACCTGCAAGTGACCCTGCACACCGCTGAGCACGCAGGCGCCGCGATCGAGTTCTACCCCGATGGCAGTTCCACCGGCGGCAACCTGCTGCTGACCAATGGCAGCCGGCGTTGGCGCATCGATATCGGCTGGCTGACCGGCAGCGTGCAGTCCAAGGCGCTGCCATGAAGCACCAGGGCGGTTTCACGTTGCTGGAGATGCTCGCCGCGCTGACGCTCATGGCGATCTGCAGCAGCGTGCTGCTGGTTGCGTTCGGCCAGAGCGCGCGGTCGCTGTTGCAGGTTGCCCATAGCGACCGGCTTACCCACGCCGCCGTCAGCGTGCTGGACCAGGAAGCGGCGGGGCCGCTGGCCAATGGTGTGCGCCACGGCGATCTGGACGGCGTCGCCTGGCAATTGCGCATTGCCCAGCAGCCCACCCGTATCGGCCAGCCACAGCTGTTTCGCCTCGACCTCAGCGTCAGTGAAGGCCCGCGCAACGCCAGTTTCAGTACCTTGAAACTGCGCGCAGCCAGCGACAAGGCAGGCCTGTGAAGCCGCGTCAGCAGGGCTTCACCTTGCTCGAGATCATGATCGTGCTGAGCTTGCTGGGCGTCTTGCTGGTGCTGGTCGGCGGCGCGTTGCTGGGGGCCAATCGTGCGGTGCTCAAGGCGCAGCGCTACACGGTCAGCCTGGATGAAATGCGCGCCGCGCAGCAGTTTTTGCGTACCTCCATCAGCGAGGCGCTGCCCTTGGACGTCACCGAGGACGACAGCCAGACCGATGGGTTTTTCGCCGGTGGCCCGCAGCGCATGCAGTTTGTCGCGACCTTGCCCGGCGTGCTCGGTGGCGGGATCCAGCGCTTCACCTTGCAGTTGGCCGGCGCCGAGGCGCAGCGCGATTTGCAGGTGGCGTTCGCGCAGTTTGAGTCTGCGGCGCAGGTCAGCGTGCCGGCCTCGCGCAGTGAGCCGCAGGTGTTGTTGAAGGGGGTCGAGGACCTGCAATTCAGCTACCGCGGCCTGTCGCCCAAGGGCCAGGCCACCGGCTGGATCAGCGAGTGGCCGTGGACCAAGCGCTTGCCGTATGCGGTGCGCATCGCGGCCCGTGTGAATGGACCGGTGCCCTGGGTGACCCAAGTGGTTGCGTTGCGCTTGAACCTGTCGGGCGGGGCACCGGAATGATCAGGCATCAGCGTGGCGTGGCCCTGTTGCTGGTGCTGTGGGTGCTGGCGTTGCTCAGCCTGTTGCTGGGCGGCCTGGCCGGCTGGGTGCAACTGGAAACGCGCCAGGCCGCCTGGCACCGCCAGCACACCCAGGCCGTGTTGGCCGCCGAGGCAGGCGTGGCGCTTGCGATGCAAGGGCTGGCCGACCCGATGCAACGTAAGCAGTGGGTGGCCGACGGGCGAGAAATCCCGCTGGTGTTTGACGATGCACAGCTGCACGTGAGCCTGCACAGCGAGCGCGGCAAGTTGTACTTGAACAGCGCCGAGGTCGCCGACTTCGCCCGCCTGGCCCTGGCCTGCGGTGCCACCCAAACCCAGGCCAACCAGCTCGCCAGGGACTTGGACGTGCGGCGCAACCAAGGCCTGGCGCCGTTTCGGGTAGTCGAAGAACTGCGGCAACTGCCGGGCATGACCCAGGCGCTGTACAGCGCACTGGTGCCCGAGATCAGCCTGTGGAGCGGCCTGGATCGGCCTGATCCGGCGTTCGCCAGTGCTTTGATGCGCCGCGCGCTGAACCTGCCGCACCAGAGCGCGGTAGGAGCCGACCCCGGCGAAGTGCTGGTGGTCAGCAGCCGCGCGCAACGGCCCGGCGGTTACCACGCCCGATTGCAAGCCACGGTGTTATTGAGCCCCGCGCAAGGCAGCGCACAACCTTATCGAGTCCTACGTTGGCAAGAATGAACGATCACTTAACCGCACGGCTTCAATGGCTGACGGAGCCCATCACCCAACGCTGGCGCGGCAGCCTGCTGCAACTGGGCTGGCGCCTGTGGCTCAAGGAACTGCGTGGCTGCCTGCCGGCGTGGCTGTCGCTGCAGGACATTCCCGAGCACTGCTATCGCTGGCCGTTGACCGCACCCGTGGCAAAACCCGCTGGCGAAGCACGCCAGGTGTTGCTGCTCGCACCCGATGCGGTGCTGGTGCAAACCCTGCAATTGCCCCCGGCGGCAGCGCGCAACCTGGCGACGGTGGTCGGTTATGAGCTGGACCGCTATACCCCGTTCGACGCCGCCCAACTGTACTTCGTCGCGCGCCAGGAACGCCGTACACCCACGCACGTGCACGTCACGCTGGTGGCGATCCTGCGTGAGCGCCTGGACCCGATTCTCAATGAGTGTGCGGCCCTCGGATTGCACCCCCACGCGGTGGATGTGGACGCAGGCACAGGCACGCCCATGGGCATCGACTTGCTGCCGGCCCCCTTGCGCCCGCGCCAGCGCCCACAGGGCAAGGGCTTGCAGCGCAGCCTGCCGTGGCTGTGCGGTGCCTTGCTGATTGCCGCGATGCTGCTGTGGCTCAACGACCGCCAGCGCGTGCTGGAGGCCATGCAGCACAGCGTGCGCGAGCAGAAAGCCCAGGTTGCCGAGGTCCAGGCCCTGCGCCAGCAACTGCTCACTACACGTGGCGCGGCACAGTACCTGATCCGCCGCAAGGCAGCCCAACCGCCGTTGTCGGCGCTGCTCAACGAGCTGACCGCTTGCCTGCCATCCGACACCTGGATCGACCAGTTGGAGGTCAACGACGGCGCCGACGTGTCCTTCTCCGGGCAAAGCGCCAAGGCCAGCGCCTTGATCACACGGATCAAGAACTGCCACAGCCTGGAAAACGCCCAGTTCGAAGGGGTGATTCAACCCGATGCGCAAACCGGCAAGGATCAGTTTTCCTTGCGCGCCCACCTGCACCAGGAGGCCGCCGATGCGCCGACCACTGACACCCCGTGAACGCCGTGGCGCCGCCCTGATCGGCCTGGCCCTGGTGCTCGGCCTCGGTTATTGGCTGTTGATCGACAGCTGGTTCGCCGGTCCCTTGCGCGACATGGGCGAGCAGGCCGAGCAGCTACGTGAGCAACAACAACGCTACGCCGGCGTGTTGCGCCAGGGCGCCAGCCTGCGCCAACAGCTTGAGCTCGCACGGCAGGACCCGGCCAGCAGCACCAGCCTGTTGCCCGGCGATGACCCCAGCGCCGTCGCGGCCGACCTGATGCAGCGCATCGCCGACCTGATCAACAGCCGCGCCGGCCTCGGTGGCGGCTGCAGCCTGACCCAACGCATGCCCATCACCCCGGAGCAGGATGACGCCGAGCCGTATCGCCAGGTCAAAGTCAGCCTGACCCTCAACTGCGCCATCGAACCCTTGACCGCGATCCTGCATGAACTGGAGTACCAGCGGCCGTTCCTGTTTGTCGATGAGATGAGTATCCGCCGCCCGCCCAACGCACCTGCCAGTGGCGGTGCCGGCCAGCTGATCGTGCATTTGCTGGTGCGCGGCTACCTGCAGCCGGCCGCCGCACAGCAGGTGCGCCAATGATCCCTGCATTGCGTCCTCTGGAATGGCTGTTGCTCGGTATGTCCGCGCTGCTGGGCCTGTTGATGGTCGGCATCCTCAGCAGCATTGGCGATGCGCCGCAGTGGTTGCCGCCGCCTGACCCTGATGCGCGCGCCAACACCTCGGCCAACGCGCTGGTGGCCCCGAGTGCGACCCTGGAGAGTCTCGCCGGCACCTGGCAAGCCCCCTTGTTCAGCCCCGACCGCAGCCCTGATCGCGCGGTCGGCCAGGCGGCCGTCTCCAGCCTGTCGAGCCTGACCCTGACCGGCATCGTCCTAGAGGGCAACCTGCGCGTTGCACTGCTCAAACGCAGCGACGGCCCGCCGCTGAAAGTCCACCAGGACCAGACCCTGCCCAACGGCTGGCGCCTGGAACAACTGACACCCCGCGAAGCGCGCTTTGTGCTTGACGGCCGCACGCAGACCCTGAGCCTGCGCGCGCCGCGTTTGCCCGCGCCGTCCACGACACCCCCGATTACCCTTCCTCACGAGTCCGCCCCTTGATCGATACCTTCCCCGGCGCTTTGCGCACCACCGTGTTTTGCCTGGCTACCGCCGTTTCCCTCGGTGGCTGCGGGACATTTCCTGAGCACCTCGACCCGGACGAAGCCCTGTTGCACGAGGCGATGCAAGGCACTGGTTCGCAACGCCCGCCAGTGGACCCGGCCAGCGAACAGGCCCCGGTCGACAGCGGCCAACCCCAGGCGAAGACGCCCCCTCAACGCCAGTTGATTCGTGGCAATCAGCAGTTCGTGCGCGCGCCGGCAGCAGCGCCGGCAAGGAAGGAGGAGGGCAGCGGTGACATCGTGTTCAACTTCGCCGACCAGCCGATCGAAGCGGTGATCAACAGCGTGATGGGCGACCTGCTGCACGAAAACTACAGCATCGCCCAGGGTGTGAAAGGCAACGTCAGCTTTTCCACCTCCAAACCGGTGAACAAGCAACAGGCCTTGTCGATTCTGGAAACCCTGTTGTCGTGGACCGACAACGCGATGATCAAGCAAGGCAACCGCTACGTGATCCTGCCCGCCAACCAGGCGGTGGCGGGCAAGCTGGTGCCAGAGATGCGCGTGTCGCAGCCGTCCAGCGGCCTGTCGGCGCGGCTGTTTCCGCTGCGCTATATCTCGGCCACCGAGATGCAGAAACTGCTCAAGCCGTTCGCCCGCGAAAATGCATTCTTGTTGGTCGACCCGGCGCGCAATGTGCTGAGCCTGGCCGGCACCCCGGAGGAGCTGGCCAACTACCAGGACACCATCGACACCTTTGATGTGGACTGGCTCAAGGGCATGTCGGTGGGCGTGTTCGGCCTGCAACGTGCGTCGGTGGCCGAGCTGATGCCCGAGCTGCAGAAAATGTTCGGGCCCGACAGCGGCATGCCCCTGGCGGGCATGGTGCGGTTCCTGCCGATCGAGCGGACCAACTCGGTGGTCGCGATCTCGTCACAGCCGCAGTACCTCAGTGAAGTGGGTGACTGGATTCACACCATCGATGAAGGCGGCGGCAACGAGCCGCAGATGTACGTCTACGATGTGCGCAATATGAAGGCCACCGACCTCGCCAAGTACCTGCGACAGATCTACGGCACGGGCGCGATCAAGGATGACACGCCGGCCAAGGTTGCCCCCGGTTTGCGCACGGCGACCCTGTCTTCGCCGGGCACCAACAGCACGTCCGGCAGCACGCCTGGTGGCCTGAGTAACAACCTGAATAACAGCCAGCCCGCCGCTGATGACGAGGATCAGGAGCCGGAAGCCGAGCAGGACAGCGCCGAGCAGGGCATGGGCGAAGACGCTCCGGCCAAAAGCCTCGACGCCGGCACCCGCATCACCGCGCAGAAAAGCAGTAACCAACTGCTGGTACGCACGCGCCCGGTGCAGTGGAAAGAGATTGAATCGGCGATCAAACGTCTGGACAACCCGCCGCTGCAAGTGCAGATCGAGACGCGCATCCTCGAAGTCAAGCTTACCGGCGAACTGGACCTTGGCGTGCAGTGGTACCTGGGCCGCCTGGCCGGCAATTCCACCAGCACCACTGTGGGCAACACCGCCGGCAGCCAGGGCGCCCTTGGCGGTGGCGGCGCGGGCCTGGGGGCAGCGGACTCGTTGTTCTACTCCTTTGTCAGCTCCAACCTGCAAGTCGCCTTGCACGCCCTCGAAACCAACGGCCGCACCCAAGTGCTGTCGGCGCCGTCGCTGGTGGTGATGAACAACCAGCCGGCGCAGATTCAGGTGGGCGACAACATTCCCATCAGCCAGACCACGGTCAACACCGGCACCTCCGACACCACCTTGAGCAGCGTTGAATATGTGCAGACCGGGGTGATCCTCGACGTCGTGCCGCGGATCAATCCGGGTGGCCTGGTGTACATGGATATTCAGCAGCAGGTCAGTGATGCGCAGGATCAGGCGTCGTCGAGTAATGACACGCAGACTAATCCGCGTATTTCCACGCGGTCGGTGTCGACTCAGGTGGCCGTGCAGAGTGGGCAGACGGTGCTGCTGGGGGGGTTGATCAAGCAGGACAATGCGGAGTCGGTGAGTGCGGTGCCGTATCTGGGGAAGATTCCGGGGTTGCGGTGGTTGTTTGGGAATACCAGTAAGTCCAAGGATCGGACCGAGTTGATTGTGCTTATTACTCCGCGGGTCATCACCAGTAGCAGCCAGGCGCGGCAGGTGACGGATGATTATCGGCAGCAGATGCAGTTGTTGAAGCCGGCTAACTGAAGGAACGTGATCAATTGACTGAAAATCATCGACTCTTGGCAATCACTTCGCCCATGTATTGATTCAAATCGCGGAAATCGTTAACCCTCCAAGTGAACGGCGGTAGCTTTACGCCGTTCTCTCGCAACGTTCTGGGGATCAAGTCTCCATTGGGGCGAAGTATGATCGAAGAGACGATCACGCCCGGATAATCATGCAGTCGCTTTTTGAAAGCGGCTGTTGTCAGGTCGGGTGTAGGCGGGTTGCTTTTATTCGCCAGTGGCCCAGTACCTTTGATATCCGCTCCGTGGCACATCGCACAGCGCTGCACATAGAGATTTCGTCCGTTGGTGTTATCTGCGAAGGCCAGGGATGTGTGTGCCAGCGATAAAATGCCGAGCGAAGCGATGAACACTATTTTCATTTCCATATGGCCTTGTTGTGTCGAATGGCGAACAACTCATTGAACAAATAGTACACCTGCCTGTTGTTATTTTTATGAGAAAAATCCTACAGATAGGCGGGATTTTTCATTCTTCTAGTCGATATTTTTCCTCCTAGGATGGCGCGCTCGCTTGATCGCAAGCGAGACGGCAAGGGCCGCTCCATCGGTCCTGCAGCCATAAGAACATGCTTAGGAGTCAACACATGAAGATGACCAGTGTGAGCAAACGCCTGCGCCGCTCGGCCTGGGCCGTGATCGTCGCCGGTGCATTGGCAGGCTGTGCTACGCCGCAGCCGCCTGCGGCAAAAATCTCCCTGGCGCGTGATTCGGTTGGGCGCGCCTTGGCGGCGCAAGCGACCCAGTTCGCCCCGCTGGAGATGAAAACTGCCCAGGACAAACTGGCACGCATGGAGCAAGCCCTTGGCGAAAAAAATTACATCCAGGTCGACGCCTTGGCCGATCAGATCGAAGCCGATGCCGGCCTGGCCGAAGCCAAGGCCACTGCGGTGCGTAAACAACAAGTCTTGAAGCAAGCGCGGGAGGGCATCCAGGTGCTCAAGCAGGAAATGCTCAACGCCCCCGCGACTACCCACTGAGGATCTTGCCATGCGTGCCACTCTCGTCATTCCTGTTCTTTCGGCCCTGGGCCTGGCCTTGGCCGGCTGCGCTACGCCACCGGAAAACCCGCAACTTCTGCAAGCGCGCAGCCAGTTCTCCAGCCTGCAGCAAAAGCCTGAGTCCAACACCCTGGCGGCGGTTGAAACGCGCATCGCCTCCAACGCACTGGACCGCGCCAACCAGTTGTCACTGCACAGCCGTACTGACCCGCAGATCGATCAGCTCGCGTACCTCGCGACGCAGAAAATCGCCCTGGCTGAGCAGACCATCGTCGGTCGCAAAACCGATGCTCAACTCGACAACATCGCGGTCGACCGTACCCAGGTGCAGCTCGACGTCCGCACTGCGCAACTCAAAGCCTTGCAGGCGATGAAAGCGCAGCCTACCGAGCGTGGCCAGGTCGTCACCTTTGGCGATGTGCTGTTCGATACCGGCAAGGCTGAGTTGAAGCCGGGCAGCCAACGGGATTTCCAGGGGCTGGCGAACTTCCTGTTGCAGAACCCGGAGCGCCAGGTACGCGTTGAAGGTTTTACCGACAGCACCGGTGGCGATGCTTACAACCAGAGCTTGTCCGAGCGCCGTGCCCAAGCGGTTGCCCGTGGCCTGCAACGCCTCGGCGTCGGGGCTGAACGTATTGCAGTGATGGGCTACGGCAAGCAGTTCCCGGTCGCCGATAACCTCAGCGCGCCGTCACGCCAGTTGAATCGCCGTGTGGAAGTGATTGTGTCCAACGATGCGTCGGCGGTCAGCGCTCGTCGCTAAGCGGGCGGGTTGTTCGATGTGGCAGTTGTCGCGCCCCGGCGCGGCATGCCCATGAACCGGGAGCGGCACTGCCGCTCCCGGACTTCACGCTTGCCAGTCGGTAACGTGTATCAGCCGAAGCCAACGATGGCTTTGGTTTCCAGGTATTCCTCAAAACCATAGAGACCGTACTCGCGCCCATTTCCCGAGCGCTTGTAACCGCCGAAGGGCGCCATGGGGTTCCAGGCCGGGTAGTTCAGGTGCACTTGCCCGGCGCGAATGCGCGAGGCGACGGCACGCGCAAGCTCAAGGTCTTGCCCCTGAACATGGGCACCCAGCCCGTAAACCGTGTCGTTGGCGATAGCGACTGCTTCATCGACTGTGTCATACGCAATGATGCAGAGCACCGGGCCGAATATTTCCTCTTGAGCAATGCGCATGGCAGTGGCCACTTCAGAGAACACAGTCGGTCGGGTATAGAAGCCCTTTGCAAAACCCCGCACGCGCCCTGGCCCACCGCACAGCAGTTTTGCACCCTCGTCGAGGCCAGCGGCGATCATTGCTTGCACGCGATCGAATTGTGCGCGGTTGGCGATGGGGCCCAGTTGCGTCTCTTCCAATTGCGGGTCACCCACGATGAGTGCATTGGCAGTCTGCGCGGCCAGTGCCTCGACCTCCGCCAGGCGGTTTCTGGGCACAATCATTCGGGTCGGTGCGCTGCACGATTGCCCGACATTGCGAAACGCTGACATCACGCCCAGCGGCACAGCCTTGGCGAAATCTGCATCGGGCAATAGCAGGTTCGGCGACTTGCCGCCCAATTCCTGTGTGACCCGTTTCACTGTAGGCGCGGCGGCTTGTGCAACCAGTGCGCCGGCGCGGTTTGAGCCGGTGATTGAAATCATGTCGATATCGGGGTGGGCCGCGATGGCTGCACCCACGTCGGGACCGCTGCCGTTGACCAGGTTGAACACACCGGGCGGCAAGCCGGCGTCGTGCAATAGTTGTGCAAAGAGCAGGGCGCTCAGGGGGGACAGTTCGCTGGGTTTCAAGACCACGGTGCACCCGGCGGCGATGGCCGGGGCGACTTTTGCGGTGATTTGATACAGCGGCCAATTCCACGGCGTGATGAGACCGCACACCCCGATAGGTTCGCGTTCGATCGCCGTGCCGTCTTCCACCGTCCGAAAGCGGTAGCTGGCCAGCAGGTCACGTGCGACGCGAACGTGCTCGGCCGCCAGCGGCACCTGCATGGCCCGCGCAAAACTGATGGCAGCGCCCATCTCCAGAGAAAGCGCCTGCGCCAGCGCTTCTTTGCGCTCAAGGATCAATTCATGGACTTTTCCGAGGATTTGCGCGCGCGACTCGACGGAGCGCGCCGACCACGCGGGGAACGCTGCACGCGCCGCCGCGACCGCACGGTCGACATCCTCGGCCGAGCCGCGCGCTACCTCGGCTACCACCTCTTCAGTGGCCGGGTTGACCACCGGCAAACTGGCCGGGACGGCAGGGGGCGTCCAACGGCCGTTGATATAAAACTGCTGAGACGTTGGCAGATCAACGCGGTCGTTATTCGAAGAGTGTGTGGTCATCCAACGAGCTCCTTGGAGCGGTGATAAGCGCTGCGAGCAGCGGGGCCGGGCGTCTGGATACGCTACCAAAACGGCCCAGGCAAAAGATGCCGTTGTTCAAGCCTGCAAGGAATAATCTGCCGTATCCGGCGGGCTGGCCTTGCATCATGCTGAGCCCTAGCCGATCGCTTGAGTCACCAGCGCAAACTGTTGGATCCCGTCGCGCGATTGCGGCGGCACGCCCAGTACCATCCGCGGCGCCCGATCAACGCACGGCAGCCCCAGGCTTTCCAACCAGTCGGCCAACCCGCACTCGCTGAGAATGTCGAAGCGCACAAACGCACCAGGAATCAACTGCAGCAGGTGGCTGATCAACTGTCGGGCCTGGTCCAGGTCCTGCGCGACCACCGGACCAATGATATGGCCGCGACCAAAGCGACGGAGCAGGGCGCAACCCGTCAGGTGCCCGTCTATATCGATGCCGACGACGTGCTCGGCCGTTGGCAGCAGATCGTTGAGGACTGCGGTACGGTCCAGTCCACTGCCGGCATTGGCCAATTCAATCACCTGAGGGTAATCGGCCAGGTTTAACGCACGACATTTTGCAAAGGGCGCCGGCGTTTGCGGGACCCCTTGGTGTTGCTGAATACGCGCGAAGTCAACGAACCCCATGCTTGCATACAGCGGCGCGCCTGACTCGGTGGCATTGAGGATCGGCGTGCGCGGCGCCGCGGCGTCCAGGCACCGCTGCATCAACTGGCGGCCGATGCCTTTGCCTTGATGTTGATCGCTCACGATCACCAGGCCGATGGAGGAATAGGCCCCCTGGTGGCAAGCGAACGCTACGCCCACCAACTGCCCCGCATGCTCGGCGACAAAGCCTTCCGACGTGCGCTGCACCATGGCCCAGTCTTCCTCGCGGTGCGGCCATTTAAGGTGCACCGAGAGCGCGTGGGCGGCGGGCATGTCTGCCGCGGTAGCCGTGCGGTACGCATAGGCGTGGGTCATATGAGTTTTCCTGTGCTGAGAAGGCTTGTGGACAGCTGCGCTGTAAGCGATGGCTGCGTGAACCGGCGGATATCGAAGGGACTGATCAAGGTGCTGGTACTGCCGGTGCTGATCAATTCGGCCATGACATCGCCGACGCCGGGGCCGAGCTGGAAGCCATGGCCGCAGAAACCAAACGCATAAAACAGCCCGTCCACCATGCCGCTTGGGCCCATCACCGGCAGCGAGTCCGGTGTGTAGCTCTCGATGCCGCTCCACACGCGGATGATGTTGAGATTCTCGGCGCCTGGCAAAAGTCGGCGCATCTGCCGCATTTGGTTAAGCAAACTTTCCGGCTTGAAAAACGCCCGTCGGTTGACCATATCCGGGGCGCAACGGTTACCACCCCCGATGATGATGTTGCCACGTGGGATCTGCCGGAAGTAGATCACCTCTTCCTTGATTTTGGTGAACACGCCAATCACGGTCGGTAAGGCGTAGGGCACTGGTTCAGTGACGGACATCTGCGGGCCGTTGGGTTCCAGCGGCACCGGCTCACCGAATTGCTCGGACAACCGGGCTGCCCAGGCGCCGGCGGTAATCAGCAATTGCTCGGCGGCGAACAACTGCCCATCGGTGGTGGTGACGTGGAACAGGCCGTTGACCTTCTGCACGTCGGCCACTTCGGTTCTTTCCTCGATTCGCGCCCCTAGGCGACGCGCCGCACGGGCAAACGCCGGGGCGGCCAGGCGTGGGTTGGCGTGACCGTCGTGGGGCGCGTAGGAACCGCCCTTGACCTCCGGGCCAAGGAAGCCGAAGCGTTGATGCAGCTCGGCGCCGCGATAGATTTTCAAGTCCAGTTGCACCGCTTCCGGCGCGGCGGCATAGGCCTCCAACTCGGCGATTTCGTCTTCGCGGTAACACACGCGCATGTGCCCACTGGGGATGAATTCGAGGTCATCGTCGATCAGTTCCGGCAGGCGCTTCCACAGCGCCCAGGAACGGTTGGCCAATTCAAGCTGCCCCAGGTAGCGCCCCTGGCGACGGACGTTGCCGAAGTTGACGCCGCTGGCGTATTGACCAATCTGATCGCGCTCCAGCAGCGTCACCGCACGGCCGCGCCGGCTCAGGAAAAACGCCGATGAGGCGCCCATGATGCCGCCGCCAATGATCAAGACATCACTTTTTTGCGCGTTCATGAAGGCTCCTCTTGTGCGCCTCGGGCCACGGCTTCGATTTCGATCAGGTAACCATGGTGCAACATCGGGACCGGTACCACGGCGCGGGCTGGCCGGTGCTCGCCCAAATAGTGTGCATAAATGCGGTCAAACGCCGGCCAATGTTCTATCCCGACCACATACACCGTCACTTTGAGCAGGTCGCGGGGGCTCAGCCTGGCTTCCCTGAGGATCGCTATCAGGTTGTCGAGGGCAATCGACGCCTGAATCTCAAACGGTTGATCGGCGCTGTGCTCGCCATTGGCGCGTACCGGCAATTGCCCGGACACGTACATCACGCCGGCGTGGACCACCGCCTGCGAATAGTGCCCGCCCGGCGCTGCCGCGTCTGCGGTATGAATCACCTCTGGATTACCAGCCATGCAAGCGACTCCATGTATGCACCGCGCCGTCGGCGTCGAGGGCGTGATAGTCCGGGAACTGCGCGCCGGTGGCGCAGGCATGGTTGGGCAGGATGCGCAGGCGACTGCCGATAGGGAAGCGCGCGGCAAGCGCGTCACTGTTGGCGGCGCCCAGGGTGATGATGCCATGTTCCTGGTTGGCGCCCGTGACCAGCGCCCCGTCGATCCAGTCGCCCGCTTCGGTACACACTTGGCCATAGCCAAAGTCCTGGCGCTGACGCTGCGTGCCGCGGTCACGGCTCATGGCCATCCAGCCGGCGTCCGTGATGATCCAGCCTTTGTCCGGCTGATGGCCGATCACCGTGGTCAGCACGCTCAACGCCAATTCGTCCGCCCGGCATACGCCAATGTTGTGCATGACCAGGTCGAAGAACACATAGACGCCTGCGCGCACTTCGGTGACGCCGTCGAGGTTGAGCGCCGAGAGCGCAGTGGGCGTGGAACCGATGCTGACTTCCGGGCACGCCAACCCGGCTGCGCGGATGCGCTCGGCGGCGCGGACGCAGAGGGCGCGTTCCTGTTCGGCCAGCGTTTGCAGGGCTTCCAGGGTGTCCAGCTCATAACTGGAACCGGCGTGGGTCATCACACCACGCAGGCGCATACCGCCACTGCTGAGGATGGACGCGACGTCTATAAGCGCAGGGTCTTCAGCGGCCAGGCCGGAGCGATGGCCGTCGCAGTCAATTTCAATCCACACGTCAAAATGTTCAGCGTGCTGCTGTGCAAACGCGACGATGGCCTGGGCACCCTGGACGCTGTCGGTGAGCACGCTCAGGTCGCAGCCTTTGCGCCGCAGTGCCAACGCCTGGGGTAACTTGCCCGGTGCGATGGCAACGGCGTAGAACACATTGCGCAGGCCTTGGGTGAAGCAATGCTCCGCTTCTTTCAACGTGGACACCGTGACGCCGCTGGCCCCCGCAGCGAGCTGCGCCTCGATCACAGGCAGGCACTTGCTGGTTTTGATGTGGGGGCGCAACCGCACGCCGAGGCTGTCCATGCGTTGCTGCATACGCTGGATATTGCGCTGCATTCGCGGGACATCAATGAGCGCTGCTGGCGTGTCGAGAGAGGCAATCGGCGTGGGCATGACGGGTCTCGGATGGCTGGGTACGGCAACACTCTACTCAGGCAACCTTAAGGTGTGGTTCAATCCAGGCTCATCAATCATTAAGTAAAAGTGAATGATCTCCATCGAAGACCTGCGCCTCGCCGTGACGCTTGCACGGTCGGAGTCGCTGAGTGCAGCGGCCAGGGCGCTGAATGTCTCGCCGCCAGCGCTCTCCATGCGCCTGCGTAAGTTGGAGACGCTGCTGGGGCTGACCCTGGCCAATCGCGATGCGCGGCGTCTCAGCCTTACCGCCGATGGCGAGCGGTTTTCGCGTGAAAGCGCGCTGCTGCTGGAACAGCTTGAGGCGCTCCCAGAGTCGTTCAGGCAAAAGGACGAGAGGCTGGTGGGCACGTTGCGGCTGGCGGCGCCGTTTGGCTTTGGTCGACAGCGACTCGCGCCGTTGCTGGCGCGCTTCATACGCCTGCATCCGCAGCTTTGCCTGCACTTGGATTTGCGTGAGACCCCCTGGCCTGATCGGCATGACAGCGACGCAGTGATTCACATCGGCCACCTCAATGACAGCCTGTGGACGGCGCGGCAACTGTCGCCGAACGAACGCTGGCTATGCGCGAGCCCGGCTTATCTGCAAGCGCAGGGCGTGCCGTCGACACCGGACGAGCTCACGGCGCATCGCTGCATTTGCATTCGTGAAAACGATGAAGACGTCACGCTGTGGCATCTGCGCAAGGGCCAGGGGCGCAAGACGCTGCGCATCGAGCCCGTCTTGTTGAGCAACGATGGCAGCGTCGCCCGGCGCTGGGCCGAGCAAGGGCTGGGGTTGGTGCTGCGTTCGCAGTGGGACGTGAGTGACGCCATCGCCAGCGGCAGCCTGGTACGGGTATTGGCCGATTGGCGTTTTGACAGCGCGCCGGTCAACCTGCTGGTGCCGTCGCGCAAGCTTCGCAGCCCGCGCGTGCAGGCGTTGGTGGCGTTTCTGGAAGAGGCATTGAAGGTGTGATCAGCTCGCGCTGATCATTGTTATTTCACCGCATACACCTTGCGTACATAAACCGTGCTGGTCCAGGCGCAGGGGGCGCCTTTGGCGACGAATACGGTGTCGCCGGTGTTGACGGTCACGTCGATACTTTTGTCGTCCTGCAGCGTGACACTGCCCTCGAGCAGGTGCATCAACTCGTGCAGTTTGTGCGGGCGGCCGTGGCGGGCGTAAGGCGTCGAGTCCCAGACGCCGATGCGCAACTCGGTGGCCGCGTCGTCGAACAGGTTGAGTGCGCGGCACTGCGGCGTGGGGCCGATCAGGATCGCAGGTTCCGGGGCGGCCGAGGGGTTGAGCAGGGTGTACGGGTCGAGGAAGGTCAGGCCGGGGCAGGCAGGGGCGTCGGACAGGTCGAGGGCGCAAAACGCCCATTCACTGTTGGCACTCGCCTGTACGGTGAGGTGGGTGCCACGGCCGATCACGGCACTGGCGCCGACACCCAGTTTCAGTGTTTGTCCTGCGCTGCTGAGTACCACTTGGCCGGCGTGCACCACCAGCGTCTCGCTATGGGGGAAGTCTTCGATCACGGCTTCACCGCTGAACTGCACCCGGCCTGCGGACACACCGTCGTCGCCCCGCCAGGCGAGTTGGCGGCTGTCGCCGAAGGGGTCAAGTGCGCTCAACGCTGCGTTGTTGAAAGACGTGGCAACGCTACTGCCGTCGGCGCGAGCCAACAGCAGGATTTGGGGAGATGACATGTGGAGTGCTCCGGGAGGAAAGTCAGCCGATCGCCTGGGTGATCAGGGCAAACGGGTATACGCCTTGGCTGGCCTGGGGCGGCGTGCCCAGGGCCATCTGTGCGACGGTGTCGATGTTTTTCAGGTCGGCGCTCTCGAGCCAGTCGCTGAGGCCGCAGACTACGGGGATGTCGATGCGCACAAAGGTGTCGGGGACCTGCGCCAATAACGCCGCGATCAGGTGCTTGGCCTGGTTGAGGTTCTCGGCGACCACCGGGCCGATGCAGCGGCCACGGCCAAACGGGCGCAGCAGGGCGAAGCCGCGTAACTGGCCGTCGCGCTCGATGCCCACGGCGTGCTCGACCTGCAGGTCGCGCAGCACTTCGCGGCGGTCCAGGCCGCTGGCGGCCTTGGCCAGGGCCAGCAGCGTGGCGTGGTCATCGGCGCCCAGCGCACGGCAGCTTTCGCCGGGTGCCAAGGCCACAAGGTCGGGCACCAACGCCTGGCCTTGATGCTGCTGGACCCGGCCGAACTCGACGAAGCCCTGGCTGGCATACAGCGGCGCGCCGGCGAGGGTGGCGTTGAGCAGGGGCGTGCGTGAATCGCAGGCGGCGAGGGCCTTTTCCATCAAACGACGGCCGATGCCTTGGCCTTGATAGTCATTGCTGACGATTACCAGGCCGATGGTCGCGTAATCGCCTTGGGGGCAGGTGAAAGCGCTGCCGATCAGGCGTTCGCCGTCCATCACCACGAAGCCGTCGCTGACCCGTTGCAACATCGCCCAGTCTTCCAGGCGGTGGGGCCATTTGAGTTGCACTGACAAGGCATGGGCGGCGGGGAGGTCGGCCACTGTCATCGGGCGGTAGGTATAAGCGGGGTGTGGCAGGGTGGACATGGCGAGCCTCCAGGGAACGTGGTTTTTAGCACGGCGAGGGTGCTTGTATCCCACCTGTCCTGGAGGCTGGCAAGAGGGGCGGGCACATTCGGTAGATTCCCCGAGCTGTTCAAGGCGGGACCACAGTTGCTACTTAATTGGTGCAGGTGCGCAGCAGCAAATGCTTCCTGTAGTGAGCGGGCTTGCCCCGCGCTGGGTGGCGACGCCGCCCCAAACCAGGCGACCTGGATTTATCCTGATACTCGGTGGTGTCCTTATTGGGGCGGCTTCGCCACCCGCGCGAGGCAAGCCGCTCACTACAGGTGGCGGGTCAATCAGCCCGCCACACTTTCTGCCGCCCACACCCCCTATTCTTGAGGCCCTGGCCCTGGAAATCCCCATAAAAGCGCACAAACAAAGGCCCTGCCCAAGCCTGGCGCGCACCGCAAACTCTGCTGAGCCCAACCCCCAAAACGGTGGTTTGTATTGAGCGCGGGTCGTTTTAGACGGCATATGCTGATTTCACAGTGGTGTAATGAACCTGTGCTGCAACGAGGCCGACGCGCCGCCAGGGCAGCGAACGCTTGTCACATTCAACTGACTCCAGGACCGCACTCAATGAGCTTTCTTCGCCCCAAATTCATTACGTTCGACTGCTACGGCACGCTCACCAACTTTCATATGGGCACCATGACCCGCGAGCTGTTCGCTGACCGCATCACCCCTGAGCAGATGGACCAGTTCGTCAAGGACTTCTCGGCCTACCGTCTTGACCAGGTCATGGGCGACTGGCGCCCGTACGATGAAATTCTCAAGACCGCCCTGGCCCGTACCTGCAAGCGCTGGGGTATCGACTACCGCGAAGAAGGCCAGCTGTATTACGACGCTGTGCCGACCTGGGGGCCCCATGCGGACGTGCCGGCCGGTCTGTCGAAGATTGCCGACAAGATCCCCTTGGTGATCTTCTCCAATGCCATGGACAGTCAAATCATGTCCAACGTCGACAAGCTCGGCGCGCCGTTCCATAAAGTGTTCACGGCTCAACAGGCCCAGGCCTACAAGCCGCGGCTGGCGGCGTTTGAATTCATGCTCGACAACCTCGGGTGCGGTCCGGAAGACATCTTGCATGTATCTTCCAGCTTCCGTTATGACCTGATGTCGGCCCATGACATGAAGATCAAGAACAAGGCCTTTGTTGCCCGTGGCCACGAAGTGCCGGCCAATGCGTTCTACGGTTACCAGCAGATCACCGATATCGGTGGGTTGCCGGCGTTGGTCGGTCTGTAAACGCGCACCTTGAGGGTAAGACATGGGCAGTGAATCCTATTGGCTCGACACCGCACCGGCGTTTACCGGTGCCCAGCTGGGCGGCTTGCCCAAGCAGGTCGACGTGGCCGTGGTCGGCGGTGGGTTTACCGGCCTGGCGGCGGCGCGGGCCTTGGCGCTCAAGGGCGCCAGCGTCGTGGTGCTGGACGCCGGGCGCGTGATCGGTGAAGCCTCGGGGCGTAACGGTGGGCAGTGCAACACTGGCGTGGCCCAGGATTACGCCGGGCTGCACGCCAGCCTCGGTGCCGCCAAGGCGCGCGCTTATTACCAGGCGTATGAGCGCGCGGTACAGAGCGTGGTGTCGCTGGTCGAGCAGGAAGGGATTGCCTGCGACATGGTGCGCAACGGCAAGCTCAAGCTAGCGGCCAAGCCCATGCATTACGAAGGCCTGGCCCGCACGTGCGAGCTGATCCGCCAGGAGGTGGATGCCGATGTCGAGCTGCTCAGCGCCGAACAGACCCACGCCGAAGTCAACTCGGCGCAGTTCCATGGCGGTTTGCTGCAACGCAACGGCGTGCAGATGCATGTCGGGCGCTTTGGCGTCGGGTTGGCCGAAGCGGCGGCGCGGCGTGGTGCGATGATTTACGAGCACACGGCCGTCAAGGATTGGAAGGCCCAGGCCGGCGGTTATCAGGTCAATACCGCCAAGGGGTCGCTGCACGCCGGGCAAGTCTTGCTGGCCACCGGCGCCTGTCAGCATGGCGACCTTGGCTGGTACCGCCGGCGCATCGTGCCGGTGGGTAGCTTCGTGATTGCTACCGAAGTCTTGCCCCAGGCGTTGATCGACCAATTGTTGCCGCAGCACCGTGCGTACGTCACCAGCCGCATGATCGGCAACTACTTTCGCCTGACCCCGGACAACCGCCTGCTGTTTGGTGGGCGTGCGCGGTTTGCCATGTCCGACAGCGTCTCCGACGCCAAGAGCGGCAAGGTGCTGCAAGCGGCGATGCTGAACATATTCCCGCAGTTGGCGGGGGTAAAAATCGACTACTGCTGGGGTGGGCTCGTGGACATGACGTCCGACCGCCTGCCCCGCGCCGGCCAGCATGGCGGCGTGTTCCATTCCATGGGCTACAGCGGCCATGGCGTGCAGATGTCGGTGCACATGGGCCAGGTCATGGCCGACGTCATGGCTGGCAACACGGCGGCCAATCCGTGGCGTGAACTCGAATGGCCGGCGATTCCCGGGCATTTCGGCAAACCTTGGTTCCTGCCGTTCGTGGGCGCCTATTACCGTTTCCAGGACTATTTGCACTGAGTTGCCGTTGTTGCGTCACCGTCGTTTGCGTTTCCAGGACGCTCCGGACATCCGTGAGCACTCGATTCTTCCGATTATCGACAGGTAGCCTTGCTATGACTGACAAAAAAAACACACCCGAGCTCATTTCCGGCCAGGAAAGCCTGCGGGTGTTTGAAAGTCTCAACCGCGGCATGTCACGCCGCAACGCTTTGCAAATGCTCGGCGTTGCCGGTGTGGCCGCCGCCGGTGCGGGCAGCCTGTTCGGCAGCGCCGGTCAGTTGTTCGCCGATGAAGCCGCCGTTGAGGGCAAAGGCAAGCCCGGTGGCAAGATCCGTGTCGCCGGCATGTCCAGCTCCACCGCCGATACCCTCGACCCGGCCAAGGGCGCACTGTCCACCGACTACGCACGCCACTACATGTTCTACAACGGCCTGACCCGTTTCGATAAGCACCTGGTGCCGCAACTGGAACTGGCTGAGCGCATCGACAATACCGACGCGACCGTGTGGACGATCACCCTGCGCAAAGACGTGACCTTCCACAACGGCAAGGCCCTGACGGCCGCCGACGTGGTGTTCTCGCTGAACCGCCACAAAGACCCGCTCACCGGCTCCAAAGTCATGCCGCTGATGGAGCAGTTCGCCGAGATCAAGGCCAGCGGCCCGAACGAAGTGCAGATTCGCCTCAGCGCGCCAAACGCCGAGCTGCCGTCGATCCTGGCGGTGTCGCACCTGCTGATCGTGCCCGAAGGCACCACCGATTTCGGTAAAGGCATCGGCACCGGACCGTTCACCGTGGGCGAGTTCAAGCCGGGTGTGCGCTCGATTGCCGTGCGCAACAAGAACTACTGGAAACCGGGCCTGCCGTACCTCGACGAGATCGAATTCATCGCCATCGCCGACGAACCGTCGCGGGTCAACGCGCTGTTGTCGGGCGACGTGCACATGATCAACGAGGTCAACCCGCGCTCCACCACGCGCATCGCCGCGAGTGCCAAACACCGGGTCGTGGATGCGCCGTCGGGCAACTACACTGACTTGATCATTCGCCAGGACCAGTTGCCCGGCAAAAGTCCGGAATTCACTCAGGCCATGAAGCTGCTGCTCGACCGTGAGCAGGTCAAGTCCGCGGTGTTCCGTGGGTTTGCCGTGGTCGGCAACGATCATCCGATTGCGCCGGGTTCGCGTTACTTCAACACCGACTTGCCGCAGACGGTCTACGACCCGGAAAAAGCCAAGTTCCTGTTGAAGAAAGCCGGCATGGAAAGCATCACCATGCCCGTCATGGCATCGCCTGCCGCCACCGGTTCGGTGGACATTGCTGTGCTGTTGCAGCAATCGGCCAAACAGGCCGGGCTCAAGCTCGACGTGAACCGCTTGCCGAGCGATGGCTACTGGTCCAACCACTGGATGAAACACCCGCTGAGCTTCGGCAACATCAACCCACGGCCGAATGCCGACGTGATGTTCTCGCAGTTCTTCCAGTCCAAGGCGCCGTGGAACGAGTCCGGCTGGCAGAACGACCAGTTTGACCAACTGCTGATGCTCGCCCGTGGCGAAACCGATGACGCCAAGCGCGCCAAAATGTATGGCGACATGCAGGCGCTGGTGCACGACCACTGCGGTATCGGCGTGCCGGTGTTCATCAGCAACATCGACGGCGTGGACCAGCGCGTCAAAGGCTACGGCACCAACCCGTTGGGCGGTTTCATGGGCTACATGTTTGCCGAGCAGGTGTGGTTGGACGCGTGAGGAGGGCGGTACGATGAATAGCAATACACTGTGGTTGATCGCCCGGCGCGTCGGCGCCGGGGCCGTGACCTTGTTGATCGTGTCCATGGTCGTGTTTGCGATCACGGCGGTACTGCCGGGGGACGCGGCGCAACAATCCCTCGGCCAGTTCGCGACCCCTGAACAGGTGGCGGCACTGCGCCTGAAGCTGGGGTTGGACCAGCCCGGTGTATTGCGGTACCTGCACTGGTTGATGAGCCTGCTCACCGGCGACATGGGCGTGTCGGTCTCCAACGCGATGCCGGTGGGTGAACTGATGGCCGGTCGCGTGCCTAACACCCTGATGCTGGCGGGCGCCACGGCACTGGTCTCGGTGCCGGTGGCGCTGGTACTCGGTATCGGCTCGGCGATGGGCCGGGGCGGGCGCATTGACAGCTGCCTGAGCTTTGTCACCCTGGCCATGGTCGCGGTGCCGGAGTTCCTGGTGGCGACCCTGGCGGTGCTGATCTTCGCGGTCAACCTGGGTTGGTTGTCGGCACTGTCTTACGCCAGCGACATCACCTCGCCGCTGCAATTCATGCGTACCTATGCGTTGCCGGTGATGACGCTGTGCTGCGTGATCGTCGCGCAAATGGCGCGCATGACCCGCGCCGCCGTGATCGACCAGCTCGACAGCCCCTACGTGGAAATGGCCCGGCTCAAAGGCGTCAGCCCCATACGCATCGTGCTGCGCCATGCCCTGCCCAATGCGATCGGGCCGATTGCCAATGCCATCGCCCTGAGCCTGTCGTACCTGTTGGGCGGGGTGGTGATCGTCGAAACCATCTTTAACTACCCCGGCATTGCCAGCTTGATGGTCGATGCCGTGACCAACCGTGACATGGCGCTGGTGCAAGCGTGCACCATGTTGTTCTGCGCGGCCTACCTGGCGTTGGTGCTGCTCGCCGACCTGTGCGCAATCCTGTCCAATCCGAGGCTGAGAAACCAATGAACCCGCTCATTGCGAAATCCAAGCCCGCGTCCTCCGCCCTGGCCCTCGCCAAGGTTTCCAGCGGCCCGTCGTGGCTGGGCCTTTTGGGCGCCGTTGTGTGCGTCGCCTGGTTGCTGGTGGCGCTGTTGGGCCCCTGGCTGGCGCCACACCCCGTGGGTGAAGTGGTGTCCGATAACATCTTCGAAGGCTTCAGCCTCACTCATCCGTTCGGCACTGATTACCTGGGCCGCGACATGCTCAGCCGGGTATTGGTGGGTGCGCGATTCACGGTCGGGCTGGCGTTGGTGGCGGCGTTGTTGGCCAGTACCTTTGGCACCGGGTGTGCGCTGCTGTCGGTGGTGTCGCCCAAGTGGCTGGACGAGATCATCAGCCGCATCATGGATGCCTTTATCTCGATCCCAAGCAAAATGCTTGCACTGATCATGGTCTCGGCGTTTGGCTCGTCAGTCACGCTGCTGATCTGCACGGCGGTGATCAGTTATATCCCCGGCTCGTTCCGCGTTGCCCGCAGCATGGCGGTCAATATCGAGGCCCTGGAATATGTGCAGGTGGCGCGTACGCGCGGCGAAGGCCGTTTGTACGTGGCGTGCATGGAAATCCTGCCGAATATGCTCAACCCGGTGCTGACCGACCTGGGGCTGCGTTTCGGCTACATCGTGCTGTTGCTCAGTGGCATGAGTTTTCTCGGCCTGGGCGTGCAACCGCCAGACGCCGACCTTGGCTCGCTGGTGCGCGAAAACATCGGCGGCCTCAATCAGGGCGCGCTGGCCATCATTATTCCAGCGTTGGCCATTGGCACACTGACCATCGGTGTAAATCTGTTGATCGACTACCTGTCCTCACGACGCAGTCGACGCACGGGAGGCCATTGAAATGACCCAATTGATTCGCGTCGAAGACCTGCGCGTCGTTGCTGGCGACGAAGGCAGCGAGGTAGAAATCGTCAAAGGCGTGAGCTTTTCCCTGGAAAAAGGTGAAGTGCTGGCGCTGATCGGCGAGTCCGGCTCAGGCAAGACCACCATCGCCCTGGCATTGCTCGGCTATGCACGGCGTGGCTGTCGCTTGTCCGGCGGGGTGGTGCAGGTGGGTGAACACGACATGCTCGCCCTGAGTGAAAAACAGCTGCAGGGCCTGCGTGGAAACCGCGTGTCCTATATCGCCCAAAGCGCCGCCGCCGCGTTCAACCCGGCGAAAAAACTCATCGACCAAGTGGTAGAGGGCGCGTTGATCCATGGCCTGGGCACCCGGTCCGAGTTGCAAGCCAAGGCGATCGGCTTGTTTCGTGACCTGGCCCTGCCCAATCCCGAGCGCATCGGCCGGCGTTACCCGCACCAGGTCTCCGGCGGGCAACTGCAACGGGTGATGGCGGCGATGGCGCTGATCAGCGACCCGCTGCTGGTGGTGCTCGACGAGCCGACCACCGCGCTGGACGTGACCACCCAGATCGACGTGCTGCGCGCATTCAAACGCGTGGTGCGCGAGCGTGGCGCGACGGCGGTGTACGTGTCCCACGACCTGGCCGTGGTTGCGCAAATGGCCGACCAGATTGTGGTGCTCAACGGTGGGCAAATCCTCGAGCAGAGCGCCACCGCGCCGCTGCTCAAGACCCCGGCCCATGAGTACACACTCAGTCTGCTGGCCGCCGCGCGGCCGGATACCACCATTCGCCCGCCTTGCGGGATTGCCGAAGACGTACCGCTGCTGACCATCAGCGGCCTCACCGCCGGTTACGGCAACAAGAACATGCAGGGCATGCCAGCGATTCGGGTGCTGGAAGACATCGACCTGACGGTGCGTCGCGGCCAGGCCATCGGTGTGATCGGTGAGTCGGGCTCCGGCAAATCCACGCTGGCGCGTGTGGTCGCGGGGCTGTTGACCCCGGCCATCGGTGGGCTGACGTTTGACGGCCAGCCGCTGGGCGGCAGCCTGTCTGAGCGTACCCCGGAGCAATTTCGGCGCATCCAGATGGTGTTCCAGAACGCCGACACCGCCCTCAACCCGATGCACAGTGTGGCGACCATCCTCAGCCGCCCGCTGAAGATGTATTTCGGCCTCAAAGGCGCAGCGCTACAGGCGCGTATCGGCGAACTGCTCGACCTGGTGCGGCTGCCGCGCACCCTGGCTGAACGTCGGCCCAATGAACTTTCCGGCGGGCAAAAACAACGGGTCAACCTGGCCCGCGCGCTCGCCGCCAAGCCTGACCTGATCCTGTGCGATGAAGTCACCTCGGCCCTCGACACCGTGGTCGGCGCGGCGATCCTCGAACTGCTGCGCGACCTGCGACAGCAACTGGGTGTGTCCTACCTGTTTATCAGCCACGACATCTCCACCGTGCGCGCGCTGTGCGATGACATCGTGGTGATGTACAGCGGCCACAAGGTGCAGGCCGGCAGCCGGCAGTCGTTCGCCGAACCACCGTTCCATCCGTATACCGACCTGTTGATTCACTCGGTACCCGAGTTGCGTCAGGGCTGGCTGGAAAGCTGCGCCACCACCTGCGCGACACTGCCGCCGATTGGCGAGCGGGCCAACGTGCCGGAACTCTGCACCTTCCTCAGTCGCTGCCCGGTACGGGTCGACGGCCTGTGCAACCGCACCGCGCCGAACCGCCGCACCCTGGACAACGGCGGTGAAATTCTCTGCCACCACGACAGCGCCCAGCTGCTGAACACCCAGCAGGGCGTCACGACCATGACCTTGGGAGCGTATGCATGAAAGGGCGTTTTGTGAGGCTGGCCGAGCAGGGCCGGCCGACGGTCAGCCTGACCGTGGATGGCGCACCGGTCGAAGCCTTGCAAGGCGATACCTTGATGGTCGCGCTGCTGACCCAGGGCAACGCCTTGCGCCAATCGGAATTCGACAGCGGGCGCCGCGCCGGCTTCTGCCTGATGGGCGCGTGCCAGGATTGCTGGGTGTGGACCCGCAGCGGCGAACGCCTGCGGGCTTGCTCCAATGAGGTCCGTGACGGACTGGACATTGTCACCACACAACCGGAGGCGACATGGCCACTGCACGGGTAATTATTGTCGGCGCCGGGCCGGCCGGCGTTCGCTGCGCGGAAACCTTGCTGGCGGCCGGCATCAAGCCGATCGTGATCGATGAAAATCGCCGCGACGGCGGGCAGATCTACCGTCGCCAGCCAGACGGCTTTACCCGCGATTACACGACGCTGTACGGCACTGAAGCTGCCAAGGCCCAGGACCTGCACCAGAGTTTCGACCGCCTGCGCGGCGCCATCGACTACCGCCCCGACACCCTGGTGTGGAACCTCACGCCGGGGCAGTTGTGCTGCGTGAGCCAGGGCCGCCACAGCACGGTGGATTACGACGCGCTGATTCTTTGCACCGGCGCCACCGACCGCTTGATGCCCATCGAGGGTTGGCAGTTGGCGGGCACCTACAGCCTGGGCGGCGCGCAGATCGCGCTGAAAAACCAGGCCGTGTCCATTGGTCATCGCGTGGTGTTCATGGGCAGCGGGCCGTTGCTGTACCTGGTCGCGAGCCAATACGTCAAAGCCGGCGCCGAAGTGGCAGCGGTGCTCGACACTTCGCCGCTGAGCCTGCGCCTCAAAGCCTTGCCCAAACTGCTGGCGCGCCCGGCGGTGCTGTTCACCGGGATCAAGCTGCTGGCACAACTGTATCGGGCCAAGGTCGCGGTGCACCTGGGGATCAAGCCGCTGCAAGTCTTGGGCGATGCGGCCAATGGCGTGATGGGCGTGCGGTTCACCACGGGCAGCGGGCGGACTGAGACGGTGCAAGCCGATGCCGTCGCGCTGGGTTACCACCTGCGCCCGGAAACCCAACTGGGCGACCTTGCCGGGTGCGCCATGGCGTTTGATCATGCGTCCAGCCAGTGGTGGCTGGCGACCGATGAGGCCGGGCGCACGTCGGTAAAGGGCGTGTATGCGGCTGGCGACGGTTCGAAAATTCGTGGTGCGGATGCCGCTGAGCACGCCGGGCGCCTGGTGGCGTTGGCACTGCTGGAAGACCTGCAGCAACCGATCAATGCCGGCCTGCGTGATGAACAACAGCAGGCCCTGGCCGTGATGGATCAATTCCGCCTTGGCTTGGCCGAAGCGTTCCCGTGGCCCAGCGAACAGGCCAAGGCGCTGCCGGACAGCGCCATTGTGTGCCGCTGCGAAATGATCAGCGCCGGTGAACTGCGCCGCACGGTGAGCGAGAAGGGCGCCTGCGAGGTTAACCGCGCCAAGGCGTTCAGCCGCGTGGGCATGGGCCGTTGCCAGGGGCGCTATTGCTCCCAGGCCGGCGCAGAAGTGATCGCCGCCGCCGCCGGTGTGCAGGTCCAGGAAGTCGGCCGCCAGCGCGGCCAGGCACCGGTCAAGCCGTTGTCGATGCTCACCGAGGAGGTGTCGCCATGAGCGTGCAAAAAGCCGATGTGGTGATTGTCGGCGGTGGCCTGATGGGCTCGGCGACCGCGTTTTTCCTGCGGCGTCGCGGGCAGTCGGTGATCCTGCTGGAGCGCGACCAGATCGGTCAGTACGCCAGCGGCGTCAATTTTGGCAATGTGCGCCGGCAAGGGCGGTTTCTCGGCCAACTGGCCCTGGCCAACCGTTCCTGGGCCTTGTGGAAACGCTTACCGGAGCTGATCGACGATGATCTGGAGTTCATCCGCAGCGGGCATATGCGCGTGTGTTATCGCGACGATGAAATCGCCGAGTTGGAGGCCTATGCCGCCGCGCCGGAAGCCGCGCAACTGGACCTGAAAATCTATCGTGGCGCCGAGTTGCGTCAACGTTTCGGTTTTCTGGGGCCGGACGTCAAGGGTGGCTCCTACGCGCCCCACGACGGCCACGCCAACCCACGGCTGGCTGCACCGGCGTTTGCCCGGGCCGCCAAGCGCCTGGGCGCGCAGATCGAAGAGCGCACCGAAGTGGCCGAGGTTCAGAAAGTCGGCGCCGACTTCCATATCACCACCATCGACGGCCGCCAGTTCCAGGCCGCGCAACTGCTGATCACCGCCGGCGCCTGGGGCCAGAAACTCTCGGCGCAGTTCGGCGAGCCGGTACCGCTGGACACCCACGGCCCGCAAATGGCGGTGACTGAGCCGGTGCCCTATGCATTGCCAACAGTGATCGGCGTGTACACCAAGATTCCCGAGGAAGTGATCTACTTCCGCCAGATCCCCCGAGGCAATATCGTCATTGGCGGCGGCTACCGCAGCAAACCCGACATGCTTAACCGCCGCGCCTATGTGGAACCGCGCAGCATCCTCAATCAGGTCAACCAGATGCGCCGCCTGCTGCCGGGCGTAGGCAACCTGAGCATCATCCGCGTGTGGAGCGGCATCGAAGGCTACCTGCCGGATTCGTTGCCGATAATGGGTCCCAGCGGCACCGTCGACGGGCTGTTCTATGCCTTCGGTTTTTGCGGCCACGGCTTCCAGCTCGGCCCTGGCGTGGGGGATGTGATGGCCGAACTGCTCAGCACCGGCAGCACCAGCACGCCCATCGAGCCGTTCTCCATCACCCGCTTTGCGGTCCCTGCCGAACAACGGAGCCAGGCCTCATGAAACCCCGCGTCCTCGAGATTCTCAAACAACTGATGGCCTTCGACACGGTGTCATCGGAATCGAACATGGCCCTGATCGACTACGTGCGCGGCCTGCTGCTGGGCAAAGGCATCGAGTCGTTGATCGTCAAGGACCAGAGCGGCAAGAAGGCCAACCTGTTCGCCAGCACCGGGCCCAAGGATCAGCCTGGCGTGTTGCTGTCCGGGCACACCGACGTAGTGCCGGCGGCAGGGCAGGCGTGGACCTTTCCCGCCTTTGCCGCCACCGTGCAGGACGGGCGCATCTATGGTCGGGGCAGTTGCGACATGAAAGGTTTTATCGCCCTGGCCATCGACGCCATGCTCGATGCCGCCGACCACAACCTGAACCGCCCCCTGCAACTGGCCCTGTCCCATGACGAAGAGATCGGTTGCGTCGGGGTGCGGCGCTTGCTCGACGTGTTGCACCTGGCACCGATGCGACCCTTTTTGTGCGTGATTGGTGAACCGACCAATATGCAGTTTGTACTCGGCCACAAGGGCAAGGGGTCCTACCGCACTTATTGCCGTGGGCAGGAGGCGCATTCTTCGCTGGCGCCGCGTTCTGTCAACGCGATCCATGTCGCCTGCGACTTTATCGCCGCCCTGCGTGAGAGCCAGCAGCAGCTGCAACAACAGGGCGCCCAGGACCATGACTACGACGTGCCCTACAGCACGGTGCATGTCGGGCAGATTGTCGGCGGCAAGGCGCTGAACATCGTGCCCAACCTGTGCACCTTGGATTTCGAGGTCCGCAACCTGCCGGCCGACGATCTGGATCAGTTTCTTGAGCAGATGCGCGAGCGTGCCGAGGTGATCGTGCGTGAGGCGCAGAAGCTGTCCAGCGTGGCCGCCATCGAGATTGAAACCGTCAACGTCTACCCTGGCCTCGACACGCATCCCAGCGTCGAAGCGGTGCGCTTCCTCAAACAGTTCGCGGCGCCGGACACCGGCACCTCCAAGGTCTCGTTCGGCACCGAAGGCGGCCTGTTCAAGCAGCGTCTGGATGTGCCAGTGGTGGTGTGTGGGCCAGGCTCTATCGAGCAGGCGCACAAGCCCGATGAGTTTATCGAGATCAGCCAGATGGACGCCGGCGAGCGCTTTTTGCAAGGCTTGCTAGGCTCGCTCAAGGCCTAGCAGAGCCTGCCGTCCTGGGGTGAATTTCAGCACGGCACGCTGCTGTAACCGCACTTTCGGCATCCTCATCCGTGGCAGCTCCCTAGACTGGAACCTGTCTCGGATCAGGACTCGACCATGCTCAAGAATCGCTTGCAAGACCCCAGCCTGCTGGCTGAACTCGCCTACGTGGATGGCCAATGGATTGCTGCCGACAGCGGCGCCACCCTGAACGTCCGCGACCCCGCTACTGGCGGCCTGCTCGCGCAGGTCCCGGCGATGGATGCGGTAGATACCCGCCGTGCCATCGAAGCTGCCGAAAGCGCCTGGCCCGCCTGGCGTGCGCGCCCGGCGGCAGAGCGCGCGGCGCTGCTGGATCGCTGGTACCAGGCGATGCTCGACAACCTCGACGACCTCGCACTGATCATGACCAGCGAGCAGGGCAAGCCGCTCAACGAAGCGCGCGGCGAGGTGCGCTACGGTGCCGGTTTCGTCAAATGGTTCGCCGAGGAAGCGCGCCGGGTCTACGGCGAAACCATGCCGGCGCCCAGTGGCGATCGCCGCCTGCTGACCCTCAAGCAACCGGTGGGCGTATGCGCCGCCATCACCCCGTGGAATTTCCCCAACGCGATGATCACCCGCAAATGCGCACCCGCGCTGGCGGCCGGGTGCCCGATCATCGTCAAACCGTCGGACCTTACACCGCTGTCGGCCCTGGCCCTGGCGGTGCTGGCTGAGCGCGTCGGCATTCCTGCAGGGGTGTTCAATGTGATCACCGGGCTGCCCGCCGACATCGGCGCAGAGCTGACCGGCAACCCGGCGGTGCGCAAGATTTCCTTCACCGGCTCCACGGCGGTGGGCCGCTTGTTGATGCGCCAGAGCGCCGAGCACATCAAGCGCCTGAGCCTGGAATTGGGCGGCAATGCGCCGTTTGTTGTGTTCGATGACGCCGACCTGGAACAGGCGGTGGCCGGCGTGATGATCAGCAAATTCCGCAACGCCGGGCAAACCTGCGTGTGCGCCAACCGCATCCTCGTGCAAGACGGCATCTACGAGCGTTTTGCCGCGCGCCTGGTGGAAGAGGTGGGCAAGCTCAAGGTGGGCAACGGCCTGGAAGACGGCGTGACCATCGGCCCGCTGATCAACCCCGCTGCGGTAAACAAAGTGGCGCGGCATATCGACGATGCCCTCAGCCAGGGCGCTCGATTGTTGTGTGGTGCGATCCCTGCTGGCGACAACCAGTTTGTGCAGCCCACGGTACTGGGGGACGCCCATGCCGGGATGTTGCTGGCCAATGAAGAAACCTTCGGTCCGGTGGCGCCGCTGATGCGCTTTACCGATGAAGCCGACGCGCTGGCCCTGGCCAACGCGACGCCGTACGGCCTGGGTGCCTACTATTTCACCCAGGACTTGAAGCGTTCGTGGCGCTTTGGCGAGGCCCTTGAGTTCGGCATGGTCGGGCTCAATACCGGGATTATCTCGATGGAAGTCGCGCCATTTGGCGGCATCAAGCAATCGGGGCTGGGGCGCGAGGGCAGCAAGTACGGCCTGGACGAGTACCTTGAAGTCAAAGCCTTCCACATCGGCGGCTTGAACTGACAGTCAGTGAGGAGTGGTTCATGAACAAGGCATTCAGGATTGCCGCGATTGCCGGCGATGGCATTGGCAAGGAAGTGTTGCCCGAAGGGCTACGGGTACTGGAACAGGCCGCGAAGATCTGGGACCTGAACCTGAGCATTGAGGTGCTTGATTGGGCGCACTGCGATTACTACCTGGCGCACGGGCAGATGATGCCCGAGGACTGGTTTGAGCAACTCAAGGGCTTTGACGCTATCTACTTCGGCGCGGTCGGCTGGCCGGAAAAAGTCCCGGACCATATTTCCCTGTGGGGCTCGCTACTCAAATTTCGCCGCGATTTCGACCAGTACGTGAACATCCGCCCGGTGCGGCTGTTCCCCGGCGTGCCGTGCCCGCTGGCCGGGCGCGAGCCTGGGGATATTGATTTTGTGGTGATCCGTGAGAACACCGAGGGCGAGTATTCGTCGGTCGGCGGCAAGATGTTTGAGGGCACCGAGCATGAGTTTGTGTTGCAGGAGTCCGTGTTTACCCGGCGTGGGGTCGACCGCATTCTCAAATTTGCCTTCGACCTGGCCCAGACCCGCCCGCGCAAGCGGTTGACGGCGGCGACCAAGTCCAACGGGATTTCCATCAGCATGCCGTACTGGGATGAGCGCACGGCGTTGATGGCGGCGAACTACCCCGACGTGACGTGGGACAAGCAGCACATCGACATCCTGTGTGCGCGGTTTGTGTTGCAGCCGGACCGGTTTGACGTAGTGGTGGCGTCGAATCTGTTTGGCGACATCCTGTCTGACCTGGGGCCGGCGTGTGCGGGCACGATCGGGATTGCGCCGTCGGCGAACCTGGACCCGCAGCGGCGGTTTCCCTCGTTGTTCGAGCCGGTGCATGGCTCGGCGCCGGATATTTATGGGCAGAACATTGCCAACCCGATTGCGATGATCTGGTCGGGGGCGCTGATGCTGGATTTCCTGGGGAATGGGGATGAGCGCTATCGCGCGGCGCATGATGGGATTTTGCGGGCGATTGAACAGGTGATTGCCGAAGGGCCGATTACGCCGGATCTGGGCGGGCAGGGCTCGACGCAGGATGTCGGGCTGGCGATCACTGAAAGGCTCGATTTCTAAGCAGAGCACGGTCAAAAATGTGGGAGCGGGCTTGCTCGCGAATGCGGTGTATCAGTCAAAGATGTACTGACTGAATCACCGCATTCGCGAGCAAGCCCGCTCCCACATTTTGATCTTCATACATCAGTAGCCCAGTGAACGATCCACTTCGCCGACCATGCGCTCGCCGCGCTCAAACCGGCGGATATTTTCCAACAACACCCCAAACGCACTCGCCGGCTGGGTCATCGCCGCAATATGCGGCGTCAGCACAATCTGCGGATGATCCCAAAACGGATGACTCGCCGGTGCAGGCTCCTCCTGCAACACATCCAACACAGCGCCACTCAACCGGCCGCTGCCCAATGCCTCCAGCAAATCCGCTTCAACCAGATGCCCCCCACGGCCCATATTGATCAACGCCGCCCCCTGTGGCAGTTGCGCAAACACGCGCCGATTGAGGATGCCCTGCGTCTGCTCGGTCAGCGGCAGCACACACAGCAGAATGTCGCACTGACTGAGAAACGCCGGCAGTTGCGCTTCTCCTGCATAACACTCCACCCCTGAAACCTGGTGCGCGCTGCGTGCCCATCCCGACAACGCAAACCCCAGCGGCGCCAACGTCGCTAGAATCTCTCGCGCCTGGGCGCCCAGCCCCATCACCCCAACCCGCCGATTCACCGCCGGTTGCAACAGGTGCGCCTGCCAGCAGCGCGCAACCTGCTGCTGGCGATAACGCAACATATCCCGGTGCAGGCTGAGCACGGCCCAGCTGGCGTATTCGCACATGCCACGGGTGATGCCCGGGTCGAGCAGGCGCACCACCGGCAGCGCCGGCGGCAAGCGAGACAGGTCCAGTTGATCGACACCGGCCGACAGCGCAAACAGCACTTTGAGGTTGGGCAGCAATTGCGCCACATCCTCCGGGGCTGTCCAGGCGGCGAGGTACTCGACCTCTTCGGGGTTGCCGATGTCTGGCCAGGCACGCCATTCGATATCCGGGGCATGGTGGGCAAAGAGCGCCTGCCACTGTTGGCCGCGCACCGGATCAGCTTTGTAGAGCAAGGCCATGGGCATTTCCTGCTGGATAAAGGGAAGCCTCATCATCGCCCATACCCCGGCGCAGGATCTGTTGAAAGGCGGGGGCAAAACAGTTGATCCGAATTTCTCACGGGGCAAGTTCGGCTGAGTGCGTTGCCCGCAGGCCGTAATCTGAACAGCATCGCAACCACCTCCAGGTTGCCGGACTCACGATGGGAAATGCCATGAATAGCAAAGTCGACGAAACCCCTCATTTGCTCCGTCAGCGCGAGCAGTTCGTGCCCCGTGGGCTGGTGACCGCGCATCCGCTGGTGATCGACCGCGCCCAAGGCGCTGAGTTGTGGGACGTGGATGGCAAGCGTTACCTGGACTTCGTTGGCGGCATTGGCGTGCTGAATATCGGCCACAACCACCCTAAAGTCGTGGCGGCTGTGCAGGCCCAATTGCAGAAGGTGTCCCACGCGTGTTTCCAGGTTGTGGCTTACCAGCCTTATCTCGACCTGGCCCAGCGCTTGTGTGAAATGGTTGGCGGTGAGGAGGCCTATAAAGCCGCGTTCTTCACCTCCGGCGCCGAAGCGGTAGAAAATGCGGTGAAGATCGCCCGCGCCCACACCAATCGTTCGGCGGTGATCGCCTTTCGTGGCGGCTTCCATGGCCGTACGTTGCTGGGCACTACGCTCACGGGGATGAGCCAGCCTTACAAACAAAACTTCGGCCCGTTCGCGCCGGAGGTATTCCACACCCCCTACCCGAACGCTTATCGCGGGGTGACCAGCGAGGTCGCGCTCAAGGCGCTGGATGAGTTGCTGGCAACCCAGGTCGCGCCGGAGCGCGTTGCGGCGATCATCATTGAACCCGTGCAGGGCGACGGTGGTTTCCTCACGGCGCCGCCGGAGTTTCTGCAGGCGCTGCGCGCGTTGGCCGACAAGCACGGCATTGTATTGATCCTCGACGAGATCCAGACCGGCTTCGGTCGCACCGGCACCTGGTTCGGTTTCCAGCACGCCGGCATCAGGCCCGACCTGGTCACCGTGGCCAAGAGCCTGGCCG
Source organism: Pseudomonas sp. 58 R 12 (assembly GCF_900005865.1). Taxonomy (NCBI): domain Bacteria; kingdom Pseudomonadati; phylum Pseudomonadota; class Gammaproteobacteria; order Pseudomonadales; family Pseudomonadaceae; genus Pseudomonas; species Pseudomonas sp. 58 R 12. Next base: position 390,283 of record NZ_CVTP01000028.1, read on the forward strand.
GAGGCTTGCCGTTGTCCGGCGTGGTCGGCAAGGCGCACATCATGGATGCGCCGCTGCCCGGCGGCCTCGGCGGTACCTATGGCGGTAACGCCCTGGCCTGTGCGGCGGCGCTGGCGGTCATCGAAGCGTTTGAGCACGAGCAGTTGCTGGCGCGCAGCCAAGTGCTGGGCGAGCGTTTGCGTCAGGGTTTACTCGGTTTGCAGGCGCGCTTCGCGAACATCGGCGACGTACGCGGCACCGGTTTTATGCTGGCCATCGAGCTGATCAAGAATGACCCTGAGCGCACCCCGGATGCCGACCTCAATCAACGGGTGATCGACGCCGCCCGCGCCGGTGGTTTGCTGGTGATCAAGTGCGGCGTACACCGCAACGTACTGCGCTTCCTCGCGCCGTTGGTGACCACCGAGGCGCAGGTCGACGAAGCCTTGCAGATTCTCGACGCGGCCTTGGCACGGGTCTTGAACTGAGGCTGTGCCCGCTAGGGGCGAAATGCATCAAGGGAGGCTTGACCCACCATGGGGCTGACAGATTATCGGGCGTTGCTGATTGACTGCGATGAAGTGCTGGTGGATCGGGATTCGGGGGTGTGGGCGGCGTTGCAACCGCTGCTCGACAGCCGTGGTGGGCAGCCAACCCGGGAGGCCGTGCTGGCCGAATACGACGCGGTCGTTGCCGCGCTCTATCCGCGGTTTGCTGAGCTAGGCTTCAGTGGCGTGTTGTGTTTCGCTCATCGCCAGATGGCTGAAAAGTGGGGCCTGCATGCCAGTTGGGAGGAGGGCATGAGCTTTGCCCGTTCCGCGGGCAATTGGTCGCTGTTCGAGGATGCGCCGGGGGCGATGCTGTACCTGCGTAAGTTTTATCGCCTGCTGGTGCGTGGCGACCGCGATGCCGAGGATCGCGGGATGTTGTGCGAGCGCCTGGGGATTGCACCGGAAGATTTCATTTCCCTGGCCGATGACCCGCAATGGCACAATCCTCAAGCCTTTGATGAGCAGCCGATTCTGCACGTGACGCGTCCGTCGGTCGGCGCAGAGCACGCGCTGGACCGCTGTTTGATCGGCCGCCAACGGGCCAGACAGCCTTCGCCTTGCGCGGCGGAGTACTGCATCAACAGCATGGCGGATCTGGTGGCGCAGCATCAGCTGTCTTTACGGCGCTGATTTTGCTAGAAGATTGTCTTACAAACGGCAGTCAAGAGGTACGCAATGGAAGGGCAAGTCAAGCTGGACCGGATCGACATCAGCATTCTGGTTGAACTGCAAAAGGACGGCCGGATGACCAATGTCAGCCTTGCCGACGCCGTGGGCCTGTCTGCCAGCCCCTGCCTGCAACGGGTCAAGCGGTTGGAGTCGGCCGGGTATATTTCCAGCTACAAGGCGCATTTGAACCTGGCCAAGATCACCGACTCGGTCACGGTATTCACCGAGATCACCCTCAGCGACCACAAACGCGAGGATTTCGCCAAGTTCGAATCCAACATCCGCCTGGTTGACGAAGTGCTTGAATGCCACCTGATCAGCGGCGGCTACGACTACCTGGTGCGCTTCATGACGCGCAGCATCCAGCACTATCAGGAAGTGGTCGAGAGTTTGCTGGACAAGAATATCGGGATTTCCAAGTACTTCAGCTACATCGTGATCAAGTCGCCGGTGCTCAAGGACGGTGTGCCGCTGCGCAAGTTGCTGCGGCACTGAATCGGGTTTGCGTGGGCTGTACTCGGTTAACAGTGTGGGAGCAAGCCCGCTCCCACAGTTTTTGCTCTGCGGTGTGTCACATGCCCGCGCTACTTGTCGGTGCGCGCATCCAGGGTCTTCTGATGCTCCGCCAGAAACGGCTGTTCCGCCGGATCAAAGCGGTCGATCCCGGCGGTAAAACGATGCCAGTACGGGTACAACGGCTGGCGACGCGTCACCGCCTCGATGCGCAAAGACTGCTCTTCGGTGAGTTTCAGTTCAGTCGCCGCAAGGTTGTCACGCAGGTGCTCTTCGGTGCGCGCGCCGACAATCAGCGAGGTGATCCCCGGTCGATCCTTGAGCCATGCCAGGCACGTGCGGGCAACCGAGACGCCGTGTTCATCACCGACAGCCGCGAGGGTTTCAATAATGTCCAGGGCGCGCTCCTGGTCGTGCACATAAGGTTCCGGCCAATCGCTGCCCTGACGGGTGTTGGCAGGCGGTTTTTGCCCGCGACGGGTGGAACCGGTCAGCAAACCCTCGCCCATCGGGCCCCATACCAGGGTGCCCACCGACTGATCCAGCGCCAGTGGCAGCAGCTCATACTCGGCTTCGCGGGATTCCGGGGTGTAGTAGATCTGCTGGGTGATGGGCTTGAGCATGCCGTGCAGCTCGGCCTTGCCCAGGGTTTTCATCATCTGCCAGGCGGTGAAGTTGCTGGTGCCGAAGTAGCGGATTTTGCCCGAGCCCACCAGCAACCGCAGCGCTTCGAGGGTTTCCTCGATGGGCGTCATACCGTCCCAATTGTGCAATTGGTAAAGGTCGATATGGTCGGTACCCAAGCGTTTTAAACTGGCCTCGCACGCACGGATCAAGTGATAGCGCGAGGAACCGGAGTTGTTCGGGTTCTTGTCCACGGGGCTGCGGCCCTTAGTGGCCAGGAGGATGTCGTGGCGCTTGTCGCCCAGGGCTTTACCGACCACTTTTTCGGCCAGCCCGTGGGAGTAAAGATCGGCGGTGTCGACCATGTTCACACCCGCGTCGAACGCGATATCGAACATGCGCTTGGCCTGGGGCACGTCCACCGATCCGCATTTTTCAAACTCTGCGCGACCGCCAAAAGGCACGGTGCCCAGGATGATTTCGGACACCAGCAGGCCGGAATGGCCCAGTTGTCGGTATTGCATGTTGCCTCCTACTAAACGTTGCACGTGAAGGTGTGAACGACGTGGATGGCGATAGTTTGAATTTTTTCATGAAAAAATCGTGCGTCTGCATCTGTGGTGTTGGCTGGAATTCGGTCTTGGCTACGGGCGCAATTTCAGCAGTGACGAAGATCCCCTGTGGGAGCTGTCGAGCCCCAGCGAGGCTGCGAAGGCGGCAGTACTGCCAGCATGTTCGTCGCCTGACACTCCGCTTTCGCAGCCTCGCTAAAGCTCGACAGCTCCCACAGGGGATCAGTGTTGTTGGGAGGCCTGCATTCCTGGATCAGGCACGCCGAAATCCAACACCACCTTCATCGCCTGCTTCTTGTCCGCTGCCAGTTCAAACGCCTGCGCCGCCTGCTCAAATGGCACCGTATGGGATATCACGGGGCGCACGTCGATGATCCGGCGGTTGAGCAAGTCCACCGCCTGGGCGAATTCCGGGTGGAAGCGGAAGGTGCCGCGCAGGTCGATCTCGCGGCTCACCAGCAGATTGAGCGGCAGCGACACGTCGCCGCCCAAGCCCACGGTGACCAGCACGCCTCGCGGCGCGATGCATTCCAGGCCGTTGCGCAGGGCCTGGGCGCTGCCGGAGACTTCGAACATGACGTCGAAATAGCCTTTTTCAGTGGTGTAGCGTTTGAGCGCATCAGCACCGCTGGCGAGGTTGTGGGTGCGCGTGGCACCCATTTTTTCAGCGCAGGCGAGGGCGCTGGTGGACAGGTCTACGGCGACAATTTCAGCGGCTCCAGCAGCGCGCAGGCTACCGATCAACAGGTTGCCGATGGGACCGCAGCCGGTCACCAGCACGCGCTTGCCGAACACCGCGCCGGCCCGTTGGATCGCGTGCAAACCCACCGACAAGGGTTCGGCCAACGCACCTTCGGCCAGGCTGACATCATCGGCCAGCAGATGGGCTTGGTGGGTCTCGATCACCAGGCTTTGGCGAAACGCGCCCTGGATATGCGGGAAAGGCATGGCGCTGCCGTAGAAGCGCATGTTCAGGCAATGGTTGGGCAAACCCTGATGACAGTAACGGCAACCGCCGCAGGGGCGCGACGGGGACACCGCCACGCGTTGCCCTACCTTGAACAACCCGGCATCGCTGCCCACCGCGTCGATCACCGCCGACACTTCATGGCCGAGCACCATCGGCTCGCGCAGACGCACGGTGCCGAAGCCGCCGTGCTGGTAGTAGTGCAAATCGGAGCCGCAGATACCGCCCCGTGCGATGCGTACCCGCAGTTGGGCGGGGGCGAGGGTCTGTGGTTCGTCCAGGCGGTCGACTCGCAAGTCTTTCGAGGCATGGCAGACAATGGCGTGCATACAATTCTCCAGGGTTACAGCGACGCGGTGATGCCACCGTCGACGTAAAGAATATGACCGTTGACGAAGCTGGCGGCGTCACTGGCGAGGAATACGGCGGCGCCGGCCAGCTCGTCCACCTCACCCCAGCGGCGGCTGGGTGTGCGTTGCACCAGCCAGTCGCTGAATTCCGGATTGGCGACCAGATTGGCGTTCAGATCGGTCTTGAAATACCCAGGCCCGATCCCGTTGACCGTCAGCCCATGGGGGCCCCAATCGATGGCCATGCCCTTGGTAAGCATTTTCAGCGCGCCCTTGCTCGCCGCGTACGGCGCAATACCCGGGCGGCCCAACTCACTTTGCACCGAGCAGATATTAATGATGCGCCCACGCTTGCGCGGGATCATCGCCCGCGCCACGGCCTGGCCGACCAAAAAGGCGCTGTCGAGGTTGGTGCTGATCAGTTCGCGCCAGTGCTGCTCGCTGTAGTCTTCCAACGGCCCACGGCGTTGCATGCCGGCGTTGTTCACCAGGATATCCAGCGGGCCGAGGCGTTCTTCGATGTTCGCTACGGCGGCCTGGATGGCCGCGCTGTCGGTCACATCAAACGCCTGTGTGTGCACGTCGAGGCCTTCCAGCGTCAACAGTGCGGCGGTGTCGCGCAAGGTACTGCGGTTGCGCCCGTTGAGCACCACCCGCGCACCGGCCTGGGCCAGGCCGCGGGCGATCGCCAGGCCGATACCGGCGCTGGAGCCAGTGACCAGCGCAAGCCGGCCATCCAGGCGAAAGTGGTCTAAAACGTTGTGCATGGGGCCGTTGCTCCTGGCGCGCTCATTGTTATAAGCAAAATCCGATGATGTCCTGCTTGGTTGGCCTAAGTTCACTCCGGTACAGGCAGTGGGTCCAATGTTCATTTATGATCGGGTGATCAACATTTGTGATAACCGGGGAGGCCTGATGGAGCTAAAGCACTTGCGCGCCTTTGTGGTGCTCGCCCAGGAGCTGCATTTCGGCAGGGCGGCGGCGCAGCTGTCGATTGTGCAACCGGCGTTGAGCATGCAGATCAAATTGCTGGAAAGTGGCCTGGGCGTACGCCTGCTGGATCGCAATCGCCATTCGGTGACCCTGACCGATGCGGGTCGCGTGTTTCTGCCTGAGGCCCAGGCCACTTTGCATCAGGCGGCGCGTGCAGCGGATGCGGCGCGGGCGTCCAATCGCGGCGAAATCGGCCGGGTGCGCCTGGGGTTTGTGTCGTCGGTGCTGCCGCAGCTGTTGCCGGAATTGATTCGCACGGTGCACCAGCGATACCCGCGTATCGAGCTGGAGCTCAAGGACATGCCCGGGCCCGACCAGGCTGCCGCGCTGAAGAACGGCCTGCTGGACTTCGGCCTGATGCGCCTGCCCGCCAGTCACCCCGGCGTACAGACCCGTGCGGTGTTGCACGAGCATTTCTGTGTGGCGTTGCCGATGGATCATCCCTTGGCATTGAAAACGTCGATCCACCCCACCGATCTGCTCCGGGTGCCGGTGTACATTCTCGCGCGACGCTATGCGCCGGGTTTCTACGACGAATTTATCCAAGCCGTGGGCATGCCCCTGGAGATCGCTTCTGAGCTGGGCGAATTTACCACCATGCTCGCGCTGGTCTCCGCGGGGCTGGGTGTTGGGGTGCTGCCGCAGCAGGCGGCACGGGCGCTGCCGTCCAATTGCGTGTCGCGGCATATGGAGCTGGGCGCCTTTCAGGCCACTACTGGTTTGGCTTGGACCGAGCTGGACAGCGCGGTGAAGACCACCTTGTTCAACCTAATCGTGGAATTGTCCGGCGAGTGATTGTTTCGCCAGATGAAATGCTGGATTGTAAATCCTGGTGATTCCAACGCTCGGGGCAGGGGTAGAACATGCAGAGCGTCGACCCCATTCTTCTGGAGCTTCTCATGATCAAACTCTACGGTTTCCCGTTGTCCGGCCACTCCCACCGGGTCGAGCTGATGCTGTCCCTGCTGGGGCTGCCCACCGACTACATCCTCGTGGACCTCAAGCAAGGCGCCCACAAAGCCCCCGACTTTATTGCCAAGGTCAACAGCTTCGGCCAAGTGCCAGCGATTGATGACAACGGCACTGTGTTGGCCGATTCCAACGCAATCCTGGTCTACCTGGCGACCCAATACGGCAACGGAAAATGGCTGCCGAGCGACCCCCGGGGGCAGGCCCGCGTGCAGCGTTGGCTTTCGGCCGCCGCCGGTCAACTTCACGCCGGGCCCGCCACCGCACGCCTGGCCCTGGTGTTTGGTGCCGAGGTCGACACTGTCACGGCCATTACCAAATCCCACGCTTTGCTGACGTTGATCGAAGCGCAACTGAGCCAAAGCCGGTTCCTGGCCAGTGAGCAACCGACCATTGCCGATATCGCCTTTTACACCTACGTGTCCCACGCGCCGGAAGGCAATGTATCGCTGGCCGACTACCCTCATGTGCGTGCGTGGCTCGCCAGCATCGAGGCGTTGCCGGGCTTTGTCGGCATGCCGCGCACGGCGGTAGGTTTGCAGTCACAGTAACGTTCAAGAGGGCCACCGATGGATCGATTTCATGAAATGCAGGTGTTCCTGGCGGTGGCCGAGGAGGAGGGCTTTGCCGCCGCCGCGCGCCGCCTGAAAACCTCACCCCCGAGCGTGACCCGGGCCATCGCCGCGATGGAGGCGCGCATCGGCACTCAACTGCTGGCGCGCACCACCCGCAGCCTGCACCTGACTGAAGCCGGCCAGGGTTACCTGGAAGATTGTCGGCGCATCCTGGCGGAACTCAATGAAGCCGAGGAAGCGGCGGCGGGCAGTTATTCCATCCCTTGTGGCCACCTGACGGTGACCGCGCCGGTGCTATTTGGCGAGCTGTATGTGGCGCCGGTGCTGGGGGAGTACCTCGACCGGTTTCCCTTGGTCAACATCAACGCCTTGCTGGTCGACCGCGTGGTCAACATGACCGACGAAGGCGTCGATGTGGCGGTGCGTATTGGCGATCTGCACGAGCCGGGGCAACAGGCGATCAAGGTCGGCGAAGTACGTCGGGTGGTGTGTGCAGCGCCGGCCTATCTCGACCGGCACGGGCGGCCCCGGCATCCGTCGCACTTGCGTGAGGCCAAGATTGCCACGTCGTCGTCCAGCCAATTGGTGAGCGAGTGGAATTTTGTCGACGCGGATCAGCCGCTGACGGTGCCTATTGAGCCGCGCCTGGTCGTCTCGGCGAACAATGCCGCGATCAACCTGGCGAGGCTGGGCTGGGGCATGACGCGGGTGCTGTCCTATCAGGTCGCAGCCTCGGTGGCCGCCGGGGAGCTGGAAATTGTCCTGGAAGCCTTCGAACCGGCACCCCTGCCCATCCAGGTGGTGTTCCAGAAAAGCGGCCGCGTGCCTGCCAAGATCAACACCTTTGTCGACTTTCTCAGCCATCGCCTGAGCCAGGACGCCGCCCTGAACCCGGCGATGAAACGGCGCAGCTGATGGAGCGTTATCGCGATATGCAACTGTTCGCCGCGCTGGCCGGACAACCGAGCCTGGCCTCGGCAGCGCGGGATGCGCAGGTGTCGGGGCCGACCCTGGTGCGGGCGATTGCACGCCTGGAAGCGCGTTTGCGCGTGCCGTTGCTTGAGCGCAGTACGCGCGGCGTTAGCCTGACCGACGCCGGCAGCGCCTACCTGGCCGACTGCGTGCGCCTGATCACCGCCGTGGACGCCGCCGAAGCGTCAGCCAAAGGGTTGCATGTGCAGGCCGAGGGCAATCTGCGGGTGTTTTTGCCATTCCTGTTCAGCCGCTATGTGATGGCGCCGGTGTTGGCCGACTACATGGACCGCTACCCTGAGGTGCGCGTCGTCGCTCATTACCATGACTATTACCCGAACCTGCATGAAGAGGGACTGGATGTGGCGATCCTCGTCGGCGAACTGCCCAGCTCATCGTTGATTGCACGGCCGGTGGGGCGGGTGCGGCATATCCTTTGTGCCAGTCCCGATTACCTTGTGGCCCACGGCGAACCCCTGCACCCGGATGACCTCAAGCAACATCGGCTGATTGCCAGCGCCGCTCAGGTGTATTGGGATTTCCATGGCTATCAGCTCAAGACCCGCGCGCGCCTGAGCTGCGCCACGGTGCAGGGCACGATCAATGCGGCCGTGCATGGGGCGGGGCTGATTCGCTGCCTGAGCTATCCGGTTCACGAGCATCTGCTCAAGGGTCACCTGCGGCAGGTGTTGCCGGACTACGAACCGCCGCCGCTGCCCGTGCACGTGGTGTATCGCGAAGGCCGCAATGCACCGATGCGTGTGCGCAGTTTTGTCGATCACTGCGTGACAGCGCTGCGCGAGCATCCAGCCTTTCAGCTGGCGTAATAGTGGATTGCCCGGCGTGGTTATTCCTTTGGTGGCTGGCAGGGCGCAGCATCGGGGTATCCAACATGAGGTGCTCGCCATGAACCCGATCGAAAAAACTCCCTGGCATGCTGGCGAACGGCAGATGCAAGCTGCGGTTGGCGTGGCCGAACGCATGGCCGTGATCGGGCCCAAGGTGATTCGTGATCACCTGCCGGAGCAGCATCGGGATTTCTATCCCTTGTTGCCTTACCTGATGCTGGGCGCGGTGGACGAGCAGGGCATTCCCTGGGCGACGATGGTGGAAGGGGCGCCGGGCTTTGCCCACTCGCCAGACCCACAGACCTTGCAGATCGACAGCCTGCCGTCTGCGGGCGATCCGGCCCGTAACGCCTTGCTCAACGGCGCGTCGGTGGGCGTGCTGGGCATCGACCTCAGCACCCGCCGTCGCAACCGCATGAATGGGCGAATCAGCAGGCTCGATCACGAGGGTTTTTCGGTCGACGTGGTGCACACCTTCGGCAATTGCCCCAAGTACATCCAACGGCGGCCGGTCGATTCCATCGCGCGCAAGCCCGGCACGCAGGTGGAACGCTTCAATGACCTGGACGACGCGGCACACACGATGATCCGCGACGCCGACACGTTTTTCGTCGCCAGCTACGTGGACCTGGACGGCCAACGCTCGGTGGACGTCTCCCATCGCGGTGGTAACACCGGGTTTGTGCGGGTTGAAGGCAACGTACTGACCATCCCCGACTTCGCCGGCAACCTGTTCTTCAACACCCTGGGCAACTTGCAGAGGAACCCGGTGGCGGGGTTGCTGTTTTTCGATTTTGCCTCGGGTGATGTGTTGCAGGTTGCCGGGCGGACCTCGCTGATCCTCGACGGCCCGCAAGTGGCCTTGTTTGAAGGCGCCCAGCGCTTGTGGACAGTGACCGTCGAACACGTGGTCCGCCGCCCGGCGGCGTTGGCGCTGAGGTGGCAGTTCGCGGAATTTTCGCCGTTCAGTCTGGCGATGGGGCGCTGGTAGGCGGGGTTGTGGAGTAGGTCGCGTTGGGGAACAACTGATTGCTCATCTCGATGATTTCCCATCGGCGCGCCGCCCCTGTAGTGAGCGGGCTTGCCCCGCGCTGGGTGGCGAAGCCGCCCCAAACCGGATCGCCGCAGTGTGTCAGTGAATCTTGCGGCGCCTGGGTTAGGGCGGCTTCGCCACCCAGCGCGGGGCAAGCCCGCTCACTACATGCGCTGTCAGAGCCAGGCAGCATCCCACAGTGAGTAATCGCCTACCCGCTCAACCAGGCCTGCTCGCAACGGGTTAGCCACGATGTAGCGCGCCATCGTACGAATATCATCCTCTACACGCACAGCCCTATCGTAATAACCAGGTTGCCAGACGCGTTCCTTGCTTCTGCGACGCCTGTTAATCGTCAGCGTACTGCGTGACTTGATGCGCCGGACAACGTCGGCCAACGTCTGCTGTTTCAACTCAAACAGCCAATGAATATGGTCAGGCATAATTACCCATGCCGTGGAATCGACCAACCCAAGTTCATGAACTTGTCGGAACTCGGCAACCAGCAGGCGACCCAGGAACAGGTCGGCGAACAAACGCTGGCGGTGGTGAACGACGATGGTAATGAGATAGCTACGTCCGTGTTCTGAGTAGCGACCGTGACGCAGGCGATGTGTTTGAGGTTTTGGGCGCAATCCGTTGCTCCTGGAATAGTGCTTAGGAACATTAACGCTAGCTCGCGATTTACAGTGAACCTCCGCGATTTGGTCACTGAATATTTGTAGTGAGCGGGCTTGCCCCGCGCTGGGTGGCGAAGCCGCCCCAAAACGGATCCCCGCGGTGTGTCAGGTGAGTTTTGCGTTGCCTTGTTTGGGGCGGCTTCGCCCCCCAGCGCGGGGCGAGCCCGCTCACTACAAGGGTCCCGGGCATGATGGTTGAAATGTTGCCAGATGTTGAATCACCAGATTGCGCCAACCCAGTGCGTTAGCCTTGTTTTCCCACCGACAACAAGGACTCGTCATGCTGCGAAAAGTCATCAATCCCACAACCGTGTTCAACTCCCTGCAATACGGCTTCAGCCAGGCCCTCGAAGTGCCGGAAGGCCGGCGCATCCTGCTTTCCGGCCAGGTGGGCGTGGATGCCCAGGAACGTAGTGTCGGCCCTGGCATCGCTGAGCAGACCGCGACCGCCCTCGACAATATTGAAAAGGTTCTGGCCGAGGTCGGCGGTGATCTATCCCATGTGGTGATATTGCGGCTGTATATCGTCGAGTCCGCCCGTGATCAGCAGGAGCCGATTGCCCAAGCGCTGCGTGAGCGCTTCCCGCACAACCCACCGCCGTCTTCGTGGATCATCGTCAGTGGGTTGTCATTGCCGGAATGGTTGATCGAGATCGAGGCTGAGGCTGTGATTCCTTTCAGTTAAGCGATCACTCTTTTGAGCACACGAGGCTCAAAGGTGGGAGCTCAATACCGAATCATCACCGATTTAAGCTCGGTGTAATCCTCGATAAACGCACTGCCAAATTCTCGCCCAACCCCCGAAGACCGACTGCCCCCAAACGGCACCGCTGGGTCGAGCAAGGTGTGCATGTTCACCCACACGGTGCCGGCATGGATGGCCGGCACCATGCGCAGGGCTTTGCCGAGGTCGTTGGTCCACAGGCTGGCGCTGAGACCGTAAGGGCCGTTGTTCATCAGTGCGAGCAGTTCTTCTTCGCTGTCGTAGGGCAGGAAGGTGGCGATGGGGCCGAAGGTTTCTTCGTTGAGCAGGGTGTCGTTGATGCTGTTGGCAAGGATCACCGTGGGCTCGACGTAGCAGCCGGGGCGGTCGATGAGGGTACCGCCGTGGATGATCGTGTTGTTTTCGGCGCGGGCCTGGGTGAAGTAGCCGAGCAGTTTGAGTTGGTGCTGATGGTGGGTGACCGGGCCGAATTCGGTGTGTTCGTCCAGCGGCGAGCCGATGTTCAGGCGACTGAGGCGAAGTTTGAGTTTCTCCAGCACTGCGTCAATCTGTGAGCGGTGCACGAAGAAGCGTTCGGCCGCTGCGCAGATTTGCCCGGAGTGCAAAAAGCCTGCTTCGATAATGCCGTCCACCGCCTTGTCCACGTCCACGTCGCGCAGGAAACCCGCGGCGTTCTTGCCGCCCAGTTCCAGCGTTGCGCGGGTCAGGCCGGCGCCCATGGCGCTGCGGCCGACGGCGATGCCGGTGGGCACGGAACCGGTGAACGACACTTTGTGAGTGCCGGGGTGTTCCACCAGGCCTTTGCCGACATGGCCGCCACCGGTGAGCACGTTGAGCACGCCGGCCGGCAACCCGGCTTCGATGGCCAGCTCGGCAATGCGCAGGAGAGTCAGCGGGGTGAATTCGCTGGGCTTGATGATGATGCTGCAGCCAGTCACCAACGCCGAGGCGAGTTTCCAGATGGCGATCATGGTGGAAAAATTCCACGGCACGATGCCCACCACCACGCCCACCGGTTCGCGCAGAGTGAACGCGGTGTAGCGCTCGCCGTTGAACGAGGGCAGCGAAGGGGTAAGGGTCTGGCCGCTGAGCTTGGTCGCCCAGCCCGCGTAATACCGCAGGAAATGCGCGGCCTGGTCGACTTCGAAGGCGCGGGAAATCTGGATGATCTTGCCCGACTGGCAGGTCTCGATCTGCGCCAGTTCTTCGCGGTTGCGTTCCAGCAGGTCGGCGAGTTTGAGCAGCACATTGCCCCGCGTCGCCGGAGCGGCTTGCGACCAGCGCTGAAAGCCCCGGTTGGCAGAATCCACTGCCGCATCGATGTCCGCCAGGTCCGCATCGGCCACTTGGGCGATCACCTGCCCCGTCGCCGGGTTGGTCACGGCGAGGGTCTGGCTGGAATGGCTGCGCACGGTGACGCCATCGATAAACAGCCCATGGGGTCGACGCAGGAAAGCTTCGACTTGAGGCAGCAGCGGGATATCACTCATGGCAGGTTCCTGGCAGTTCTGAGAAAACCCGAGGGTAACCAACGGTGGGCAGGGTCGCTTGACTGTGCCTGCCGCACGCTATGTCTGTGCCTGCCACCCTATGAAAAGTACAATCTTGCCTGCGGAACGTGCATTTCCCATCCGCGTGTCCCATTTGATACTCGCCCTGCATCAGGCGCCGCTCCTCAAACCGGAGCGCCTGCCGGACTCCCAATAATAAGCAGGGCCCTCCATGAAAAAGCCAAACCCGCTGCTCGAAGACCTCAAGCCTCTCTTGCCGACCATCGCCGCGAATGCCACGCGGGCCGAACAGATGCGCCAGGTGCCGGATGAAAATATCGCCTTGCTCAGAAGCATCGGCCTGCACCGCGCGTTTCAACCCAAGGCGTTTGGTGGCCTGGAACTGTCGCTGCCCGAGTTCGCCGACTGCATTGCTTCTCTCGCCGGCAGTTGCGCCAGCACTGCCTGGGCCATGAGCTTGTTGTGCACCCACAGCCACCAACTGGCCCTGTTTTCGGCAGAACTGCAGCAGGAAATCTGGGGCGAAAACCCGGATGCCACCGCCAGCAGCAGCATCGCGCCGTTCGGGCGCGTGGTAGAGGGCGAGGGGGGTGTGTATTTCAGCGGCGAAATGGGCTGGAGCAGCGGCTGTGACCATGGTGAATGGGCGATTGTCGGCTGCCGTCGGCAGAACGCCGAAGGCACCCAGGATTATTGTTTTGCCGTGCTGCCTCGCAGCGACTACCAGATCCGTGATGACTGGTTCGCCGCCGGTATGAAAGGCAGTGGCACCAAGACCCTGATCATCGACAACGCCTGGGTGCCCGAGCACCGTATCCAGAAAGCCAAGGACATGATGGAAGGCAGGTCCGCAGGCTTTGGCCTTTACCCCGACAGCCAGATTTTCTACGCGCCGTACCGGCCGTATTTCGCCAGTGGTTTTTCCACCGTCAGCCTTGGCGTGGCCGAACGCATGTTGGAGGTGTTCCGCGAAAAAACCAAAACTCGCGTGCGCGCCTACACCGGTGCCGCCGTCGGTGCTGCAACACCGGCATTGATGCGTCTGGCCGAATCCACCCACCAGGTGGCCGCCGCCCGCGCGTTTCTGGAAAAAACCTGGCAGGACCACGCCGAACACAGCGCCGCGCACCGTTACCCGAGCCGCGAAACCCTGGCGTTCTGGCGCACCAACCAGGCTTACGCGACCAAAATGTGCATCGAGGCTGTGGACCGGTTGTTCGCCGCAGCTGGCGGTAATGCCTGGTTTGAACACAACGAAATGCAGCGCCTGTTCCGTGATTCCCATATGACAGGCGCCCATGCCTACACCGACTACGACGTCTGCGCTCAGATCCTCGGCCGTGAGCTGATGGGCCTGGAGCCGGACCCAAGCATGGTGTGACACGTTCTTCCTCAACAACAATCAGGGCGCCCGTTCGAGGACGCCTGGGAGTCTTGCATGTCTGACAGCAGCGTTTTCGACCCACGGGCGTTTCGCCGTGCCTTGGGTAACTTCGCCACCGGGGTGACCGTGGTCACCGCCGCCACCGCGTCCGGGCGCAAGGTGGGCGTGACCGCCAACAGTTTCAACTCGGTGTCCCTCGACCCGCCGCTGGTGCTGTGGAGCATCGACAAACGCTCCAACAGCCACGAAGTATTCGAGGAGGCCAGCCACTTTGCGGTGAACGTGCTGGCGGCAGACCAGGTGCACCTGTCCAACAACTTTGCGCGCCCGCGTGAGGACCGCTTTGCCCTGGTCGAATATGAACCGGGGGAGGGTGGCTCACCGGTGTTCGCCGATTGCTCGGCGCGGTTTCATTGTGAGAAATACCAGCAGCTGGACGGTGGTGATCATTGGATCATGATCGGCAAGGTGGTGGCCTTTGATGACTTCGGCCGGGCGCCACTGCTCTACCATCAAGGGGCGTATGCCGAGGTCCAAGCGCTGCGTCCGTGCGCGCCCGAGACGATTCAGAACGGCACGGCGACCACTAACTGACTGTAGACGTTAGTGCCGTTGCCACCGACCTGGTTGCCACCGGTCTCTGCATCCTTATTCGGTTTGTAGAGGCCGAGCAGCGGCGTGATGATCAGGTGCTCGTTCACCGCCCACTCGACGTACAGGTCCAGCTCGCGGCCATCCAGGTTCAGTTGGCCACGGGTGCTGACGGTGTTGTAGTCGAAAAACAGCGCACCGAGGGTGACGTTCTCCAGCGGCTTGACCTTGAACGCCACGTGTTGCACCGCTGTATTGGTGTTGTACGGGCCGGAGTAATTGCCCGTCACTTCACCCTGCACCCAGGTGCCGTAGCCACGGTTGAAGCCGGCGAACATCGCGTCCCAGTTTTTTGAATAGCGCGCGTAACGGTAGGTCAGGTCCGGTGACCAGGGAAGGTCGGCGAAGGTGTAGCCGGCTTCGGCGTAGCCGGCGTTTTCCTGGCTGTCACGGCGGTCCTGGCGAGCCAGTTCAAACGCGAAATGCGCGTTGTCGATCCCTGCGTTACCCGCACCGCGCAGGCTGTAGAGGTTCATGCCTTTGCGCTGGCGTTGTACGTCACTGGCGAAGCGTTCATCCACATCGACCCCGTGAAGATAGGTCAGCCCCAGGGTGCCCGGCGCGGCGCTGTATTCCAGGGTGCCGACGGCCATTTCGGTCATGGCCTGGGCGGGGTTGTCAGATTTGATCCACATCAGGCTGCCGTGCACGCCATCCTTGCCCCCCAGGCGGACCACGGCGGTCTTGTCGAAGGCATGGCGTGCGGCGATGTAATAGGCGCCGCCACGGTTGAATTCACCGTCTCCCACGCCCTTGCCCAGGTTGGGCCCGTCATCGTTGACGATAAAACCGTCGCCCAGCGTGATGACCTGCCGGCCAAACGACAGGTCCACGCCATCCTTGCCCAGCACCGGGAACAGGTCGCCGGAGCGCCAGCCGGCAAAGGCTTCGTCAAACTTGGTGGTGCGCTCCTTGCCCGTGGTGACCCCAGACGCATCACCATCGCCCCAAGTCCCGGAACTCACCAGGTTGGCCGTGCCGTACACACCGCCAAAGGTGCCCAGGATTTGCTCCACGCTCAGGCCGTACTTGATAAAGGCCTCGCGCCAGGTGGAACCACCGCTGCGTCCATCGTAGTTCTTCGGGCTGTTGAACATCCCGTACACGGAGAGGAAGTTGCCGGTGACCTTAGTGTCTGCGTCGGCATACAACTCGACTGCCTGGACCTGGCCCACCAGCAGGGCAACGCCCAGGCCGACCGCCTGGCGCAGGCGGCGATTTTTCAGTGTGTGCTCCATTGTTATTGTCCCCAGCTTGGTTAAGAGTGAGGGCGCATTAGGGCGAGCACTTGGGGCCCAAGTCTTTTCTCTGCGTGCCAGGGAATTGACCGAGGCCGCCAAGCTTTACACGATGGCAGGGAGCAACAAAACCGGCGGCAGACAGGGGCAAGACGACTAACTCGAGTGGGGCGCAGAGTACTGACACATTAAAAAAACCGTCTTCGAGGACCCCACCATGTCGATCAACGACCGACTCACCGCGCACCTCAACCGTGGCACGGTAGGTTTCCCCACCGCGTTGGCCAGCACCATTGGCCTGATCATGGCCAGTCCGGTCATTCTCACCGCCACCATGGGCTTTGGCATCGGTGGCAGCGCGTTTGCCCTGGCGATGTTGATTGCTGTCGTGATGATGCTGGCCCAAGCGACCACTTTCGCCGAGGCCGCGTCGATCCTGCCTACCACTGGCTCGGTGTACGACTACATCAACTGCGGCATGGGGCGGTTTTTCGCGATTACCGGCACCCTATCGGCCTACCTGATCGTGCATGTATTTGCCGGAACCGCCGAAACTATCCTGGCCGGGGTCATGGCCCTGGTGAACTTCGAACACCTCAATACCCTGGCTGAATCCGCTGGCGGCTCGTGGCTGCTCGGCGTGGGTTTTGTAATCGTATTCGGTGTGCTGAATGCGTTTGGCGTCAGTGCGTTCGGCCGCGCGGAAATCATCCTCACCTTTGGCATGTGGACCACCCTGATGGTGTTTGGCGTGCTGGGCTTGATCGCCGCGCCCGCCGTGCAGTTGGACGGCTGGTTCGGTGAGTCGCTGGTGGGCACCGACCTGATCACCGTGTTGTCGTTGGTGGGCATGGCAATGTTCATGTTTGTCGGCTGCGAATTTGTCACGCCACTGGCGCCGGACCTGCGCCAATCGGCCAAGGTGATGCCGCGTGCAATGATGCTGGGGCTGCTGGGCGTGGCCACGTGCATGTTCATCTACGGTGCGGCGATGAAACGCCAGGTGGAAAACGTGCTGCTTGACGCCGCTTCGGGTGTGCACTTGCTGGACACGCCCATGGCCATCCCCAAGTTCGCCGAGCAGGTGATGGGGCATATCGGCCCGCTGTGGCTGGGCATTGGTTTTCTATTTGCCGGTGCGGCCACTATCAATACCTTGATGGCGGGCGTGCCGCGCATTCTGTACGGCATGGCCGTGGACGGCGCGCTGCCCAAGGTGTTCACCTACCTGCACCCGCGCTTCAAGACGCCGCTGCTGTGCATCCTGGTGGCGATGCTGATTCCGTGCCTGCACGCGCTGTACCTGGGCGGCAACACTGACAACATCATGCACCTGGTGCTGGCGGCGGTGTGTGCGTGGAGTTTCGCCTACCTGCTGGTGACGATCTCGGTGGTGAGCCTGCGTATTCGTCGGCCGGATTTGCCACGGGCCTACCGTTCGCCGTGGTTTCCGCTGCCGCAGATCGTCTCGAGCATCGGCATTCTGCTGGGCATGTGGTTTATCACGCCTCCGGGCATGAACCCGGCAGACATCTATGTGCCGTTTGGCGTGATGTTGGGCGGCACGGCTGCGTATGCGTTGTTCTGGACCCTGGTGGTGCAGAAGGTCAGCCCCTTCAAGCCGGCCTCCGTGGAGGAGGTGTTGGCAAAGGAATTCAGCAACTATCCGGAGCAGGCCGACCATGTCTACGGCGACTTTGCGGCAAAAACTGTTTGAGCTGTTTCGCGCTGATCGTGCCCCGGCGGGCTATCGACCGGGGGTGACCCTGGAGCGTTTGCGGCGCAACCTCGGGCTGGCGAAGCTGGAAGTGGAGGGCGTGGCGTTTGAGATTGTCGAGCGCACCGAGTCGCAGTTGTTGATGCACGTGGTGATGACCGAATTTGTGCTGCACGTACCTGCTCTCGCAGGAAGCACAGGTAGCTTCGAGGTGCACCATGGCGGCGCGATTCGCCGCCATGGCATTCGTGTGCGCCGCCGTTGCGGCAACCAGGCGTTGGGCCATGAATTGCACGCGCGCATCCTGGCAGACGACGCGCTATTCCAGGCGCTGATGCCGCTGGACTTCAAGCGCCTGCGCATCGAGCTGCAAGGCCAGCAATGGTGCGTGCGGCTAGAGCACATGGGCGGTAGCGAGGTGGTCAATCGCCTGCCGGCCTTTCGGCGTTACATTGCCCTGAGCCCTATGCAGCGCAGCCATTTGCTTGCGACGCTGGCGGGCTTGAAACGGGTGTTGTCAGACCTCTGATTGGCATCATTAGTGCTTCTGTAAAGGGCAAACAGGTTGTTGTTGCGTGCATATAGATAACATGTTAACTATTGCACCAGAACAACAAAAAGAAGCCATTGCGGAGACACCCCATGAGCATCCCACAGCATGCGCACGACGGGCTGGACACTTGGAACCGCGAGCTACGCGCCGCGTGCGGTCACTTCGATACGGAACTGGCGTTCAACCGCTCGCTGTTTATCGGCGAGATCAGAGACTTGCCGCGCGGCGTGGCCCTCCTGCGCACCAATGCCGGGCTGATCAAACGCCCGGCGCACCACGCCGACCACGATAACGACCAGGACTGTTTCCTGGTGAGCCAGCGCAGCGGTTACTCGCAAATCGTGCAGAACGGCCAGACGCTGCAACTGGCCCCCGGCGAAATGTTGTTGATGGACTCTGTGGGTTCCATCGAAATCACACCCTTCGGCCTGATCGAGCACGCCTCGTTGTCACTGTCGCGCCTGCAGGTGTGCAAGCACCTGGGCGGCGACGCACGGGCTTTCGGCAAGATATCCTCGACCAAAGCCTGCGGGCGTATGTTGCATGTGCTGATGGATCAGCTGTGCAAGGACGACACCGAAGACGGCGCGGGGGAAGTGGAGGCGCTGCAAACGGCCTTCGTTTCGTTGCTGGGTTCGGCCCTGGAACAGGGAGATGAGTGCCGCGAAGGCATGGCGTCGTTGCAGGGCAACAACCTGCGCAGCTATGTGCAGAAGATTATTGATGAATCGCTGAGTCAGCCTGGGCTTAGCCCGATCGGCCTGGCCAATCGGCTGAATATTTCAGTGCGGCACCTGTATCGCTTGTTCGAAGAGCAGGACGACAGCGTCTGCCGCTATATCCAGCGGGCGCGGCTCAAACGCAGTGCGGATGACTTGACCAACCCGTTCCTGCGCAGCGAGTCGATCACCTCGATTGCCTACAAATGGGGCTTTACCGATTCGGCGCATTTCAGCCGTTCGTTCAAGAAGCAATTCGAGGTGTCGCCCAAGGATTTCCGCTCCAGCCGGATGCAGGCGGTCGGTGCGTAGCCACATTTGAATCGATTTTCAGACTTCTGGCAGGGTGGACCCACCGTCCACCACCAGGGTCTGCCCGGTGATGTAGCTGGCCAGGTCAGATGCCAGGAACAACATGGCTCCGGCGATATCCACCGCCGCGCCCAAACGACCCAGGGGCACACGGCTGGCGATCGTGTCATTCAGCGCGGCGTCACCCAGGTTGCCCATCGCCGGGGTTGCGATCATGCCCGGCTCCACACCATTCACCCGCACATTCAACGCTGCCAGTTCCAGGGCCGCATTGCGGATAAAGCCATTGACCCCGGCCTTGGACGCTGCGTAATGGCTGAGCCCCGGATAACCGACCCGGTTGCCGGTCACCGAAGACGTCACCAGCACGCAACCCCGACCCTGTTCGCGAAACGTCGGCAATGCAGCCTGGGTCAGCCAGAACAACGCCGACAGGTTGACCGCCAACGTGCGCTGCAGGATCTGCGGGGTGATGTCTTCAAACGCCGTCAGCGGAAAATACCCGGCGTTGTGCACCAGGATATCCAGTTGTGGCAGCCCTTGAACGCAGTCAAAAATAGCCTGTGCCTCTGCCAGATCGACACCCACGGCTTCAACCCAATACCCCTGCGCCGATAGCGCTGCGGCCACGTCCTGGGCCTGCGCCAGCAGACGGTCGGCGATCACCACCCGTGCGCCACGCTGGGCAAACGCCTCGACGATGCCCCGGCCAATGCCCTGGGCGCCGCCGGTAACAAGCACCACTTGCCCGCTGAAATCCAGATCATTCGGCATACGTGGGCTCCAGGCGCGTGAAAGCCAATGTTGGCACATCGACGATGCTTGAACCGCCGTCCGCCACCAGCGTTGCTCCGGTAATGATCGATGCCTCACTGGAGGCCAGGAATCGACAGACCTTGGCGATCTCTTCGGCACGCGCGGCACGGCGCAGCGGCACATCGGCACAGACCCGCGCATAGGCCTGCTGCAACGTGTCGCCATAAGCGTCCATCAGCGGCTGCATCTCCGAATCGGCCATGGGTGTGTGCACCCAGCCCGGGCAGACCGTGTTTACCCGCACGCCGCGCGGCCCGAAATCCCGCGCGAGCGAGCGATTAAGCCCGAGCAACGCATGCTTGGCCGTGGTGTAGCTGCACACCTCAGGGCCCGCCGCGAGGGAGGCGATGGAGCCGATCAACACGATATTCCCGGCGCTTTCCTGCAAAAGCGGCAGGCAAGCACGGGCACTGTAGAACGCGCTGTCCAGATTGCTGCGCAGCGCGCCTTCCCACGTGGCCGGGCTGGTCTGGGTTGCGCTGCCCAGGCCATGGCCGCCGGCACAGGCCAGCAGCACATCGAGGCGCCCGTAATGCTCGTGGATCTGGCGGATAAACCCGTCCCACGTAGTCGGACAGGCGGCGTCACCCACCAAAATCAGCCCGCCGGTGTCCCGCGCCACCTGCTCCAGTGGCTCACGCCGCCGGCCGATCAGCACCAGACGCGCGCCTTCCTGCGCATACAGCCGAGCACACGCGGCACCTATGCCCGTGCCGGCCCCGGTGATCACCACCGTGCGCGGCTCAGTCACGGGGGTATTCCGTGCGGTTGAGTACCTGGCAGTACGAGCTGATCGGGAAGTTTGACAGCGCGTCAAAGGACGCCCCCGCATAACCGAAGATCTTGCCGTCACTGCGGTGTTGTTGCAGGTCGATCAGCACCAAACCGAGCGTGGGCACGATCTTCTCCTGCCACACGAACAGGTACAGCTGCTCGGCGATTTTGTAGTAATGGCAGCGGTCGGTGTCGCACAAGCCTTGCTCCACACCCTTCAAGCATTGCCAGGCGTAGAAGCGTTCGTTGAGATAGATGTGTTCGTAGACTTCGCTGGGGCTGTAGCGGTATAGGTTGCGCAGGCCGATCAGTTCATCGGTCGGTGCATGCAGGCAATGGCCGTCCTGCCATGGGCGGTCGAGGCTGCCATGCAGGAAGTCGACTTCTACCGAGGTCAGCGGTTTACCGGCGAGGGCGCGGTGGTAGAGGCCTTCGTGGGTCTCAGCCTGATCCGGCAGACGGCCGATCACGGCGGTGAATGAGGCGTGCGCGGTGTCCAGCACCAGGCTGATCGACCAGCTGTGCCCGGCCTCATGCTTGACGAAGTCGACCAGGTACAGGCCTGGGCGAATCGAGGTGGCACGGTACGCCGCGCTGCCGCTGGAGTGGCCATCCGCGGCGTGCCAGGCCAGGCGGTCCTGCTCGAAACGATGCTCGATCTGCCAGCCATTGGCGAAGTGCAGGGTGAAGGCCTGGCCTGCCAGCTCGGCGAGGTTGGGCAGGATGAACGCTTCTGGGGCAAAACCGTCGGCGAGGGCGCCCACGGTGATCCAATCGGACGAACTCGTCATGGCAATGCCTCCTTACACGACGGCGAAGTAGTGTTTGACGAAGCTTTCGCTGACCACTTCCCACAGCACCGGCGTGCCTTTGGTCACGAACCAGCTGTCACCGGCCTTGTAGCGCGTGGTTTTGCCTGTGGATTCGTCGGTCAGCAGCACTTCACCGGTGACCACGGTGGCCTGTTCGGCGAACGGGTAGACCATGCGGAATTTGCCTTGGGTGGTGCCGAAGTAGGCGCTGCTGACGGCATCGGTGGGTGCGCCAAAGGTCATCTTGCCGAAAGCGCGGACTTCACCTTCGAGAATCTCGGAACCGAGGTCGGCCACGGTGCCCCAGGCGTCGAGTTCCGACAGCTGGATATTGTGCTTGAGGGTGGTAAGGGTCATGGCAGTTGCTCCTGATGAGAAAAAATGGGGTTAACGGCGCCCGTTCCAGTAACCGGATAGCTGGTGCCAGGATTTACCCGCCGTCAGCAACAAGGGGCGGATCGCGTCCTTGCCGATGATGGACGGGCGATGAATAGCGCTGATCAGGTCATAGCGCGCCGAGCCTTCGCTCATGCCCTCGGCCAAAACCTTGCAGATGATGTGGCTGGGGGTCACGCCGAAGCCCGAATAACCCTGCACGAAAAATGCATTGCTGCGCCCCGGCAGGGTGCCGATCTGCGGGAACAGGTTGGGGCTGCACGCCATGGGGCCGCCCCAGGCCAGGTCGATTTTCACGTCCTTGAGGTAGGGGAAGATCTTCAGCATGAGGTGGCGGTTCCAGGCTTTCAGGTCGCCGGGAATATGCTCCACCAGCGGCGTAGCAGCGCCGAACAACAGGCGGTTCTCGTTGGTGACGCGGTAGTAATCGATCACTGGGCGAATATCGCTGTAGGCGCCGCGAATCGGGCTGATGCGCTGGATAAGCTCCTCGGACAACGGCTCGGTCATCATCTGGAACGCGTAGGTGTTGATGGTTGAGCGGTGCAGCTCCGGCTCCAGCTTGTTTAGGAAGCTGTCGCAGGCCCACAGCAACTTGCTGGCGCGTACCGAGCCACGGCCGGTGCGCACGGTGATGCGCTCGCCGTAGCTGACTTCCAGCGCCGGGCTGTTCTCGAAAATCCGCACGCCATGGCTGGCCAACGCAGTGGCTTCGCCCAATAGCAGGTTCAGCGAGTGCACATGCCCGCCGCCCATGTGCAGGAGGGCGCTGCTATAGGCTTTGGAGCCGATGATTTGCTGCACGTCGGAGCCGCCAAGAAAGCGGATCTCGTGCTGGCTGTTGACCGACTTGAAGTCCTTTTCCCAGGCGCGCAGGGTTTTCTCTTGGCGCGCATTGAAGCCCATATAGCCGTAGCCGTGGCAGAAGTCCGCGTCGATGTTGTACTTGGCGATGCGGTTCTTGATGATGTCGGCGCCCAGGTCGCTGATCTCGAACACCTGGCGCAGGCCGTCTTCGCCGACGTCTTTCTTGATTTTCTCAAGGTCATGGCCGATGCCCGCCATGATCTGGCCGCCGTTGCGGCCTGTGCCGCCAAAGCCCAGGTAGCGTGCTTCGAGCACGACGATATTGGTGATGCCCGTTTCCGCCAGTTCCAGGGCCGTGTTGATGCCGGAGAAACCGCCGCCGATCACCACGACGTCGGCGTCGATGTCCTGCTCCAGGGTGGGGAAGCTGAGGTTGTATTTCTTGGTGGCGGTGTAATACGTGGGGGTTTCGATGTTGATCATGGCGCAGCCTGAAAAGGTGAAGGAAGGCTCTAAAGCGGATGCCTCCATTAGGGGCCCTGACGGGATGGAAGTCTTGATCCTGCGTGCCCAGGCTTTTGATTCAGCGCGCCATGGGCGGTGCGATCAACAAGTTATAGCGCGCTCGCTGGCAGGGAATGCTAGAGTTTCGTTAAATTATTAACTAAATACGTCGTGACCCTGATTCCTATGCTCAAACCTCGCCAGTCCCTGACCTTGACCCTGCTGCAAGCCCGCGAAGCCGCGATGAGTTTCTTCCGCCCGTCCTTGAACGAACACGGCCTGACCGAGCAGCAATGGCGGATCATCCGCATCCTCGAGCAGCACGGTGAACTGGAGATTTACCAACTGGCGGAACTGGCGTGCATCCTCAAGCCGAGCATGACTGGCGTGCTGGTGCGCATGGAAACCGCCGGCATGGTGCATCGGCGCAAGGCCGAGCAGGACCAGCGCCGGGTGTTGGTGACGTTGGCCGATAAGGGCAAGGCGAGTTTCGAGTCGATGAGCCATTGCATGGAGGCCAACTACCAGCGGTTGCAGGAACAGTTGGGAGAAGAGAAGTTGCAGACGTTGCTGGGCCTGTTGGATGACCTGAAGAACATCAACCTCAAGCGCTGAATCAATGCATGGCCCACTACAGGCCAAAGGTGGGAGCTGGCAAGCCAGCTCCCACAGGAGATCTCAGTAGACTCCTCCTCCTGGGGTGGCCTCGGGAATGCCTTTGAATTTCCCCGCCAGCGCCTGCAACCCACGCATCAACACCGTGGTATCCACTCCCACTGCCACAAACGTCGCACCCAGCTCGATATAACGGCGCGCCAGGCTTTCATCAGCACTGAGAATCCCCGCCGCCTTGCCCGACTGCACGATGCGCGCGATTGCCTGTTCAATCGCCACCTGCACCTCCGGATGCCCAGGATTGCCCCGATGCCCCATCGACGCACTCAAATCCGCCGGGCCGATGAACACGCCGTCCACCCCCTCAATGGCGGCAATCTCATCCAGATTCGCCAGGCCTTCACGGTTTTCAATCTGCACCAGCAGGCACATCTGTGCATCCGCCTGATCGAGGTAACCGGGAATGCTGTTCCAGCGCGAAGCCCGGGCCAGGGCGCTGCCCACACCGCGAATACCCTGTGGCGGATAACGCATGGCGCGTACCAGTTCGCGGGCCTGGGCGGCGCTTTCCACCATGGGCACCAGCAGTGTCTGGGCGCCGATATCCAACAGCTGCTTGATGAGCGCGCTGTCACCAATCACCGGACGAATCAACGCCTGGCTAGGGTAGGGCGCTACCGCCTGCAACTGGCCGAGCATGCCGTGCAGGTGATTGGGCGCGTGTTCGCCGTCGATCAGCAGCCAGTCGAAACCGGCGTTGGCGGCCAATTCCGCACTGTAAGCGTTGGCGAGGCCGAGCCACAGGCCGATCTGTACCTCGCCCTTGTGCAGGCGTTGTTTGAAGTGGTTGACGGGCATGTCCATGACGATCCTCCAGGGTTCAGACGAAGCGGCAGGCAATCGAGCCGAGCATGTCGTAGTCGACATGAAAGGTGTCGCCAGGCCTGGCCGCGACCGGCCGGGTGAAAGAGCCGCCAAGAATGATTTGCCCCGGCAACAGCGTCACGTCATAGGCTGCCAGCTTGTTTGCCAGCCAGGCGACGCCTTTTGCCGGGTGATTCAGCACCGCCGCCGATACACCAGATTCTTCGATTACGCCATTGCGGTACAGCACAGCGGGTACTTTGCGCAGGTCGATCTCGGTAGGCCGCACGGCGCGGCCGCCCAGCACCACACCGGCATTGGCGGCGTTGTCGGAGATGGTGTCGAAGACTTTGCGGGTAGCGTTGGTCTGCGGGTCGACCTGCTGGATGCGCGCGTCAATGATTTCCAGCGCCGGGATCACCCATTCGGTCGCGTCGAGCACATCGAACACCGTGCAGTTCGGGCCCTTGAGCGGTTTGCCGAGGATAAACGCGAGTTCCACCTCCACCCGCGGCACGATGAAGCGTTCGAAGGGAATGTCGCTGCCTTCGTCGAAAAACATGTCATCAAGCAGAGCCCCGTAGTCGGGCTCGGTGATGTTCGACGACACTTGCATGGCCCGCGACGTGAGGCCGATCTTGTGGCCCTTCAACGTACGCCCGTCCTTGATCTTCTGCGCCACCCAGGCGCGCTGGATGGCGTAGGCGTCGTCAATCGTGATGCCCGGATAGTCGAGGGAAAACTGGCGGACCTGTTCGCGGCTGCGTTCGGCGCGGTCCAGGTTGGCAGCGGCCTGGAGGATTTGCTGGGAGTCGAGCATGGCAAGCGTCCTTAGTGTGGGTTAACGATGGCAGCGTGGGTGCGCAGCACCAGCAGGCCGCCGAGGGCGATAAACAGGGCGAGTACGTAAAGGGCCAGGCTGGCGCTATGGGTGGCGTCGCGCATCCAGCCGATCAGATACGGCGCGAGGAACGCGGCGATGCTGCCGAACGAGCTGATCATGGCGATGCCGGCCGCTTGGGTCGTGTTGGACAGAAACGCCGGCGGCAGTTGCCAGAACATCGGCAACGCTGCACTGGCGCCCATGCCGGCGACCACCAGCCCGCCCATCACCAGCAATGGATTTCCCGGCGCCAGGCCGGCCACGGCGATGCCGACGGCGGCCATCAGCAGCGGCACACACAGGTGCCAGCGGCGTTCGCGATGGCGGTCGGATGAACGCCCGCAGCCGATCATGAAGAAACACCCGGCCAGGTACGGCACGGCGCTGAGCAGGCCGACCTGGCTGTCGCGGCCAATGCCGGCGCCGTGGATCAGGGTGGGCATCCAGAACGCGAGCGTGTTGACCGCCAGCATCACGGCGAAATACACCGCCACCAGCAACCACACCTGCGGGTCGCGCAGGATGCCGCCGAACGAGGTGATGGTCTTGCGCTGTTCTTCGCTGCGCAGTTGGGCGTACAGTTGTTGTTTCTGCTCAGGCGTAAGCCAGCGCGCCGAGTCAAAGCTATCCGGCAGCCACTTGAGCACCACCAGCCCCAGCAACACCACGGGCAGGCCTTCGATCAAGAACATCCACTGCCAGCCGCGCATGCCGCCCACATTATGGAAATGTTCGAGGATCGCCCCGGACAAGGGCCCGCCCAACACACCGGCCATCGGTACCGCAATCGCAAACAACGCCGTGACCTGGGCCCTGCGCCGCGCAGGGTACCAACGGTTGAGAAACACCAGGATCCCGGGGAAAAAACCGGCCTCGGCGACCCCCAGCAAAAAGCGCAGTACATAGAAACCACGCGCGCTCTCCACCCACAGCATGCCGGTGGACAACACGCCCCACACCACCATCAGGCTGGCGATCCAACGCCTGGGGCCGACGCGGTCGAGTGCGATATTGCTCGGCACGCCAAACAGCGCGTAGGCGATAAAGAACAGTCCGGCGCCGAAACCGTAGACCGTGTCGCTGAAATGCAGGTCGCTGCTCATCTGCATCTTGGCGAAGCCGATGTTGATGCGGTCCAGATGGGCGAACAGGTAACACACCAGCAACAGCGGCATCAGGCGCCACGTCACCAAACGATGGGTGCGGTCGTGCTCGGCCAGCGCGCGGCTGGCAGTGGATTGGGCTGTGCTCATGATGTTGTACTTTTTGTCTGAGTGGCCGTGAGGGGAGCGGCGGGATTCAGCCCGCCGGGTTGTTCAGGAACGCATGCACATTGTTCAGCTTGTAGTTGAGCTGCGGATGTAACTCGACCATCTCGAATGACAGTGCCAGCAAGCGTTGCGCCTGCAACGGGGCGAAGTGTTCGGTGATCAGCGCAAACAACGCCTCGGCCACCGCCTGGCGCGTGGCCAGGTCGCGGCCATGGCCGACCTTGAGGGTCATGTGCACAAAGGCGTAGTCGTGCTTGCCATCGGCCATGCGCCAGGTGTCCAGGCGCACGCCGCGGCTGCGAATACCGCCCAAGGGAAACACGTCACTGTCTCCCAACACGCGGTGAACCTTTTCAAACAGGCCAGGCAGGTCGGCCTGCTGTTCAATGTTGTCGGTGTACTCGGCGATAAAATGCGGCATGGGTTTCTCCCAGTTCTATAGCGGGAAAATCGCGTTGATCTGGCCGGTGCCCGAACTGCCGAACGGCGGCGTAATGATCTCCGCCGGCTGGGCATATTCCGGCCCGCCGAGCAGGCCCAGGAGCATGGCGGTGTCGTGCATCTTGCCTTCGCCAAAGCAGTGTTCGGCGTAGTCCGGCAGCATCGCGCAGAACTCTTTGAAACGGCCTTGCTTCCACATTTCCACCACGTGCAGGTCCATCTGTTTGTCGAACTCGCGGGTCCAGTTGTGGATATTCGCCTCGGCCTCGCGGTCGTCCGAAAACCGGTGGGACAGCGAGCCGGACGCCAGCACCAGCACCTTGCGATCGCTCTTCTCGATCGCCCGGCGTACGGCGGCACCGAAGGCAAAGCTGTCTTCCAGGCGGTGCCAGGCGCACCACGCGGCGATCGAAATGACCTTGAATTTCTCATCCTCCGGCACGCCCATGTGCATGTAGCGCATGGGCACCAGCGTGCCGTATTCCAGCTCCAGGCTCGGGATGTTATGGGCCATGCTGCGCACGCCGGCCAGGTTGGCCTCGGCGGCGATCAGCTCGCCCAGTTCCGGGCAACCGGGGTAGGCGTAGTCCATGTTCTTGATGAAATGCGGCAGCTCGTTGCTGGTGTAGGTGCCCTGGAATTGCTCGCCGCAATTGATGTGATAACCGCTGTTGACCAGCCAGTGCACGTCAAACACCACCGCCGTGTCGGCGCCCAGCTCGCGGGCGCGGCGGCCGATTTCCTTGTGCCCGGCAATCGCCGCGTCGCGACAGCCGTGATGCTTGCCGGGCAGTTCCGACAGGTACATCGACGGTACGTGGCAGATCTTCGCCGCCAGGACCACTTCGCCCATGATGATTCTCCTGAATAATTATTCTTGTAATGACAATGAGATCCCTGTGGGAGCTGGCTCGCCTGCGATGGCATCGACGCGTTCTCCTGAGGCACCGCATCGCGGGCAAGCCCGGCTCCCACAGGACAGCTAGCATGTCCCGAATTACACGCCCCAACGCGGGATGTGATGACTGCCCATGGAAATGCACACGTTCTTGATCTCGGCAAACACTTCAAAGCTGTACTGGCCACCTTCGCGACCGGTACCTGAACCTTTCACCCCACCGAACGGCTGACGCAAATCGCGCACGTTCTGGCTGTTGATAAATACCATGCCGGCTTCAATACCGCGCGCCAGGCGATGGGCCTTGCCGATGTCCTGGGTCCAGATGTAGGAGGCCAGGCCGTACTCGGTGTCGTTGGCCAGTTGCAGGGCCTCGGCCTCGTCCTTGAAGGGAATGAGGCACACCACCGGGCCGAAGATTTCTTCCTGAGCGATGCGCATGTTGTTGTTCACGTCGGCAAATACCGTCGGCTGGATAAACTGGCCGCGGCTCAAGTGCGCCGGCAAGTTGGCTGGCCGTTCCAGGCCACCGGCGAGCAGGGTCGCACCTTCCTCGATACCAATCCTGATGTAGCCGGTGACCTTGTCGTAATGCGCCTGGGTGATCATCGAGCCGACCTGGGTCTTCGGGTCTTGCGGGTCCCCTACGATCAGGCGTTTCGCGCGGGCGGCGAATTCGGCGACAAACTGCGGGTAGACGCTTTCCTGGATAAAAATGCGGCTGCCGGCGGTGCAACGTTCGCCGTTCAGCGAAAAGATCGTGAACAGCGCCGCGTCGAGGGCCCGCTCCAGATCAGCGTCTTCAAAGATCAGCACCGGCGACTTGCCGCCCAGCTCCATGGAGTACTTTTTCAGGCCTGCGGTCTGCATGATTTTCTTGCCGGTGGCGGTGCCGCCGGTAAAGGAAATAGCGCGCACATCCGGGTGACGTACCAAGGCATCGCCCGCCGTGGCGCCATAACCCTGGATCACGTTGAGCACGCCGTTGGGAATCCCGGCTTCTAGCGCCAGGCGCCCCAGTTCATTGGCGGTCAGCGGCGACAGTTCCGACATCTTCAACACCGCCGTATTGCCCAGGGCAAGGCACGGCGCGGTCTTCCAGGTGGCGGTCATGAACGGCACGTTCCACGGCGACACCAACCCGCACACGCCCACCGGTTGGTACAGGGTGTAGTTGAGCATCTGGTCGTCCACCGGATAACTGTGGCCGTCCATACGTGTGCAGACTTCGGCGAAGAAGTCGAAGTTGTGCGAGGCGCGCGGAATCAATACGTTTTTGGTCTGGTGGATCGGCAGCCCGGTGTCGAGGGTTTCCAGTTCGGCCAGGTGCGGCACGTTCTGCTCGATCAGCTCACCGAGCTTGCGCATCAGGCGTGCACGTTCCTTGGCTGGGGTGTTGGCCCACTTGGGGAACGCTGCCTTGGCTGCCGCTACGGCTTGCGCGACTTCCTCCGGGCCGCCGCTGGCGACTTCACCAATCGCCTCGCCAGTGGCCGGGTTGTAATTGATGAAGGTGTCTTTGCTTTCGACTTCACGGCCGTTGATCCAGTGTTTGATCATGTCTCTCACGCCTCTTTACGGACGGAGAAGAATTCCGTCTCGCTGACAATTCGGTTGACCAGCCGGCCCACGCCTTCGACTTCCACCACCACTTCATCGCCGGGCACCACATCGGCCAGGCCCTCGGGCGTGCCGGTGGCGATCATGTCGCCGGGTTGCAGAGTCATGAAGCTGGACAGGTATTCGATGAGGTAGGGGATATCGAAAATCATGTCGCGGGTGCTGCCTTCCTGGCGCAGTTCACCGTTGATCCACGTGCGCAGCTTCAGGTTGCTCGGGTCGGGTACGTCTGCGACATCGACGATCCACGGGCCGACCGGGGTGGTGGCGTCGCGGTTTTTTACGCGCAGGTTGGGGCGGTAGTAGTTTTCCAGGTAGTCGCGGATCGCGTAGTCGTTGCACACCGTATAGCCGGCCAGGTAATCCAGGGCGCCGGCGCGCTTGACGTTGCGTGCGACCTTGCCGATCACTGCCACGAGCTCGCACTCGTAGTGCATGTAGGCGACGTTGTCCGGGCGCCAGGTGAGTTGGCGGTGGCCGGTGTAGGTGCCGACGGACTTGATAAAGGCCAGCGGTTCCGTGGGTGGGGTGAAGGCCAGCTCGGCGGCGTGGTCGGCGTAGTTCAAACCGAGGGCGAACATGGTGCCGGTGGCCGGTGGCAGCCATTCCACCTGATCCTCGGCGAGCAGGCGACCATCGCTCAGGCGCACGGCGTTATCGGCCTCGACC
Source organism: Pseudomonas sp. 58 R 12 (assembly GCF_900005865.1). Classification (NCBI taxonomy): domain Bacteria; kingdom Pseudomonadati; phylum Pseudomonadota; class Gammaproteobacteria; order Pseudomonadales; family Pseudomonadaceae; genus Pseudomonas; species Pseudomonas sp. 58 R 12. The sequence goes on from NZ_CVTP01000028.1 coordinate 420,757, forward strand.
TGCACAGCGTGGACATTATCTTCAAAGCGGATGCGGGCGTGTTTCATGCTTGAGTCTCCGCTTGAATATGGCTAAAAAGGCGGCCCACGCCGCTGATCTCGACCTCAACCTTGTCGCCAGGCAGCACATCCACGCGGCCTTCAGGGGTGCCTGTGATCAGCACATCGCCGGGATGCAGGGTCATGAATTCGCTGATCTCGGCGATCAATTGCGGGATATCGCGGACCCAATTGGCGGTGGAGTTTTCCTGGCGCAGTTCGCCGTTGACCGACAGTTTGAGGCTCAGCTTGTTTGGGTTGGCAATCTGATCCCGCGGGACAAGGTGTGGCCCGAGGACGCAAAAGCCATCGCGGCATTTGGCTTTGACGGCGGGGCGGTAGTAGCTGTCTTCCGGCAGGCTGAACTCGTTGACCACCACGTAGCCCGCCACATGAGCCATGGCATTTTCCAGGCTGACGCGGCTCGCACGCTGGCCGATCACCACACCCAGGGCGGGGCCGGGTTGCAGGCGTTCACCCTGTGGATGCAGCACCACGGCGTTGTGCCCGTTGCGCGTATTCGGGGTTTTGATAAACAGCACGGGCTTGGTCGGCGGCTTCTGGTAGGGCGCCTGCTGGAAGGCGGCGAGATGCTGGTCCAGCAGGCCCCGGTAGTTCAGCGCAACGCCGAACAGGGTGCCGCTGGCAACATCATGCAGGGTACGGCTCATGCGTTTCTCCTGACGGTGGCGACTGCTGCATAGGCAGTTCGTTAAGTTGTTAACGTTATAATTAATATGTTAACTACCGTCAAGCGTGGCAAAATCCAACGGCACTCAAACAAGAATCAGGTGACAACGTGCAGCCGATTCCCAACATCAACATCGGGCAGGTCTACGACCAGCGTTACAGCGATGCCGAGGTGCATTACGACAAGCTCGGCAACCTGGCGGGTTTTTTCGGGCGCAACATGCCCGTGCATCGGCATGACCGTTTTTTCCAGGTGCATTACGTGAAGAGCGGTGCGGTGCGGGTGTATCTGGATGACCGCCAGTACGTGGAGTCCGGGCCGATGTTTTTCCTCACTCCGCCCACGGTGCCGCACGCTTTTGTTACCGAAGCGGATGCCGACGGACATGTGCTGACCGTGCGCCAGCAACTTGTGTGGGGAGTGATTGACGCCGACCCCAGCCTTGCCTCTGGCGCAGCCTGTGTGGCGCTGACGGCGGGTGACCACGGCCTGGATCAACTGTTTGAAGACTTGAACGATGAGATCAACGCTGAACGGGCAGGGCGCGCCGCTGCGCTGGAGAGCCTCACGCGGCTGATCATGATTCGCTTGCTGCGCCTGTGCGCGCACTCGTTACCCGCGCGCCCGACCCGCCATGAGGACCTGCGCATCTTCCATCGCTTCAACGAATTGATCGAGGCCCACTATCTGGAGCACTGGCCGCTGGTGCGGTATGCCGAGGGGATTGGCGTGACCGAGGCACGCCTGAATGAAGTCTGTCGACGCCTGGCTGATCTACCGTCCAAGCGCCTGATCCTGGAACGCGTGATGCAGGAAGCCAAGCGCCTACTGCTCTTTACCGGCAGCTCCGCGAACGAAATCTGCTACCAGTTGGGTTTCAAGGACCCGGCGTATTTCAGCCGGTTTTTCCTTCGTTATGCGCAGCTGACGCCGGGAGAGTATCGGCTGCGACAGTCGGGTTTGCGCTGACACTTCAGGCGCCTACCCTCGCGAATGCGCTCAATTTATTCATCAAACACCGATCATCCATTTGGCCAAACCATGTCGCCCACTGACGCCCAACTTCGCAGCAGCGCGCTTGAGGTAGGTTTCGATGGAGCTGTTCTTCACGCTGAGTTTTTCCGCCATCTGCGGCACGGTGCCGCCCGTCAGTAGACCGAGGCACACCTCCTGCTCGCGTGCCGAGAGGGTGATGTCGCCGAGGGACAGGCGCTTGTAGAACTCACGCTGCAATTGCGATTGTTCCAGCAACGTGTGGGCCGGTTCGACTTCGGCGTGCGGTGCCTGGCGCAGGCTCTGCGCATGGAACTCGATCAGTGGCAGCAGGGTGTCCGACAGGCACTTGAGAAACGACAACTCGGCCAGGGAGAACCCGCGCTGGTTGGGCGGGCGATAAAACGAAATCACACAGCGCCGTTTGCCCTGGCGCGACACCAGGTTGCACTGGTGCGAGGTGCCGCGTGGGTACGCGCTTTTGGCCTTGGCCTTTAGCTGGATCAGCAGCGGGTCCTGCATGCCGAGCATTTCCCGCAGCAACGGGTGGTCGTCCATGGAGTTCAGCGGCTGGGGCGGCGGCAGGTCCTGCGTCTGGCCAGCGCTGCCGAGCAACGTGATATCGAGCACGCGGTCGCGTAGCTCGTCGAGGGTCCATTCGCTGAGGTCCACCAGGTGGATCGGTACCCATTTGTCCACCAGGTGCAGCATGTGCGCGGCGAAGTCGGCGTGCCCACTGTTGGCAATCAACTCGCCCATTTCGGCATAGAAATTCGGGCTCTGGGTGTTCGCAATAGTGCGGGTCAAGCTCATTGCCATCTCATCCTTGATGTCGAAAACCGTCTGCAAATTCTCTGGCCTCTGCGGGGCGATCCGTGGCTCACACACCAGAGTTGGTACTCGAAATTGTAGTTAGCTAGGGGATTCGTCCTACGCATGTAGCAGAAACGATGGACACAAAGTGCCATAAAAACAACGTCATTAATTCGACGTTTCTGAGAGGCAATTCCGGATGCAAAAAACCAAAGGTTTTTTTGATTTTCGTTAACTTGTTGATAATTAAGCAATAATTACTATTTTTAGGCGACCATGAAATCCAATAGCGGCCAAACATAGCCAATGTCCTACAACTCTTTAATCGTTTCAGCGGATCGCCGTCAGCCAAGCGCTCAACGAGCTGCTGACAAGGGCCTTATAACTCAAAATATTTTTGATATGCGATTCAGCTATTGGATTGTTCATGAGGTAATGCATTTAATTTGGTGCCTAACTCATTGTTGTTTTGCATAAATCAGCGCCCTGGCGCGTTGCAATGAGTCATTGTTCCGCCTTAGAGATTAGCCATGAGCAACCCCGTTGCCCCCGAGCCGCTGGTCCGCCTGCTTGGCCTGTGCAAGCGCTTTGGCGCCCAATGGGCACTGGATCAGATCAACCTGGATATCTACCCGGGGGAGGGCGTGGCGCTGCTCGGCGCTGCGGGGGCGGGAAAATCTACCCTGGTCAACATCCTCAGCGGCATCCTAGCGCCGGATGCTGGCGAACTGTGGGTGGATGGGCAACGCCAACGCTTTACCTCGCCCTTGTCGGCACGCCGAGTCGGCATTGTGGCCGTGCACCAACAGCCCGACGACGCCATCGCCCCTGGCCTGAGCGTGGCTGAGAACCTGTTGCTCGATGAGTTGGGGCAGCCTGACGTGGATTTTCTGCTCAACCGCAAGAGCCTGTTACAACGCGCCGAAGCCATCGCTGCCGGCCTGGGCCTGGACCTGCCGCTGCAATACCCGGTCGAACGCCTCGGCCAGGCGGATCGCCAACTGCTGGTACTGGCCCGCGCTTTTGCCCTGCAACCCAGGCTCCTGATCCTCGACGAACCCACCGCGGCCTTGCCGGAACCCGACACCGAACGCCTGCTTGGCCTGATCGACAGCCAGCGCGCACAAGGCGTGGCCATCCTCTACATATCCCAGCGCCTGTCCGACCTGCAACGGGTCACCAACCGCGCGATCGTATTGCAGGAAGGGCGGCTGACCAGCGACCTCAACACCCGGCACTTGCCGAGTGCGGCTTACACCTTGTTTGGGGATGTGGCCGAGCATTCTGCGATAACCCCTGACAAAGCGTTGCCGGTGCCGTTTCTGGAACGGTTCACTCGGGCTGGGTTTATTCGCAATCGGGCCGAGGGGCGGGCCGTGCAGGCGCAGGTGAGGGGATTGCCAGTCCACAAGACTAGCTCGCTACTAAACGACGAAGCGGAGTCAAGTTAGGGTTGCATATCTGTTCGGGCGCGCGATATGAGTTGTGCCATTTGTCGGATTGTTTTATGCATGCTTGTAGGAATAATCCTCATCCTACAAAAAATATCTGAGTTGGCGCTTTCTGGTTTTACGCGTTTGTAGCGTCAAGTGTGGCGCTATTTGGTCTGGCGTTTTACATAGTGGGTCGGAGGGAAAGTGGCTTTCTGCGATCATTCGTTTATACGGGCCGAACAAGAATTATCTTTCTTATTGGGCAGTTTCTCGCGTATTCGGTTGTTGCAGTACTGTATTGCACTGTCTTCTATGTGCTCGCGCGTCATTCTTTTGGCGTTTTTAACGGCGCTGAGTACTTAGTTGTGGTTGCGCGGTTTTATATATGTTTTCTTATTTTTTCCATACCTTCGCTATTGCTGACGCTGGTGCCGCTGGGCTTCAAGAATGCGAGTACTGTCTTTTCCATGTTGTCGTTGGCGATGCTGGCGCTTGGGATTATGAGTTCTGGTTCTTCCAGTCCAGCCTTTGTCATTGTCAGTTTTTTTAATCCGATGGGGTGGGCAAACAAGGTTATGTTAGTCGGGGTGGCGGAGTGTTGGTTGGTTGTTCTACTGGTTGTCGTGTTGTTGGTAGTTTCGTTCTTTTTGATGTTTCGCTTTTTACGTATTAACCCCGTATGGAGTCGTTATTGATGAAACGGCTTATCGTAAACGCTCTTGACGTCAGGTATGCCTCTCACATTTTGTTGCAGCATGCGACTCTGACAATTGAGGCGGGTTCAATTTCAGGGTTGTTAGGACCAAATGGCTCCGGAAAAACCACGTTTTCGATGTGATTTGTGGCCTGAAGAAGATAGCGGGCGGTGAGATAAACAACTCTTTTCCAAACTGCTTTATCTGTCGCAAATCATCAACACACCCCCTGTGTTTCGCATGTTCGACATCTTCAAAATGACCATGCTCTTTTGCTCTGAAACACAGGTCACTCAACAACACGCTTTGGAGAGGATCGGAAAATGGAGCCCCGGCATTGCAGAAAGGTATTGCGACATTTGGAACAAAAAATCCTCCCTCTGTAGCTACGGAGAAAAGCGTTTGTAGACCCTGAGTTTCGTTATCACATTTGGCGATGCCTGGAGGGGGCGGCGGCGGAAGGTGTCGCGGTGTTGGTTTCATCGCACAACGTCGATGAGATCGTCACGCATTGCGATGACTTTTACATGCTTAGCCAGCGGCGATTCAACCCTTTCACTGACGCGCAAAGCTTCATGAGCACGTACGGTGGTAACAGCCTGGATGAGGCATTTATCCATGCCGCCAGCCTGCCAAAGGGATAGACCACGCCCAGTAACAGCAGCAGGATCACCGCGTTCAGTTATCCAGAATGCCGCCCTCAGGCCGATTTCGGGTAGATGATCAGTTCCAGGCAACCCTTGTAGTAGCGTTTGCCCCCAGGCGGCAGTTGCCCCGCTTCGCGCATTTCACTGGTGCTGTTGACCCGCATCAGCACGCCTACCGAGCCGTGCTGGCGCGCGTCCTTGAGCCAGGTTTTTACTTCCTCCAATTCGACTTTGCGATGTACCGACCCCGCGTATTGCAAGCCGTAGCGCAGTTCGCCTTCGGTGTCATACAGCGCCACTTCCGGGCGTTTCAGGCGCCAGGCCAGGGCGCTGGCATTGCTCAGTTCATTGCTCAACAGCGCGTTGGTCTGCTGCAGTTCTTCAAGGTGTTCGAGCACGAACTGGTCGGGCATTTCGTTATCTGCGATCCACGCCGGCATGCTCGCTGGCAGCAGGGTCACCAGCAGGCCGATGCCCAGCACCGGCATTGCCCACAACGTCAGCGGGCGAAACGCTTGCAACAAGTTGGCGAGGATCCACACCAGTAACACGATAAAAGCCAGGGACAGGCTGAACATCTCGGCGTGGCTGTTGCTGTACAGCGGCCGAGCGATCTGCAGATAGATCAAGCCGATCATGGCGACCATGCCGATCACGAAGTTGAGCAGGCCATTGAGGCAGATTGTGCGGGCGCGGCCGGTGCGGATCAGGTCGACCAGGGTATGCCCCATCAGCAATGCCAGGGGCAGCAGGCACGGCATGATATAAGTCGGCAGCTTGCCGTTGCTCAGGCTGAAGAAGCCCAGCGGCAGCAGCAACCACAGGGCCAGGAAGGTGATCGCCGGCTGGCGCTTTTCCTGCCAGGTCTTGCGCAGGGTGGCGGGTAGCAGACCTGCCCACGGCAGGCAAGACACCGCGATGATCGGCAGAAAGAACCACCACGGACGCACGTGTTGCGCGTTGTCGGCGCTGAAGCGGCGGATGTGTTCATTCCAGAAAAAGAAGCGCCAGAAGTCGGGTTCCTGAAGGTGGATCGCCAGCGCCCACGGCAGGCACACCAACACCGCAACCGCCATGGCCAGCGGGCCATAGCGCAGCAACTCGCCCAGCCGGCGTTGCCAGAGCATGTAGGGCACGGCAATCAACACCGGCAGGGCCCAGGCCAGGAAGCCTTTGGTCAGGAAACCCAGGCCGCAGGCCAGGCCCAGCACGCCCCAGGCGCATAGGCGAGCACGCGTCGTGGCGCTTTCAAGTGCAAACCACAGGGCGACCAGGCTCAGGTTGACCCACAAGGTGAATTGCGGATCGAGGTTGGAGTAGCCCGCTTGCCCGGCCACCAGCCCGAAACTCAGGTAGAGCAGGGCGCAGGCGAAACTTTTGCGCGGATCATTCCACAGACGGCGGGCAATCAGGTAGGCAAGCAGCACGCTCAGGCCGCTGGTCACGGCTGAGGCGATGCGCACACCGAACAGGTTTTGGCCAAACACTGCCTGGCCCAGGGCGATCAACCAGTAGCCGCCGGCGGGTTTTTCGAAATAGCGGATACCCATGAAGTGCGGCGCCAACCAGTTGCCGCTTTGCAGCATCTCCTGGCTGATCTGGGCGTAACGGGTTTCGTCCGGGGTCCACAAGCCGTGCAGGCCCAGGGGCAACAGGTAAAACGCGACAAACGCCAGCAACACTACCGGCAGGGGTTTTAATCGATTCATGAAAACGTCGCTCCTTGACGTTTAGTGGCGGACGTTTGAAGTAATGAACTAATAACGGGAATAGTCACAGCATTCGCTGAATTGCGGGAAATAGTCATGACGTCCTTAATTAAAAGGCGCAACTAAACATGCCAGAACAGGGCTGTCTTTTTGCTGAACAGGCCGAAGGGTGAGTTAATAGAGTTGTTTAAGAGCGGCGGGCCAGTCGGGATTGTTGACGATGCCCAAGGTCTTGAATTTGCCGTGGGGCAATACCTGTACGAACAGCGCACTGCCGTACTGGGGGAACGTGGCGTGGGGAAAGCCGAGGGTGGCTTCGAAGTCGGCAATGCAGCCGCTGTGGGTGACGAAAACCAAGTTGCGTCCCGGGGTTTTGTGGCTGAGCAGCTCTTCACCCATGGCCGCGCCGCAGACGGCTTGCTGGCCGGAGGTCACTTCGTTTTTGCCAAACATGAAGCGCAGCGTCTGAGCCGTGCGGATCGCGGGGCTGGCCAGTACGTCGCTGCCCTCCATGCCCAGTGTTTTAAAGGCGTTGCCCAGGGTTTCCGCCTGCTGGCTACCGTTGATCGTCAAGCCTTCCACGGGGCCCAGGCAAGGGTTGGCCGAGCGGTCGCAGCGCTCTTCGTGGCGCACCAGTACGATCAGGTCACCGTCGCGCCAGAGGGGCAGCACGTGGGAAGTCAGCAGGCGATCACTGACGCCCAGGTCGCGTGGCGAGGCGTGCCAGAGCAGGTTGCCGGCGACCAGCAGGCCGACCACGAATAGCCCCAACCATAGCGGTCGCAGGCGCTTGCTCAAGGCTCGGCGCGAGCGCGGTTTGGTCAGGGTAAGGTCAACCACTTCATTCACCATGGGCATTGTTGGCAGTGTCGTGTTAGTTGATCGCAACGTGTTGGCGGATGCCCGTAGTGGTGCCAGAGGCTGTCACAGGCGGGCTGTCTTTTCGCTGAACATGTTGTGGTTAAAAGTTGTCAGGCGTGGCAACTAACAAGTTGCCGACGAATGACCCATGGCCGGCAATTTAAAGTGCAGTGAGTGGGCAGCCGGTGAAATCAATGTGAAAAATTTGCGTGGTTGGGAGCAGCAGCCGTTATTCTCGATTGCCGCCCATCAAACGAGTGTTGCCATGTTGCAGGTGCAAGGAGTGTTTAAAAGCTATGCCACCCCCCAGGGTTCGTTAGCGGTGTTGGCCGGCGTCGATCTGCTCCTGGCCGAGCGCAGCAGCCTGGCGTTGATGGGCGAATCGGGCAGCGGCAAGAGCACCCTGTTACACCTGGTGGCCGGGCTGGATCGGGTGGATGGCGGCAGTATCCAGGTGGGTGAGCAGCGCCTCGATCAGCTCAGCGAGGCGCAACTGGCGCATTGGCGGCGTACGCAAATCGGCCTGGTATTCCAGCAGTTCAACCTGATCGGCAGCTTGCGGGTCGAGGACAACCTGGCGTTCCAGGCGCGGCTGGCGGGGCGGTTTGACCCCCAGTGGCAGGCGCAACTGGTGGAACGCCTGGGCCTGGGTGATCTGCTCAAGCGCTACCCGGAACAACTCTCCGGTGGTCAGCAGCAACGGGTCGCGGTGGGGCGGGCTTTGGCGTCACGACCGGGCCTGTTGTTGGCCGATGAACCCACCGGCAACCTTGACGAAGCCACCAGCGATGAAGTCCTGCAACTGCTGCTCGATTTGCTGCGCGACAGCCCCACCAGCCTGTTGATGGTCACCCACAGCCCGCGCATTGCCGCACGGCTGGACCGGCAGGTGGTGCTGCACCGCGGCCGTGTCGTACCGGCAGGCGCTGCTTGAGATGGCGGTGTTTTATTGGACATTACGCGCGCTGCTCAGCCACTGGCGGCGGCATCCCGTGCAGTTCTTCAGCGTGCTCACCGGCCTGTGGCTGGCCACCGCGCTGTTGATTGGCGTGCAAGCGCTCAACAGCCAGGCGCGCGACAGCTACGCCCGCGCCAGCCAATTGATCGGGGGTGAGCCGCAGGCCAGCCTCAGTGCGCCGGACGAGGCCGCTTTCCCACAGGCGGTGTTTGCCCAACTGCGTCGTGCCGGTTGGCCGGTGTCGCCGGTGGTGCAGGGGCGCGTGCAGCTCAAGGGGCTGGAGGATGTTCGCTTGCAGTTGATGGGCATCGACCCGGTGTCGTTGCCCGGCAGTGGCGCGGTGGCGGGTCAGCGCTTGAGCCAGGCGCAGATGCTGGCGTTTTTCGAACCGCCGGGGCGCACGTGGATCGCGCCGCAGACCTTGCAGGTCCTGGGGCTGCACGAAGGCCAGCAGCCGACTACCCTGAGCGGCCATACACTGCCGCCGCTGCAAGCCCAACCGGATATGGCGCCCGGCGTGTTGCTCACCGATATTGGTTTTGCCCAACCTGTGCTGGAGCTGCCCGAGCGCCTGTCGCGCCTGCTGGTGGACAAGGCTTTTGCCGCCGGCCAGCCCACGCCGCCCGCCGGGTTGCAACTCAAGCAGGGCGAGGACAATAACCTCGCGCGCCTCACCGAAAGCTTTCACCTGAACCTCGATGCGCTGGGCTTCCTGTCGTTTGTGGTGGGGCTGTTTATTGTGCACGCCGCCATCGGCCTGGCCCTGGAGCAGCGGCGCGGGCTGTTGCGCACCTTGCGTGCCTGCGGGGTCAGCGTGCGGATGTTGATCGTCAGCCTGAGTGTTGAACTGGGCGTGTTGTCATTGCTGGGTGGCGTGCTTGGTGTGGCGAGCGGCTACCTGTTGGCCAGTCTGTTGCTGCCGGATGTGGCGGCCAGCCTGCGCGGCTTGTATGGCGCCGAGGTGGCGGGGCAGTTAAGCCTGAGCCCGTGGTGGTGGGGCGCGGGGTTGGGCTTGAGTTTGGTCGGCGCTTTGCTCGCTGGTGCCAGCAGCTTATGGCGGGCGGCGCGCCTGCCATTGCTGGCGCTGGCCAACGCCCAGGCCTGGCATGAGGCGCATGGGCGCTGGTTGCGCCGTCAAGGCTGGGTGGCCGGTGCGGCGCTGCTGATCGCGGTGCTGGCGCTGTGGTTGGGCAACAGCCTGGCCGCCGGCTTTGTGCTGATGGCCGCCTTGTTGCTTGGCGCTGCCCTCGGTTTGCCGGTGGTGCTCAATGGCCTGCTCAAAGCCGTGTTGGGGCGCAGCCGTTCGGTGCTTGGCCAATGGTTTCTGGCGGACTGCCGCCAGCAGTTGCCGGCGTTGAGCCTTGCGCTGATGGCTTTGCTATTGGCCCTGGCCGCGAATATTGGCGCGGGTTCCATGACCTCGGGTTTTCGTCACACATTCAATAACTGGCTGGAGCAGCGTCTCACCGCCGAGCTGTACCTCAACCCGCAAAACCCGGCGCAGGCGCAGCAGCTCAGTCATTGGCTGGCGCAACAACCGTTGGTAAAAACGGTGCTGCCCACCTGGCAGGTCGCGGTGCAATTGCAGGGCTGGCCAGCGGACCTGTTTGGCGTGGTCGACGACCCGACCTATCGCCAGCACTGGCCGTTGCTTGAGGCGACGAATGAACCGTGGGACCAGTTGCAGCAAGGCGACACCTTGATGCTCAGCGAGCAACTCGCGCGCAGGCTCGGTGTGCAGCTCGGTGATAGCGTGAGCATCCCCACGCCACACGGCGTGTGGGCGCCCAAACTGGTGGGGATCTACGCCGATTACGGCAACCCCAAGGGCCACGTGCTGGTCAATGCCCAGCACCTGTTGGCCCACTGGCCGACGCTGTCACCGGCGCGTTTCAACCTGCGGGTTTCACCGTCGGACGTGGCGCCGCTGGTGCGTGAGGTGCAACGCGCCTTTGCCCTGGAAGACAGTCGCATCGTCGACCAACAGCAACTCAAGGGCTGGTCGAGCCAAGTGTTCGAACGTACGTTCGCCGCCACTGCCGCGTTGAACAGCCTGACGTTGGGTGTGGCCGGTGTCGCGCTGTTTATCAGCCTGTTGACCCAGAGCCAGAGCCGCCTTGGCCAACTTGCACCGCTGTGGGCATTGGGTGTCACGCGCCGGCAATTGATGCTGCTCAACTTGGGCCAGACTTGGCTGTTGGCGGTGCTCACGCTGGTGCTGGCGTTGCCGCTTGGCCTGCTGTTGGCCTGGTGCCTGGACGCCGTGATCAATGTGCAGGCCTTTGGTTGGCGCCTGCCGTTGCAGGTGTTCCCGTGGCAGCTCGCTCAATTGCTCGGGTTGGCGATGCTCGCGACCTTGCTGGCCTCGGCCTGGCCGTTGTGGCAGTTATACCGCAGCCGTCCTGCGGATTTGTTGAGGACGTTTGCCAATGAAGATTAAGTGCCTGTTGTGGGCGTTTTTATTGTTACTGGGCGCTTGCGACAAAGTCCCAGAGCCGCAGGAAAGCTTCGCCGGGTTGGGCAGTGACGCAGCAGATTTCGCCCAAGTGGTGCCCGGCAAGGTCTTCAGCTTTCCCGAGGACCACGGCCCGCACGCAGGCTTTCGCATTGAGTGGTGGTACGTCACCGCTAACCTGAAGGATGAACAAGGCAATGTATTCGGCGTGCAATGGACGTTGTTTCGCAACGCCCTCAAGGCCGGGCCGACGCAAGCGGGCTGGCGCGACTCGACCATTTGGCTTGGGCACGCCGCTGTCACTTCCGCCACTCACCACTACGCTGCGGAGCGCTACGCCCGAAGCGGGGTCGGCCAGGCCGGCGTCCAAGCAGTGCCGTTCAACGCCTGGATTGACGACTGGAGTTTCGCCACCCGCCCCGGTGCCGCGAGCGCGTTGGCGGACATGCAGCTCAAGGCCAGCGGCGCGCAATTCGCCTATGACTTGAACCTCACCTCCAGCCGCCCGTTGGTGCTGCAGGGCGACGGCGGCTACAGCCGCAAATCCGAGCAGGGCCAGGCCTCGTATTACTACAGCCAGCCGTTTTTCAACGCCAAGGGCAGCGTCAGCATCGACGGCAAGGCCTACCAAGTCACCGGCCCGGCTTGGCTCGACCGCGAGTGGAGCAGCCAACCGCTGACCGCCAACCAGACCGGCTGGGACTGGTTCTCCCTGCACCTGGACCGGGGCGAGCAGTTGATGCTGTTCCGCGTGCGACAAACCGATGGCGCGTCGTATATGACCGGCACTTGGATTGATCACGAGGGGCGTACGCAAACCCTGCACAACGCGGATATCGAGCTGAAACCGCTGGAAACCACCGACATTGACGGCCGCAAGATTCCCACACGCTGGTCGCTGAAAATTCCTGGAAAACAGCTGGATATCACCCCCCTGGCCGTCAACCCAAACGCCTGGATGAACCTGAGTATTCCGTACTGGGAAGGGCCGGTACAGTTTGACGGTGGGGTGGGGTATCTGGAGATGACGGGGTATTAGGCGAAAAGATCCCTGTAAAAATACTGGACATGCATACAGTTGTTGGCTAGATTCCATCCCAGGTGACCGGATGTCACCTGAGCTTCACTTTTTAACTATGGATGGATAAAAAATGAAATCGAAAAAAGCCTTTATGTTGGGCGCGGCCATGGCGGCCTCCTGCTTCGTTTCGGCCTTTGCCCTGGCCGAGCAATACCCTCACCTCGCTGCGCAAGCCGTTAAACCTGACATCAAGCAAAGCCTGAAAGCCGCTGGCAAAGTCCCGGCCACCAAGGCTTCGGCGGCGCTGAAAAAGCAACTGAACGCAGGCGCCCAACTGAAAAAGCCGGTGTTCGCCGCGAAGGCCAAGGCCGACTCGGTGGTGGAAGACCATAGCGCACCTGCCCCGGTAACCCAGGTCAAGAAAGCCGGCGCTCAGCCAGCCACCGCCGTGCAAGCGGCGCTGGTCCAAGGCTGTGAAACCACGCTGGACGTGAATGAGTTGTACACGGTCAATGGTGTGCAAACCGGTGACCTGCTGTGCTACCACTTCAACCTGCCGCAGACGGCCCGGATCAATGCGCTGCTGGTCGGCCAGACAGCCGGTACCGACATGTCCTTGACCCTGTTCCAGGACGATGGCCAAGGCAATCCGATCCCGCTGGGCACTTCCAATAACCCCGGTACCGGTGACGAAAGCCTCAGCGGCGTATTGCCGGCGGGTGACTACTACTGGTTCATGGAAGCCAATGCGGCTGTCTCGGGTTCGAGCTTCCAGTTCGGTGTGGCGGTCAATGCCAATATCGATGCCTTCGAACCGAATGACACGCCGGACACGGCCTTTCAACTGCCGGACACCCTGAACTACATCAGCGGCAACGCCGACAGCCTCGATGATGTCGATTACTTCGACTTCACCGCCGTGCGTGGCCAGAGCGTGGGCATTGCCCTGTCGGCCGATGCCGGCAGCGGCAGCACCCGTGGCAAATGGATCCTTGAGCGCTTCGATGGCAGCCAGTGGGTCACCGTAGGTGCCAATATCGTCTCGACGTCGATCCCGAGTCCGGGTGTGGGCGGTGTGGTCAAGGTGCGGGTGCGCCCGAACCAGCACCCGAACGAGCCGTGGAGCGCGACGGGTAAATACACCCTGTCCTTTGGTTCCAACCCACGTGTCGACAACCCGGATATGAAAGGCGAGGCCAACGTGTTGCGCATCCCGTATTCCGCGTCTGATGTGGGCTACGGTTACATGACCACCCAGGCTTATCGAAACCTGACCTGGAAAATGAACCTGTCCGACAGCACCGGCGCGCCACTGGTGGGGCTGCACCCGATTGTTTATCTCGACCAGCACATCAACCCGGACACCGGCAATATCGTCTACAAGGCGTATTCGGCGGCGACCGACAGCTCCGGCCAAGCCGGTGGCACGATCAACGTGGGCACGTGCGCCGGTGACTTCCAGACTACCTTTGTCGATTACTCCCAGGGCTACAACAACACCTGGCGTACCGACTTCAACTACGGCGTGTGGCGTATGGAGGTGCTGGAATACCCAGGCATTGGCGTCGGCGGTGAAAACACCGAGTTCGTCAGCTTTGGTCACCTGTGCAAGCAAACCTTGCTCAGCAGCACCAAGAGCTAAACGCGTGTAGCCGCAAGCAATGAGGGCATACAGGCCGAGCGCCTGTGTGCCCTTTTTGCGTCAGGGCGCCAACGCCAGCGCCAATGGCACGCGCGCCATGCTCGTGCTTTTCAACGAACCCAGGTACAACCAGTTGCCATACTCCCGGGCCGTGGTGATGGGCGAGTAATTGCCAGCACTGCCATCCTGCAGATTGGCGATGACGTTACCCTCAGTATCCAACCCCAGCACAAAAGCTTTGCGCTCGATGGGTTTGGGCACCACCAGCAGCGCCCTTACCATGACCTTGCGCAGCAGGGGGTAGCCGGCAAAGCTGTCCAACAGTGGATTGCGCGGCGAGTACAGCGCCACCCAGAAACGGTCCCTGCCGTTGAAGCTGAGGTTGTCCGGCAGGCCGGGCAGGTTGTCGATGAACAAATCATGGGTGCCGGCTCGTTCGCCTTTGAGCCAATAACGGCTGATGCGATAGGCGCCGGTCTCATTCACCAGCACATAGCTTTCATTCGGACCCAACGCCACGCCGTTGGCGAATTGCAGCTGGTCCAGTAGCACATCGGTGTTGCCGTTGCTGAAGTCATAGCGCAGCAGCCGACCATCACCGCCATGCTCGATCACCGCTTCACCGTCCTGTCCGTAACCCCAACGACTCGATGCATCGCTGAAGTAGGCATAACGTCCGCTGGCGTCCACGATAACGTCATCGGTGAAGCCAAACGGCAGGTCATTGGCGCCGGTGCTGAGGGTAGTGAGTTGGCGTTGGGCATCCAGTGCAAGCAGCCCCTTGATCCCATCGGCAATGATCAGGCGACCATCCGGGTGTAGCGCCATGCCCAGGGGGCGCCCGCCGGTATTGGCCAGCACTTCCAGGCTGCGGCTGTCGGGCGAGGTGCGGATGATGCGTCCGTCATGCAGGCCACTGATCAAAAATCCCTGGGCATCCAGCAGCAAGGCCTCGGGCCCGGTGATGTCCTGGGCGCCGATTTTCTGCACACCCTTGAGGCGCTGGTTCTCGGCGTAGGGGCCGTCTTTCATCGAGGGCGCCTTGGGCGGCGTCCAATTCACCGGTTGCACCCTGGTCGGCATCAACAGCAAAAAGGCGATCACTGCCAGAAACAGCACAAACAGCAGATGGCGCAGTTTTCTTGGGCGGGTACTCATGTGGATTCCTGGTTGTTGTGGGGAGTCGGTTCCCAGTGCTGGGTGCCGAACAGGTAGTCCATCAGGGGAAGCACGATATTGAAATTACGCCCCTGCATCAGCTCACGGCGGTGATGCAGGGCGTGCAGCCGGTGCATCTGGCGGATCCACGGCAGGCGCGCCACCGGGTGGTTGGCGGGCAAGTGCTCGCAGGCGTGAAACACTTCGTAAAGTAAATACCCAAGGATCATGCACCCGGCGAACAGCCCGGCGACGTTGGGGCTCAGTTGCTGAAGCAGCCACCAGGCGGGCAAGGTGATTGCCAGGCTGTGCAACACGATCAGCCAGGCCGGGAACAGGATGACGCGCCAGTCCCTGGGGCTGTCGAACGTCATGTGGCCGGGGGTGAAGAAGCTGTGGTGATCACCGGTGTGGCGCGCGTAGAACAAACGAGTCAAGGCATGTTTATGGTGGCCGAGGTGGCGGTGCACCAGGTAGATGCAGAGGTTGAAGAACACCAGCGTCACGGGCACGGTCAGCCATTGCAATGCGGATAGATGGGCGGTGGATGACCACGCCAGGCCGATGCAGGCAACGCCGTAGCCGAACACGAAACTGGCATGAAGCCAGGGGTTGTAGTGGCGCGCGACGTTGGCGCGGTAGCGGGCGCGAAAGGTCTCGGTGGGGTGGGCCATGGCGGGCAGCTCGGTGTTTTTATTGTTAGAACGTGAGCTTAGTTGGTGGCGGGGAATGTGCGAGTTTTCGAAGGCAAGGCCAATCAAATGTGGGAGCTGGCTTGCCTGCGATGCAGACGCCTCGGTCCTTCAGCCAGACCAAGGTGATCCCATCGCAGGCAAGCCAGTTCCCACACTTATCCGAGTTCGCTCTTGAGTGTTATCCCACCCCGACCGACCAGTGGGGGCTTGCACACGCCTAATTTCCTTGCTAGTTTCTCGCAAAATGTTAACGATAACATTTGCTCTAAAAATAAAAACAAAACAGAGACCCACGCCATGAAAATGCTTCCGAAAACCCTGTGTTTATTGGCTGTAAGCATCACCCTCGGCACCGCTTCCCCTGCGTTTGCCGACACTGCCAAGCCGATCCGCATCGGCGCGTCCTTCCAGGAAATCAACAACCCCTATTTCGTCACCATGAAAAACGCCCTGGAAGAAGCCGGGGGAACCATCGGCGCGAAATTGATCATCACCGACGCCCGCCATGACGTGTCCAAGCAGGTCAGTGACGTCGAAGACATGCTGCAAAAAGGCATCGATATCCTGCTGATCAACCCCACCGATTCGGTGGGCGTGCAGTCGGCCGTCAAATCTGCCCACGCCGCCGGTGTGGTGGTTGTCGCGGTAGACGCCCAGGCGGATGGCCCGCTCGACTCTTTCGTCGGTTCGAAAAACTTCGACGCCGGCTTCCAGGCCTGTGAATACCTGGCCAAGAACATTGGCAACAAAGGCAATATCGCCATTCTAGATGGCATCGCCGTGGTGCCGATCCTGGAGCGTGTGCGCGGTTGCAAAGAGGCGGTGGCCAAGCACCCGGACATCAAGATTGTCAGCATCCAGAACGGCAAGCAGGAGCGTGACCAGGCACTGACCGTCACCGAGAACATGCTGCAGGCCCAGCCCACCCTCAAGGGTATTTTCAGCGTGAATGACAACGGCTCCCTCGGCGCTCTGTCGGCCATCGAAGCCAGCGGCCTGGACGTGAAGCTGGTCAGCGTCGACGGCGCGCCGGAGGCGATCAAGGCGATCCAGAAACCCGGCAGCAAATTCATCGCAACCTCGGCCCAATACCCCCGCGACCAGATCCGCCTCGCCCTGGGCATTGCCCTGGCGAAGAAGTGGGGCTCGCAAGTGCCGGCCACCATTCCAGTCGACATCACCCTGATCGACCAGGCCAAAGCCAAGGATTTCAGCTGGTAAATCGCCCAGGCCCCACGCCAGCCGTGGGGCTTAAGGTTTCCTTCTGAATACGAGGTCGCGGCATGAGCAGTCTTCTGAAGCTGGAAAACATCTGTAAGCGGTACCCGGGCGTACAAGCCCTCAAGTCCATCAACCTGCAAGTCGAGCGCGGCGAAATCCACGCCCTGCTCGGCGAAAACGGCGCGGGCAAATCGACCTTGATGAAGATCCTCGGCGGCGTCGAGCATCAAGACGAAGGCCAGATCCTGATCGACGGCCAGGCGCAGCAGTTCGCGACCTATCGCGATGCGATTGCCGCCGGTATCGGTATCGTTTTCCAGGAATTCAGCCTGATTCCCTACCTCACGGCGGTGGAAAACATCTTCCTCGGCCATGAGCTGAGCAACCGCTTCGGCCTGTTGCGCAAGCGCGAGATGGTCGAGGCCAGCGAGGCCTTGTTCAAGCGCCTGGGCGTGACCATCGACCTGCAATGCGCGGTCAAGCACCTGAGCGTGGCCGAGCAGCAGTTTGTCGAAATCGCCAAGGCCCTGGCCCTGGATGCGCGCCTGCTGGTGCTTGATGAACCCACCGCAACCCTTACGCCCAGCGAAGCCGAGCTGTTGTTCGAGATCATGCGCGAACTCAAGCGCCAGGGCGTGGCGGTGATTTTTATCTCGCATCACCTGGAAGAGATTTTCCAGGTGTGCGACCGCATCAGCGTGCTGCGTGACGGCGGCAATGTCGGCGTCACCGATGTGGCCGACAGCGACATCGACCGCCTGGTCGAGATGATGGTAGGCCGTCGCCTGGAATGCAGTTTTCCGCCCAAACCGACCACCGCACGCGGCCCGCTGTTGCTGGAGGTCAAGGACATCCAGTTGGTGCGCAACGGCCCCCACAACAGCTTCCAATTGCACAAGGGCGAAATTCTCGGCTTTGCCGGCTTGGTCGGCTCCGGCCGTACCGAACTGGCCCTGGGCATGATGGGCGCGCTGCCGTCAGTGAGCAAAGAGGTGTGGCTGCGCGGTGAAAAAATCACCCTCGATGACCCGGCCCAAGCGTTGGCCCACGGGATCGGCCTGCTCCCGGAAAGCCGCAAGAGCGAAGGGCTGATCACCGATTTCAGCATTCGCGAAAACATCTCGCTGAACAACCTGCCCAAATACCAGAACGCCTCCGGCCTGATCGACAAAAGCCGCGAATGTGCGAGCGTCGAAGGCCTGATGAAACAGCTGTCGATCAAAGCCCCGAGCAGCGAAAGCCGGGTATTCAACCTCAGTGGCGGCAACCAGCAGAAAGTCGTGATCGCCCGCTGGATCAACCACCACTGCGACGTGCTGGTGTTCGACGAACCCACCCGTGGCATCGACGTGGGGGCCAAGGCGCAGATCTACGCGCTGATGCGCAGCCTCACCGAACAGGGCTACGCAATCATCATGATTTCCTCCGAATTGCCGGAAGTCATCGGCATGTGCGACCGCGTCGCAGTGTTCCACAAGGGCGCCATCGTCAAGGTACTCGAAGCGTCTGCCGTCAATCCTCAAGAGGTCATGCGCCATGCAACAGGGGGCTCAAGTGAATACGTCCATTAGCAGCGGCGACAGCAACCGGCTGCGCCTGAACCTGGCGCGGCTGGTACGTTCGCCGGCGTTTTATCCGTTTGTGGGGCTGGTGGTGGTGACCCTGGTGATGATCCTCGCCAGCGACACGTTCCTCACCGCCAGCAACCTGTCGAACATCGCCCGCCAGGTGTCGATCAACGCGATTATCGCGGTGGGCATGACCTGCGTGATTCTCACTGGCGGCATCGATTTGTCGGTGGGGCCGGTGATGGCCTTGTCCGGCACGCTTACCGCCGGGTTGATGGTCGCGGGGCTGCCACCAGGTTTGGCGATTGGCGCGGGCATGTTGATCGGTGTGGCCTTCGGCATTGGCAACGGCCTGTTCGTGGCCTACCTGCACATGCCGCCGATCATCGTCACCCTGGCGACCATGGGCATCGCCCGTGGCCTGGGCCTGATGTACACCGACGGCTACCCGATTTCCGGGTTGCCGGAGTGGTTCGGCTTCTTCGGCCGCCAGAGTCTGTTCGGCATAGAAGTGCCGATCCTGATCATGCTGATTACCTACGCCGCCGCCTATGTGCTGCTGCAACACACGCGCATCGGCCGCTACATCTACGCCATCGGCGGCAATGAAGAAGCGGTGCGTTTGTCCGGCGTGCGCGCCGCGCGCTTCAAGTTGCTGGTGTACGGCATCAGCGGCCTCACGGCGGCGATTGCCGGGCTGGTGCTGACCTCACGCTTGATGAGCGGCCAGCCGAATGCCGGCGTGTCGTTCGAGCTCGATGCGATCGCTGCCGTGGTCCTTGGCGGCGCGTCGATTGCCGGCGGGCGTGGGGTAATCGTCGGCACGTTGCTCGGCGCCATGCTGCTCGGCGTATTGAACAACGGCCTGAACATGCTCGGCGTTTCGCCCTACGTCCAAAGCGTGATCAAGGGCGGGATCATTTTGCTGGCGATTTTTATCAGCCGTCAGCGCCATAAATAAACTCCTAACAAGAACGGGATCAGACACCATGGATAAGCACACCGAAATGCAAGCCGTCGTCTGCCACGGCCCCAAAGACTACCGCCTGGAACGCATCGGCAAACCTCAGGCACGCGCCAATGAACTGGTGATTCGCATCGCCGCCTGTGGCATCTGCGCCAGTGACTGCAAGTGCCACTCGGGCGCGGCCATGTTCTGGGGGGGCGACAACCCGTGGGTCAAGGCACCGGTGGTGCCGGGCCACGAGTTTTTTGGCTATGTGGTGGAGGTCGGCGAGGGCGGCGAGGAGCACTTCGACGTCGCGGTAGGCGACAAGGTGATTGCCGAACAGATCGTGCCCTGCGGCAAGTGCCGCTTCTGCAAATCCGGCAAGTATTGGATGTGCGAAGTGCACAACATCTTCGGCTTCCAGCGTGAAGTGGCCGAAGGCGGCATGGCCCAGTACATGCGCATTCCCAAGACCGCCATCGTGCACAAGATCCCTGAATCGGTGTCGCTGGAAGACTCGGCTCTGGTGGAGCCAATGGCCTGCTCGATCCACACCGTCAACCGTGGCGATGTCCAGCTTGACGACGTGGTGGTCATCGCCGGTGCCGGCACCCTTGGCTTGTGCATGGTCCAGGTTGCCGCGTTGAAAACCCCGAAGAAACTGGTGGTGATCGACATGGTCGACGAGCGTCTGGAACTGGCGAAAAAATTCGGCGCCGACGTGGTGATCAACCCGTCACGCGACAACGCCCGCGAGATCATCAATGGCCTCACCGACAATTACGGTTGCGACGTGTACATCGAAACCACCGGCGTACCGGCCGGCGTCACCCAGGGCCTGGACTTGATCCGCAAGCTCGGGCGCTTCGTCGAGTTCAGCGTGTTTGGCGCCGAAACCACGGTCGACTGGTCGATCATCGGCGACCGCAAGGAGCTGGACGTGCGCGGTGCCCACCTCGGGCCTTACTGCTACCCGATTGCCATCGACCTGTTCGAACGTGGCCTGGTCACTTCCAAGGGCATCGTTACCCACGATTTCCCGTTGGATGACTACGCCGAAGCGTTTGAGCTGGCCAACTCGACCAAGTCAATCAAGGTGCTGTTGAAGCCGGTGGCCTGAGCATGAACTACGTGATGGGTGTCGACATAGGAACCCAGAGCACCAAGGCGCTGCTGGTGGATGGTCAAGGCACGATCATCGCCCAGCACAGCCAGGGGTATCGCGTAGATACCCCGAAAGTGCGCTGGGCCGAACAATGGCCGCAGGTCTGGCTGGACGCCGTCGAAGCCTGTGTCGCGCAGTGCATGGGCAAGGCGGGCGTGGCGGCGCAGCAGGTCAAGGCGCTGTGCATCAGCAGCCTGTATGGCGGTTCGGGAATTGCGGTGGATGCACAGATCACACCGCTGCACCCGTGCCTGATCTGGATGGACCGCCGCGCCGGCGAGCAGGTGGCCTGGGTGCGCGAGCAGGTGGACCTGGAGCGTTTGTTCGAGGTCACCGGCAACTCGGTGGACAGCTACTACGGTTTCACCAAGATGCTCTGGCTCAAGCAGCACCAGCCTCAGGTGTGGGCGAAAACCCGCTACCTGCTGCCGCCCAACAGCTATATCAACTGGTGCCTCACGGGTGAGTTGGCGGTGGACCATAGCAGCGCCGGCAACATCGGTGGTGTCTACGATGTGAAAGCGCGTGATTGGTCCGGTGAGATGCTTGATGCACTGGGCATACCGCAGGCGATGATGCCTGAACGCCTGGTGTATTCCGGTGAAGTGGTCGGTGGCTTGTTGCAAGACTGGGCATTGCGCCTGGGCCTGCAGGCCGGCACGCCGATCCTGGCCGGTGGTGTCGATGCGGCCATGGCCACCTTGGCAGCGGGCGTGACTCAGCCGGGCAATCACGTGGCGATGATCGGCACCAGCATGTGCTGGGGTTACCTGAACCAACAGGTGGATGCACACCACGGCTTGGTGAGCATGCCCCACGTCTATAACGGCCACCGGGACCTGTACATATTCGGCGGTGCGATCACGGCCGGTGCCTCGGTCAGCTGGTTTCGCGAGCAGTTCTGCCAGGCTGAAGAGCTACAGGCCAAGGCCACCAGCCAGGACAGCCTGGCGCTGCTGGAACAGAGCGCGATGAGCATTCCGGCGGGCAGTGAGGGCCTGTTGTTCCTGCCATACCTGATGGGCGAGCGCAGCCCGGTGTGGGATGACCGCGCGAGTGGCAGTTTTGTCGGCTTGAACCTGTATCACAGCCGCATTCACCTGTACCGCGCGGTGCTGGAGGGGGTGAGTTTTGCCCTGCGGCATAACATCGAAGCGGGCACGCGCGGGGCGCATTCCCTGGACCCGCGTTTGATCGTGGTGGGTGGCGCGAGCCATTCGGATTTGTGGATGCAGATCATCGCGGATATCACGCAGTACCCGGTGTACACCATCGTTCAGGAGGTAGAAGCTGCGTTGGGTGCGGCGTTGTTGGCGGCGCATACGGTGGGATTGGTAAGTGATGGGGAGATGGATAAAGGGTGGGTGCAGCTGGCGCTGCGGGCGGAGCCAAAGGTTGAAAACGTCGGGGTTTATGACCGGGCGTTTGCCGAGTATTTGAAGCTGTATCCCGCCCTGAAACCGATCATGCATAACCTGCAAACGAACTGATTCAACACAGTCCAAATGTGGGAGCAGGCAAGCCAGCTCCCACATTGGATCTTCATTGTTTTTGAGATCTCTATTCATGAACGCAGCCTTTGACTTCACCCACCACCGCATCCTCGTCACCGGCGCCAGCAGTGGCATCGGCCGCGAGATCGCGCTGCAGCTGATTGCCAGCGGCGCCGACGTCTTTGCCCTCGGCCGCGACGCCCAAGCCCTGGCCCAACTCGGCTGCCACACCCTCTGCCTGGACATCGCCGACAGCACCGCCCTCGACAAAGCCCTGCAAGACCTGCCGCCGCTGCACGGCCTGGTCAACTGCGCCGGCATCTCGCGCCTGGAACCCGCCGCCGCGATCAGCGCCGACGCGTTCGACCAAGTGATGAACGTCAACGCTCGCGCCGCCGCGCAAGTCGCCAGCCGCGTGGCCGCCAAAATGATCGAGGCACACATCGCCGGTAGCATCGTCAACGTCTCCAGCCAGGCCTCGCTGGTGGCCCTGGACGATCACCTCGGCTACTGCGCGTCCAAGGCCGCGCTGGATGCGATCACCCGCGTGCAATGCGCCGAGTGGGGCCGTTTTGGGATTCGCGTCAACAGCGTCAATCCTACGGTCACGCTCACACCGATGGCGACCATGGCCTGGTCCGAGCCGGCCAAGCGCGATCCGGCGCTGGCGGCTATTCCCTTGGGACGCTTCGCTGAAACCGTGGAAGTTGCGCTGCCGGTGCTGTTCCTGCTGAGCCGCGCCGCCAGCATGATCAGCGGCGTCAGCCTGCCCATCGACGGTGGCTACACCAGCCGCTAGCCGTTTTCCAACCGGCCGGCTATCACCACCTTGTCCCGTGGTTTGAACGGGTCTTCGAGGCGGTCGAGCAACAGGCGTACCGCGCTGCTGCCGGCCAAGGACGCGTCGTGGGCCACACAGGCGATGGGCACGCCGAAGATATCGGCGAAGGGCAGGCGATCGATGCCGCAAATGGTCAGGCTGTCGTGGGGGATGTTGTGCATGCGCAACGCGCGCAGGGCACCGAGGGTGATCAACTGGTTGAAGCCCATGATCGCATCCGGCGCCGAGTGTTCGGCCAGGTAGTCGAGGGTGTGCAGGTACGACGGCATCAGCGTGTAGTCGCCGGCCTGCACCTCGACCTGCACCTGGGGATGTTCGGCCAGCACTTCACGCAGGCCCTTGAGGCGTTCGACGGTGATGCGTGAGTGTTCGGGCCCCGTCAGCACCAGCAGGCGCTTGAGCTCGGGTGTCTGGCGCAGCAGGTAGTGCGCGGCCTGGATGCCGCTGTGATAGTTGTCCAGCACTACGCGGCTGAACGGGCTGTCGTGAATCGTGCGATCGAGCAGCACCACCGGGGTCTTGCCGTTGCCCAGGCGTTCAAGGTAGTCGGGCTGGTAGCTTGGCTCGTCCGAGACCGGCGACAGGATGATCCCCGCCACGCGGTAGCCCAACAGGGTGTCCACGGCTTTGCTTTCCAGTTCTTCCAGTTCGTCGGTGTCTACCAGCATGATGGTGTAGCCGTGCTGCTTGGCCTCGCGGGAAATCGCCTTGATCATTTCGCTGTAGAACGGGTTGTCCACTGAGGCGGTGATCACGCCGATGATCAGGCTTTCGCTGCGCTTGAGCCCGCGCGCGAAGGCGTTGGGCACGTAGTCCAGCTCCCGCGCTACTTCGAGGATGCGCGCCAAGGTGGCCGGTTTGACCAAGTCGGGTTTGCTCAGCGCGCGGGACACCGTGATGGTGGTCATGCCGACCCGTTTGGCGATGTCGCTGATGGTGACGGACTTTTTCTTGTTCATCGGTAAGGCTGCAAAAGGAAACACCCGCAGGCTAGCATGCGCGCGGGGATAGGGTGATTCAAATCAATGGGTCCCAGCGCTGCGACCAGTCAGTTTCAGCCTTGACCACTTCGCGCAACAACCCCAGTGCCTGTTGCAACACCGCCGAATCCCGCGCCCGTGAATACACCAGGTAAGTGGGGAAGCTGAACTCCGGCGCCTTGGGCACGCGCTGCATCACGCCACTGTCCAGGTAGCTCTGCACCACGCGAGTACGGAAGTAGCCGGCGCCGCCGTTTTCCAGGATGTACTGCAACGCCAGCGGGCCGAGGTTGAAACTCAGCGCGGCGCGGGCCTTGTCGGGCAGGGCGGCATCGTGTTGTTGGCGAAAGCCCGGGCCCCAGTCGATATACACGTAGGGGGCCGGATTGCTCACCAACTGCACCAGGATCAGTTTTTCTTCCAGCACCTGCTCCACCTGCAACCCCGGCCAGTATTGCGGCTGGAACACCAGCGCGGCGTCGAGCACGCCCAGTTCCAGCTGGCGCAACAGGTACTCGCCTTCGCGGATTTCGGTACGCAGCGCATGGCCCGGAATATGTTGGCGCAGCGCCTGGGCCCAGCCGAGCATCAACGGGTTGCACAGGCTGACCTCGCCGCCGATATGCAGCACATTGCGATAGCCATCCGGCAGCGGCAGGTCGCGGCGCGCGGCTTCCCAGGTTTGCAGCAATTGGTTGGCGTACACCACGAAGGCTTCGCCGTCGGCGGTCAGGCGTGCGCCGGCGCGGTTGCGGATGAACAGCGTGCTGCCCAATTGGCTTTCGAGGCTCTTGACCCGCGCGGTGATAGCGGTTTGGGTGACATGCAGTTTCTCGGCCGTCGCAGCCAGGCTGCCGCAGCGGGTGATTTCGAGGAAAGTGCGTGCCAGTTCGATGTCCATGAAGCCCCCGGGGATGAATGGGGGGCATTGTAATGGAATGTGGTCAAACCTGTGGGAGCAGGCTTGTCGAGTCGTCGAACCGCTGCGATAGCCATAAGTATCTACACATCTTCAACGTGAAATTGCGTAGCAGCTGTCGAGCCCTGGCGAGGCTGCGTCAGCGGTGTGTCAGACAGCCCGCAAACGCAGCCTCGCCAGGGCTCGACAGCTGCTACGCAGAGGGGGCCCCCAAGATGTGTAGATACCTATGCTGCGATGGCGGTGATTCAGTCAATCCAGTTGTCACTGATGCACGGCTATCGCAGGCAAATCAGCTCCCACAGTAGATTGCATTTCAGACTGGGTTTTTTGGTGCCTGCAAGTGCGGGGTAGGGAATGCTTTGGCGTACACCTGGCACACCCGCAAAACCTTTTCATCCGCAAACCGCGCGCCCACCACGTGCAACCCCACTGGCAAGCCATTCGCCGACAACCCGCACGGCACCGAAGCTGCCGGTTGCTGCGTCAGGTTGAAGGGGTAGGTGAACGGCGTCCACTGCGTCCATTCCTGCAAACCCGAACCCGGTGGCACGTCGTGCCCGGCGTCGAACGCGGTGATCGGCATCATCGGCGACACCAGCACGTCGTAATGCTCATGGAATGCGGCCATGCGCGCCACCAGGGCTGCGCGCGCTTCGAGGGCCGCGTTGAAGTCATCCAGGCTCAAGCGTTCGCCGCGTTGTGCGATGCGCAGCAAACCAGGATCGAGCAGCTGCTTTTGCGCCTCGCTCATGCTCCCGGTCAGGCGTGCGGCGCCGGCGGCCCACAGGGTGCTGAAGACTTCCAGCGGGTCACTGAAGCCGGGGTCGATTTGCTCGACATGGGCGCCCAGTTGCACCAGCCCTTCCACCGCCTGCGCGACCACCTTGGCCACTTGCGGGTCGACGTCCACGTAACCGAAGGTCGGGCTATAGGCGACGCGCAAACCTTTCAGATCCGTACCCGGCGTCAGCCACGGTGTGCTCCGTGGCGCACCGATCAAGCCATCGCGCGCATCCGGCTGGGCGATGGTCTGCAGCATCAACACGCTGTCTTCCACCGTGCGGGTCATCGGCCCCAGGTGCGAGAGGATGGTCATGGAGCTGGCCGGCCATTGCGGCACATAACCGAAGGTCGGCTTGATCCCGAAGGTGCCCGTGAATGCACAGGGAATCCGGATCGAACCGCCCGCATCGCTGCCCTGGTGCAACACACCGAGGTTCAATGCGGCCGCTGCCCCTGCGCCGCCGGACGAACCGCCGGCCGTGGTGCGTGTGTCCCAGGGGTTGCGGGTGACGCCGTAGAGCGGGTTGTCGGTGACGCCTTTCCAGCCGAATTCCGGGGTGGTGGTCTTGCCCAGCAGCACCGCGCCGGCCTTGCGCATAAAGGCGGTGAAGGGCGCGTCGATGTCCCATGGGCCCTCGGCGGATGTGGTGCGCGAGCCCTTGCGGGTGGGCATGCCGATCGTCAGCGTGAGGTCTTTAATCGACGCCGGCACGCCGTCCAACGCGCCGCAGGGTTGGCCGTCGAGCCAGCGTTGTTCGGAAGCGCGAGCTGCGTACAGCGCGCCTTCGGGGTCCACGTGGCAGTAGGCGTTTACCACTGGGTTATAGCGTTCGATACGCAGCAAGGCATCCTCGGTGACTTCCACCGGCGACAGGCTCTTGTCGCGAAAATGCTGCAGCAGTTGCACTGCCGTCAGTTCGCCGATCTCACTCATGCCACATCCCCCTGAGCCGCATTGACCATGGCCCGCAGCAATACCGCGCAGCCCGCCGCCAGGTCATCCGGCGCGGCGTTTTCGATTTCGTTATGGCTGATGCCGCCCTCGCACGGCACAAAGATCATCCCGGCAGGGCCCAACTCAGCGACGAAAATCGCGTCGTGCCCGGCGCCGCTGACGATATCCATATGGCTCAAGCCCAACACACCCGCCGCGTCGCGCACCGCGTTGACGCAGGCCGGGTTGAAGTCCAGCGGCGGGAAGTCGGCCGTCGGCGTCAGCTCAAAGGTGAGGCCGTGTGTTTTGGCGGTGGCTTCGATCACGCCGCGCACTTCATCGACCATGGCTTGCAGCGTGTCCGCATGCAGGTGGCGCAGGTCGATGGTCATGTGCACTTGGCCAGGAATCACGTTGCGTGAACCGGGGTGCAGGCTCAGGCAACCGACCGTGCCACAGGCGTGCGGTTGTTGTTGATGGGCGATACGGTTCACCGCGCTGACCACCTCTGCAGCGCCCACCAGGGCATCCTTGCGCAGGTGCATTGGCGTCGGGCCGGCGTGGGCTTCGACGCCAGTGAAGGTCAGGTCGAACCACTTCTGGCCCAGGCAGCCCATGACCACGCCAATCGTCGTGGCCTGGTCTTCCAGCACCGGGCCTTGTTCGATATGGGCTTCGAAATACGCGCCTACCGGATGGCCCAGCACCGTGCGGGCACCGGCATAGCCGATGCGCTGCAACTCAGCGCCCACGGACAGGCCTTGGTCGTCGAGCTTGTCGAGGGTGTCCTGTAAATCGAATTTACCGGCAAACACACCCGAACCCATCATGCACGGCGGGAAGCGCGAGCCTTCTTCGTTGGTCCATACCACCACTTCAATCGGCGCTTCGGTTTCGATGTTCAAATCATTGAGGGTGCGGATCACTTCCAGCCCGGCCATCACCCCGTAGCAACCGTCGAACTTGCCGCCGGTGGGCTGGGTGTCGATATGGCTGCCGGTCATCACCGGGGGCAGGGCAGGATTGCGCCCGGCGCGGCGCGCGAAAATATTGCCGATGGCGTCGACACTGACGCTGCACTCGGCCGCCTCACACCATTGCACAAACAGGTTGCGGGACTGGCGGTCCAGGTCGGTGAGGGCCAGGCGGCACACGCCGCCCTTGGCCGTGGCGCCAAGCTGGGCCAGGTCCATCAAGGATTGCCACAAGCGGTCGCGATTGATCAGCGGGGCGTTGCTCTTGAGCGGTTGCGCAAAACTATTCATGTGCAATCTCCGGTCAGGCACTCAGGGCCAGGTAGCGGTTCTTGATGGTCGGGTCGGCGCGGAAAGCGGCGGCGCTGCCCTCGTAGACCACGCGGCCTTGTTCGAGTACGTAATGGCGGTCGGCGAGCTTGTCGCAGACCATCAGGTTCTGTTCCACCAGCAACACCGGCAGGCCGTCGTCCTTGACCTTGCGCAGGATCTTCACCAACTCGTCGACGATCACCGGGGCCAGGCCTTCGGTGGGCTCATCAAGGATCAGCAACTTTGGATCGTTGAGCAGCGCACGGGCGATGGCGAGCATTTGTTGCTCGCCGCCAGACAGTGCGTGGCCGGCGTTTTTACGCCGCTCCTTGAGGCGCGGGAACATGCCGTAGACGTCTTCGAGCTGCCAGCGGCTGGTCTTGCGTGCGGCGATGCGCAGGTTTTCTTCGACGGTCAGCAGGCGGAAAATTCCGCGGTTCTCCGGTACCAGCGCCAGGCCCTGGCGAGCAATTTCAAAGATCTTCTGGCCCACCAGTGCCTGGCCGTTGAAATGGATCTGGCCCTGGCGTGGGCAAATAATCCCGAGGATGCTGCGCAGCGTCGTGGTCTTGCCGGCGCCGTTGCGGCCCAGCAGCGTCACCAGCTCGCCAGGGTTTACGGTCAGCGACACGCCTTCCAGCACGTGGCTCTTGTCGTAGTAGGAATGGATATTCTCGACGATCAGCATCAGGCAGCCTCCCCAAGGTACGCACTGCGCACACGTTCATCGGCCCGCACGAATTCCGGCGTGCCTTCCACCAGGATCTGCCCGTGGCTCATCACCGTGATGCGTTGGCTGATGGACATGACAATGCTCATGTTGTGTTCGATCAACAGCACCGTGTGGTCGCGGCCGAGGTCGCTGATCAGTTGGGTCATGATCGGGATGTCGTCGATGCCCATGCCCGAGGTGGGCTCGTCGAGCATCAACAGTTTGGGTTTGGAGCAGATCGACATGCCCACCTCCAGCACGCGTTGCTGGCCGTGGGACAACTCGCCGGCCAGGGTGTCGGCGCGGGCGGTGAGTTGCAGGCGTTCCAGCACGTGGTCGGCCATCTCCAGGTGTTCGCGCTTGCTGTCCACGCGGCGCCAGAAATTCAGGGCGCGCACACCATCGCGGCCTTGGGCGGCCAGGCGCAGGTTTTCGCGCACGCTGAGGTTCTGGAACAGGCTGGTAAGCTGGAACGAGCGCGCCATGCCCAGGCCGACACGGGCATGAGCCGGTTTGCGCATCAGGTTCCTGCCGTCGAAATGAATCGCCCCGGCGGTGGCCTGGCGCTCACCGGTGAGGCAGTGGAACAGGCTGGTCTTGCCCGCGCCGTTGGGGCCAATGATGGTGTGGATGGTGCCGGCTTCGACCTTGAGGTTTACGCCATTCACCGCATGAAAGGCACCGTAGGCCAGTTCCAAGTCTTTGGTTTCCAGCAGGATGCTCATAGCACGTCCTCCTTGGCGACAGCGGCGGCCTTGCGACTGCCTCGCACCCGTTCAAACAGCGACACCAGGCCGCCCCACAAACCACCGCGCATGAAGATCACCACCAGGATCAAAATCACCCCCAGCAGCATCAGCCAGCGCGGCCACAGGTCGGAGAGGAAATCTCCCAGCAACACGATGGAACCGGCGCCCAGCAACGAGCCGAACAACGAGCCCGTGCCGCCGACGATGGTCATGATCAGGATGTTCTCGGACATCATCAGGTCGATATTCGACAGGGGCACAAAGTGCAGCAGCATGGCGTACAGCGCGCCGGCAATCCCGGTGACCGCGCCAGACAACACAAACACCAGGATCTTGAAATGCCGCGTGTCGTAGCCGATGGCCGAGGCACGGGTTTCGTTTTCGCGGATCGCCATCAGCGTGCTGCCGAACGGTGAAGCGATCACCCGGCGTGCGCCGATAAAGATCAGCAGGAACAGCACCGCGACAAAGCCGTAGAAGGCGCGGGCGTCGGCCAGCGACAGCAACACGGTGTCACCGAGGCGGATTTCCGGGCGTGGCACGCTGAGCAGGCCGTTGTCGCCGCCGGTCCAGTCACTGAGGGTATAGGCGACGAAGTAAGCCATTTGGCTGAACGCCAGGGTCAGCATCACGAAGTAGATGCCGGTACGGCGGATCGCCAGGGCGCCCACCAACAAGGCCAGGAACCCACCGGCGACGGCGGCGCCGAGCAGCGCCGTGAACAAACCCATTTGCAGGTGGATCATCAGCAACGCCGCGCAATACGCGCCGGCACCAAAGAAGATGCCTTGGCCGAACGACAGTAGCCCGGTGTAACCCAGCAGCAAGTTGCAGGCGAGGGCGGCCATGGCAAAGATCAGGATCTCGGTGGCCAGGGTCGCCGAGGGCAGTATCAAGGGCAGGCCAATCAGCACTGCCAATACCCACAGCAACATCGCGCGCGATTGCGTCTTGGCAAACGGCAGGGGGTTTTTCTCGCTCATGTCAGGCTCTCCCAAACAGGCCGTAAGGACGTACCAGAATCACCACGGCCATTGCGCCGTAGATCATCAGGCTCGCGCCCTGGGGCCAAAGTGTGGTCATCAGGCTTTGCACCACGCCCACCAGCAAACCGCCGACCAGCGCACCGCTGAACGAACCCATGCCGCCGATCACCACGACCACAAACGCCACCCCGAGAATTTCCGGGCCGACGAAGGGCTGGGCGCCGCGCAACGGCGCGAACAGCACACCGGCCATGCCGGCCAGGGCAACGCCAAGTGCGAAGGTCATGGAGAACAGGCGGAAAATATTGGTGCCCAGCAACGAGACGGTTTCGGTGCTCTCACTGCCTGCCCGTACCAGGGCGCCGAAGCGCGTGCGTTCCAACAGCAGCCACAGGCCCAGGCCGACCAGCCCGGAAAACACGATGAGGAATAGGCGGTAATAGGGGTAGACGAAGTCACCCACCACCAGCACGCCGCGCAGCAGCTCAGGCACGGCGACGCTCTTGCCCACCGGCCCCCAGATCATCACGCTGGCTTCCTGGATGATCAGCGCGATGCCCAAGGTCACCAGGATCTGGAACATGTGCGGCAAGTGGTAAATCCGCTGGATCAATAATCGCTCGATGGCCCAGGCCAACGCGGCCACCACCAGCGGGGCGATCAACAGCGCCAGCCAGAAATTGCCGGTGAGGCTCACGGCGGTGTAGCAGATGTAGGCGCCCAGCAAGAAGAACGCGCCGTGGGCGAAGTTGACGAAGTTGAGCAGGCCGAAAATGATCGTCAGCCCGACCGCGATCAGGAAGTAGATCATCCCCAATCCAAGGCCGTTGAGTATCTGGAACAGGTAAAGATTAAGCATGCAGGAACCCTCTGCAGGAGGCCGCTCGCACGGCCCTGCGCTACCAAATTCAGGGGATCAGCCGAGCGTGCAGCCCGTGGCTTCCACTGGCGGGAACGACTGGCCGGCGCTGAGCACTTTGGCCAGGTCGTCCTTGTCGGCCATGTCGCCGGTGGCCTTGCCGATCAGCAGGTAGTAATCCTTGATCACTTGGTGGTCGCCAGCGCGGATCGATTCCTTGCCGGTCGGGCCTTCAAAACTCAAGCCCTGCATGGCCTTGGCCACGGTTTTGCCGTCAAAGCTGCCGGTGGACATGATGGTGTCGAGCATGACCTTGGTGCTGATGTAATCGGCGGCCAGCGGGTAGGTGGGGTTGATGCCGTACTTGGCCTGGGTCAGCTTGACCAGTTCGCGGTTGAGCGGGGTGTCGACCTGGTGCCAGTACTGCGCGCCGAGGTACACGCCTTCAAGCACATCGCTGCCCAACTCCTGGAATTGGTCGAGGCCGGCGGACCATACCAGCAGCACTTTCATGCGCTCCTTGATGCCGAAGTTCACCGCCTGGCGCAGGGTGTTGGACGACTGGCTGCCGAAGTTGAGCAGCACCAGTACATCGGGCTTGGCGGCGATGGCGTTGGTCAGGTAGCCGGAGAATTCTTGTTCTTGCAGTGAGTGGTAGCTGTTGCCGATGTGTTCCAGGCCGTTTTCCTTGAGCACTGTTTTTGCGCCTTCAAGCAGCGCTTCGCCGAACACGTATTGCGGGGTGATGGTGTACCAGCGCTTGGCGTCCGGCAGCAGTTTGATCAGCGGCACCATGGTTTCGCGGATCGCACCGTAGGTGGGCACCGACCAGCGGAAGGTCGCGAGGTTGCAATCCTTGCCGGTGACTTCGTCGGCGCCGACCGGGGTCATGAACACACCGCCGACTTTGTCGACTTCCTTGGCCACCGCCAGTGCCGACGACGACAGCGTGCAGCCCTGGAAGAACCGCGCGCCGTCCTGCTGGATGGCTTCCTGCACCTTGCGCACGGCCTTGCCGGCGTTGCCTTCGGTGTCGATGACTTTGTAGTTCAGTGGCCGGCCGAGCAGTTCGGGGTGCTGTTCCACCGCCAGGCGCGAACCCATGTCGGCAAATTTGCCATAGCTGGCAAAGGCGCCAGACATGGACTTGAGGCCGTAAAAGGTAAAGGGCTCGGCGGCGAATGCCGACCGGATACTCAGCGGGAGGCTGAGGGCGGCGGCTGCGGTGAGACTGGCTTTCAACAACGTACGACGCTGCATGGGGTGACTCCCTGGTTTAGTTATTGGCAGGAGTGGCAAGGGCGATACGGTGGAGCAAGGGCCTGTGGGCAGGCCTGTTATTGAATTGGGTGAAACGGTCTGAGGGTTGGAACCCGGTCAACTGTGGGAGCTGGCTTGCCTGCGATCGCATCGACTCGGTGTAACTGAACACCGAGGTGCCTGCATCGCAGGCAAGCCAGCTCCCACATTGATCGGGTTTCCACAGTAGGTACCGCGGTGTTTTCAGTGGTTGTGATCGAACTCCAGCAGAAAATGCGGGCTGACTTCACCTTCCAGCGCCGTCATATGGTGTTCCGCATCGCACATGTGCTCATGCATCAAACCGCGCACCGCGCGTTCATCCCCGGCACGAAAGGCGATCAGCAACTGTTTGTGATAATCCAGGTTGGCCGCGTCGAACTGCTTGCGCTTGGGCTTGTAGGCCTTTTTCAACACCACCAGGTCGCGCAGCAGGTCGTTGAGAAACTGCGCCATGAAACTCAGCAACGGATTGGGGCAGGCCTTGGCCAGCAGGTTATGGAACTCCAGTTCCGCCAGGCGTTGCTCGCGCTGGCCGGCCTCGCTGTCTTCCGGGGCGCTGCAGAAATCCACGTTGTCTTGCAGGGCCTGGTAGTCGTCTTCGCTCAAGCGCCCGAGCACCGACACCGCGAGTTCCACTTCGATGACTTTGCGCAGTTGGTACACCTGCTCGCCATCCAAATGCTGGAAGTGCAGGTAGTTGCGCAGCGCGCGGCTGGCGGGCTCAGTGCCGGCCTGGTTCAGGTAAGCACCACCGCTGGGGCCGGTGCGTGTGCTCACCAGGCCTTCCACTTCCAGGGCCTTGAGCGCTTCGCGGGCCGAGCCCTTGGAGCACTGGAAGCTTTCCATCAGCTCACGTTCAGTGGGTAGACGGTCGCCGGGCTTCAAGGCGTCGGTGACGATGGAGCGCTTGACCGACTCGACAATCACATCGGACAGCTTCTGGCGTTTGCGTCGGAGCGGGCGACTTAGCATGGGTTCGATTTATCGTATTAATGCGGATAAATAGCACTTAATAGCGATCGGGATGCAGCGTCAACGCCACGTGTCGTTTTCGATGGCAACAGGTCGCAAACGGGTGGCTGCTCCGCGGTTACCTGAGTCAAGGCAACGGGTGGACGGCGGTGGCTGCTTGCCAAAGACCAGGAAGTCTGCGACCCAGCGGTTGATGCAACTGCTGGCGGCGTGCTTGACGGGTTCTTTCAGCCGCAGTTGCTCGACCGGCGAAGCCGCTTCTTCGGCCTGTTGCGCGTTGACCAGCACCATGCGCGCCACGCGATCGGGAAACAGCGCAGCGTAACGGCTACCCAGGCGGGCGGCGTTGTCATTGCCCAGGTAGAGCAGTTGGGCGTCGCCAAGTTGCCTGCGGACGTACTCCATGTCCTGGGCGGCCTGTTCGATGCCGTTGTCGTTGCTGAGGTCGCGGGGGCTGAGTTCGATCACGTCGTAACGGTCGACCAGCGTGCGATAGGCGGGGTTGGCGTAGGCGCCCCAGAGGCTGGTCAGGTGAATGACAAAGGTGCCGCCCTGGTTGTTGGCGGCGGCGTCGCCAGCCTGGGCAAACACCACGCCTTCACGGTTCAGCGGGTCACGGGCGCCGACGCGAGTCAGGTAGAGACGCAAGCTGCCTTGCCGGGGCGCGGCGTAATTGCGCGGTACGTTCACAATGCCGCATTGGGTGCGTTGCAGCACCTCGGGGTCCAGGCGCTCAACGGTGGGCAGGGGGCAGTCCAGCAGCCAGTCGATGGTGGTGGGAGGGATCAGTGGTTGGGCAGAGGCAAGGCTTGCCGTCAGCCAGAGACAGGCGCACGTCAGGTAGTTTGCAACAGTCATCGAGAGGTCCTGGGCGGCCGTGTAATAGCGGCTTTTTTACCAAGGACCTCAGGTCGAAGAATGTAGGGTGAAAAGACAGATAATGTACGAGATCGGAGTTTTGTTTATCGGATCTGTGCCTGCCAGCCACCGCCCAGTGCCTTGTACAGCGCGATGCTGGCCTGCAGGCGTGACAGCCGCAGTTGCACATTCTGGTCTTGGGCCGCGTACAGCGTGCGCTGGGTTTCCAGCACCGTGAGCAGGTCTTCGGCACCTGCCTGGTAGCGGCTTTCGGCGATCTGGAACGCGGTCTGGGCCTGTTTCAGCTCTTCACTTTGCCATTCGCGTTGCTGGTCGAGGCGGGTGATGCCGCTGAGGGCTTTTTCCACATCGGCAAAGCCATTGATGATCGCGCCGCGATAGGTTTGCAGCAGTTCATCCTGGCGTGCGCGAGCCTTGTCACGTTCAGCACTTAAACGGCCGTTGTTGAAGATCGGGCCGACGAGGCCGGCGGTCAGCGTGTAGTAGGGGCTGCGCAGCACATCCATGGCCTTGTAGGCGTCGGAGCCCAAGGTTGCACCAAGGGTGACGGCGGGCAGCATGGCCGCGCGGGCCACGGTGACGTCGGCCTGTGCTGCCGCCAGTTGCGCCTCGGCCTTGGCGATATCGGGCCGGCGGCTGAGCAGTTGGCTGGGCAGGCCGGCGCCGATGGTCGGCCAGGTCAGTGCCTGAAAGGGCTCGGCGCCCAGGTCCAACGCCTGCACCGGTTGGCCGAGCAGGGCGGCCAGGGTGATCTGCGATTCTTCGGCCAGTTGCTGGATCAGCGGCAACTGGCGTTGCTGGCTGGCCACCAGGCTTTTTTGCTGTGCCAGTTCCAGGGCCGTGGCGGAGCCGGCGTCGTAGCGCGTCTGTACCAGGTCGAGCACGTTGCGCGCATTGGCCAGGTTCAGCTCGGCGATCTGCTGGCGTTGGTGGGCGGCGAGGGTTTGTGCGTAGCGGTCGGCCACGCTGCTGAGCAGGGTCAGTTCCACGGTGGCCCGGTCAAACTCGCTGGCGCGCAGGCTGTGCAGGGCGCTGTCGCGGGCGGCGGCGCGGCCACCCCAGAAGTCCACTTCGTAGCTGGCGGTGAGGTTGGCGCCGAAGTTGTCGACGGCGTCGTCGCTTTGGGACGCATCCAGGTCCGGTCCACCCGGGCCGCGTATGAGTTTCTGGTGACTGGTCGTGAGGTTGAACTTCACCTCGGGCAACAATGGCGCACCGGCTATCACCGCACTGGCCTGCGCCTGGCGCACACGGGCCGTGGCGGCGGCAACGTCGAAACTGTCACGGCGGGCCTGCTCGATAAGACGGTTCAACTGCGGGCTGGCGAAGTGTGTCCACCATTGCTGGTTGGTGGCCTGGGCGGCGTCGCGCTCGGCGTATTGCCAGGCGGCAGGCGGCGCAATAGCCGTGTCGATGGCCGGTGGGTTGCCGGCGCAGGCGCTGAGCAACACACACAAACCGGGCAAGTAGATGGATCGTTTATTCACTGGTCAACGCCTTAACCGGATCGAGCCGGGCAGCTTTACGGGCCGGCATAAAGCCGAATACGACGCCGGTGACCAGCGCGCAACCAAATGCGCCACACACCGCCACCAGGGAAAACTGCACCGCCACCTCGGCCAGTACCAGCACGCCACCCACCAGCAGGGCCAGGGCGATGCCGCACAGGCCGCCGACCACCGAGAGCATCACCGCTTCGGTAAGGAACTGGCGCAGGATGTCGCGCTGGCGTGCGCCGGTGGCCATGCGGATACCGATTTCGCGGGTACGTTCGCGCACGGTCATCAACATGATGTTCATCACGCCGATACCGCCCACCAACAGGGAAATCGCGGCAATCGAACCGAGCATCAACGACAGCGTGTTCTGCGTGTGGGCTTCGGCCTGGATCATCGCCGCGTTGTTGGTCAGCTCGTAATCGCGCTTGCCGTTGTGCAGCGTTTGCATCAACTGGTCGATGGCCAGCTCGGCCTCGTGGACCTTGCGCGCATCAGCCGCCGCGATCACCACGTATTCGGGGTTATAGCTGCCGAACAGGCGCACGCTGGCGGCGGTATAAGGAATGGCAATGCGGTCGTCGCTGTCCTTGTTGCCAGAGCTGGCGCCTTTTTCCGCCAGCACGCCGATCACCTGGAACGGCACGTTCTCAATCAGGATGTACTGGCCGATGGGGTCGACCTCGCCCTTGAACAGCTTCTCGCGCACACGATGCCCGATCACCGCCACCGTGGCGGCGGCGCGCTCGTCCTCGGCGGTAAAATAATTGCCCTCGACCACCGGCCAATTGAAGATCTCCGGGAAGTTGGTGTCATTGCCGCCCACATAGGCCATGTAGTCGACATTGCCAAAACGCACCCCGGCTTCGCTGCCGTTGACCGGCATGATGCGCTGCACCTGGGGCAGGGCGGCCAGTGCGTGGACGTCATTGAGCGTCACGATCCCCGGCGGCGTACGCGGGTTGGGCGACGATCCACTGAGGTAGATGATGTTGGAGCCGAACGCGCCCATCTGCGCCATGACCTGGCGCTTGCTGCCTTCGCCCACCGCCAGCATCACCACCACCGATGCCACGCCGATAATGATGCCCAGCAGGGTCAACGCGGTGCGGAAGCGGTTGATCCACATCACCCGCCAGGCAGCTTGCACGGCATCCACCAATTCGGCTTTCCATGCGCCATTGTGCTCGGCGCCGTCGGCCAGGCGTTGGCGCAGGTCAACGGCTTGCAGGGCGCCGTTGGCTAATGCAGGAGCTATTTCGCTGCCATCGGCCGAGTCACTGATGATCAAGCCATCGCGAATCTCGATGATGCGGTTGGCCCGCGCCGCCACTTCGCGGTCGTGGGTGATCAGGATCACCACGTGGCCTTGGCTGGCCAGTTCGTCGAGCAGGGTCATGACCTCGGCGCCGCTGTGGCTGTCGAGGGCGCCGGTGGGTTCATCGGCCAGGATGATGTGGCCACCGTTCATCAACGCGCGAGCGATGGACACGCGTTGCTGCTGGCCGCCGGAAAGCTGGTGCGGACGGTTGCCGGTGCGGTCGGCCAGGCCCAGGCGCGTGAGCAGCGCGTTGGCGCGGGCATGGCGCTCGGTGGCGCTGATGCCGGAATAGATCGCCGGCATCTCGACGTTTTCCTGGGCCGAGCCGGAGGGAATCAGGTGGTAGCCCTGGAACACGAAGCCAAAGGCTTCGCGGCGCAGCCAGGCCAGTTCGTCACTGTCCAGGTGCGCGACGTTTTCCCCGGCGAACAGGTAGTCACCGACGCTTGGGCGGTCGAGGCAGCCGAGGATATTCATCAGCGTGGACTTGCCGGAGCCCGAGGCGCCGACGATGGCAACGAACTCCCCGGCATGAATCGACAGGTCGATGCCGCGCAACACGTCGACCTGCGGGCTGTCGCCGCCGCCGTAGGATTTGCGGATGTTCTTGAGTTCGATCAGGGGCGTGGTCAACTCAACCCCCGTTGCCGTCGGCCGGGCCGATCACCAATTGATCGCCCTCGTTCAGGCCGTCGAGCACCTGGACGCGCAGGCGGTCACTGATGCCCAGGTGCACGTGGCGTTCTTCGATACGGCCGCTTTTGGTCAGGACCCGGGCGATCTGGCGGTCGGCACTGGACGTGCCCCGCAGCGCGGCAACCGGTGCAGTGAGGGCGTCCTTGACCTGGCTGGCGACGAAAAACACCTGGGTGGTCATCTCCGCCATCAACGCGTTGTCGCTGTTGTCCACGTCCAGCAGCACGGTGTACAGCACCACACGGCCACTGCCGCTTTTGCTGGAACTGTTGGGGCTACCGCTGCCTTGGGTTTCATTCAAGGGCTTGGGCGGGATCGGCAGGATCTGTCGCACGGTGCTGGTCCAGCGCCGGTTGCCGCCGCTCAGGGTGGTGAAATAGGCGGTCATGCCCGGTTTGACGTGGCCGATATCGGCTTCCGAGACTTCCGCCCAGACGGTCATCGGTGACAGTTTGGCGATGCGCAGGATCAGCGGTGTCTGCTGCTGGGCGTTCAGGGTCTGGCCGACGCGCGCGTCCACCGCCACTACGGTGCCGGTCATCGGGGCATAGATGCGCGTGTAGCCCAGCTCCGCTTCATCGCTGCGCAGGCTGGCCTGGGCTTGCCGGATCTGCGCCTGGAACATGCTGACCCGGGCCGCTGTAGCGCTCAATTCAGCTTTGGCGGTTTGTACATCTTCTTCGCGGGTCGCATTACCGGCGGCCAGGCGCTGCTGGCGCTGGTACTTCTGGCGTGCCAACTCATGCTGGGCGTTTTGCTCCTGCAACTGAGCCTTGAGGTTTTCGATGGCGTAGCGGCTGGCGTCGAGTTTGGCTTTTTGCGTGGAAGGGTCGATCTCCACCAGCAACTGACCTTCCTGGACCTGATCGCCGGCCTCGACGTGGATCTTGCGGATCTGCCCGGACGCCTGTGCGCCTACATCGACATAACGCCTGGGTTGCAGGGTGCCCAGGGCCGTCACGCTGTTTTCGATATTGCCGCGGGTGACGCTCACAGTGGTGAGGGTGTCGGGCCCCGGCGGCAGCACTTGCCAGGCCGCGATGGCGATGACGGGGATCAGGCACGCGATAACAAGCAAGGCGCGTCGGGCAGGTCGAGGGCGTTTCATGCTTTGGTTCCAGCCAGGAAAGTTCGGACCGCAGTTGCGGGGAGCTGACAAGTAGACGAGGGAATTGCGCGGGGATTTAGGCTGTTACATAAGCAGTTACAGCTCCCTTGAAGAAAAATAATCGTCCGTTGATGCAAGTGTGCTTTAAAAGTAGATGAGAATTACTATAAATTGCACGCACTCAAACTGCCATCACCTAAACGCTGTCTTTTTTGCACCCAAGGGCCTAATGCCGCCACCCGGCGGTCGGGAGTCATGTTGGAAAACTACTATCGCGAGCTGGTGTGTTTCCTCAACGCCAAGCTGGGCAACCGTCAGGTGGCCGAGGATGTGGTGCATGATGCTTATGTCCGGGTGCTGGAACGTTCCAGCGACACGCCCATCGAACAACCCCGCGCCTTTTTGTACCGCACTGCGCTCAACCTGGTGATCGACGGTCATCGCCGCAACGCCTTGCGCCAGGTTGAACCCCTGGATGTGCTGGATGCCGAAGAGCGCTTCGCCAGTTGCTCGCCCCACACCCACCACGACCACGGCCAGCGCCTGGAATTGCTCGAACGTGCCCTGGCCGAGCTGCCGCCTGCCTGCCGCGACAGCTTTCTGCTGCGCAAGCTCGACGGCCTGACCCACCTGCAAATCGCCGAGCGCCTGTGCATTTCCCGCGCCCTGGTGGAAAAACACATCGTCAACGCCATGAAGCACTGCCGGGGGCGGATGCGAGAGTGGGAAGCGCACTGATCACCTGTTAGTTAAATTTTATTTCACTGTCCTCGTTTCCTATCAACAGATGACCTGTTGTGCAGGTCTTGAAAGGTATTCCCGCCCCACCGCCAAGGGGCTTATCCAGAGGACACTGGAATGACACAGGCTATTGCTTCGCCCGCGGTTCACGACCTGATCGGTATCGGTTTCGGCCCTTCGAACCTGGCGCTGGCCATCGCCCTGCAGGAGCGCGAAAAGGCCCAGGGCAAACTGGACGTGCTGTTTCTCGACAAACAGGCCGACTACCGCTGGCACGGCAATACCCTGGTGACCCAGAGCGAACTGCAGATCTCGTTCCTCAAGGACCTGGTGACTCTGCGTAACCCCACCAGCCCGTATTCCTTCGTCAATTACCTGAAAGCCCACGACCGCCTGGTGGACTTCATCAACTTGGGCACCTTTTACCCGTGCCGCATGGAGTACAACGACTACCTGCGCTGGGTCGCCGGGCAGTTCCAGGCCCAGGCGCGCTACGGCGAGGAAGTGCTGGCCATCGAGCCGATCCTGCATCAGCAGCAGGTTGAAGCGCTGCGCGTGATTTCCCGCGATGCTCTGGGCGAGCAGCATGTACGCACCACCCGTTCGGTGGTGGTCAGCGCTGGCGGCACACCACGTATTCCGGAGGCGTTCAAGGCGCTCAAAGGGGACAGCCGGGTGTTCCACCATTCTCAATACCTGGAGCGCATGGCCACGCAACCGTGTGTCGAGGGCAAGGCCATGCGCATCGCCATCATCGGCGGCGGCCAGAGTGCAGCCGAAGCGTTTATCGACCTGAACGACAGCTTCCCGTCGGTGCAGGTCGACATGATCCTGCGCGGATCGGCGCTCAAGCCCGCCGATGACAGCCCGTTCGTCAACGAAGTGTTCTCGCCGGCCTTTACCGACCTGGTGTTCCAGCAGGAAGGCGCCGAGCGTGAGCGCCTGGTCGCCGAGTACCAGAACACCAATTATTCGGTGGTAGACTTGGACCTGATCGAGCGTATCTACGGCATCTTTTATCGCCAGAAAGTCTCCGGCATCGCCCGCCAGGCGTTCCGCACCATGACGGTGGTCGAGAAAGCCACCCCTGGTCCGTTGGGCATCGAACTGGCGCTGCGCAATAACGCCAGTGGCGAAACCAGCGTCAATCATTACGACGCGGTGATCCTCGCCACCGGCTACGAGCGCCAGACGCACCGCGCCTTGCTGGCACCGCTGGAAGATTATCTGGGCGACTTTGACGTGGCGCGCGACTACCGCATCGTCACCGACGAGCGTTGCAACGCCGGCATCTACATCCAGGGTTTCAGCCAGGCCAGCCACGGTTTGAGCGACACCTTGCTGTCGGTGCTGCCGATTCGGGCGGATGAGATTGCGGCGTCGTTGTATGCGCTGGACCGTGGGCGCGGCAAGGGGCGGTCGGTGCAGGACTTGCTACTCGCTACCGCCAGTTGATCGTTGTGGCGAGGGAGCTTGCTGTGGCGAGGG